>DAIUED010000381.1:0-3663 GCA_036845295.1 Bacteroidota bacterium
ATGGTGCCTCACGATGCTAAAACGCTGGGCGGTATAACATTTTCCATTTCAAAGCGCATCGAAAACAATACGATTATCAAAGGAATCGATTTTACCGCCGATGGTGAGCAGTTTCATTTCGAAGAACGTGTCAAGCTGTTCGACCAGGCCTATTTTGAAGCATTAGCATATGATTGTGGGTTGAAGATCCTGTACACATTCGGGAATTACCAATTGCAGGATTTTGATCCTGTGCAGTCGCCACGTTTAATTTTAATCATGCAAAAATCATGAGTTTGTGGTTGTTGACTTTATTGCTGGCCTCACCGGTTCTTGTTACCGGAATGATATTCCTGTCGCTTAAGATAAAGGGTAGGAACCTGCGATTTTTACTGGCATTTAGTGCAGCCTACCTGTTTGCAATTTCAGTAACCCACCTGTTGCCTGAAGCCTACGAAGGTACGGATGGAAAAATAACCGGTTTGTTCATCCTTGTTGGTTTTTTTATCCAGATCATTATCGAATATTTCAGCGCAGGTATCGAACACGGACATGTTCATGCTCACAGCGACTCCTGCAAAAAACACCTGCCTTTGGGTATGATTGTTGGGCTTTATCTGCATTCTCTGCTCGAAGGCCTGCCCATCTACCAAAGCGGCATGATAGACGGTACGGCCGCAGACACAGTGCTTTCCACTCAGCAATCCCTCATTTTTGGCATCACTTTGCATAACATTCCCATTGCCATCGCCTTCGTGACCCTATTGCTCGAGCACCGTGCTTCCAAGTTAAAAACCTTTCTGTTACTGCTGGGCTTTGCACTCATGGCGCCGCTCGGTTGCCTGGCAAGCTATTTACTCAATTCGGTAGGCGTACAAAATTACGACGGCTTCCTTAACCTGTCGTTTGGCATCGTTATCGGTATTTTCCTGCACATCTCCACGGCTATCATGTTTGAAACAAGCGAGAACCACAAATACAATCTGGCAAAGATCGCCTCGATGATTGCCGGTGTGTTGCTCGCTGCGTTTATCAGCTAAGCGACATGTGAGGGCACAAGCATCAGCGGCAGGTCAAAACTATTGGAAACGAACGATACCATATTTGCAGACGTGATTGTGCCGCTTTCGGTGCCTAACAAGTTTACCTACCGCGTGCCCAGGGAGATGTCAGATCAGATCGCCGTAGGGAAACGCGTGATCGTTCAGTTTGGCAAAACAAAATTTTATACTGGTGTGGTTTACCGGCTCCATCAGCAGCCGCCAAAGGATTACGCCGCTAAATATGTCGAAGGACTGCTCGATGACGAGCCCGTTGTAACGGATAGTCAGCTGAAACTCTGGGACTGGATTGCCCAATATTATGTATGTAATCCGGGCGATGTGATGAACGCTGCACTTCCTGGAGGGTTAAAACTGAGCAGTACCTCGCACCTAACCTTAAACCCCAATTTCAGTCTCGAAGAAACGCCCTACGATTATTTCAACGAAAAGGAACATGCCGTGCTGGAAGCATTGCAAGCCAATGCCTCGCTGAGTTTTGAAGATGTGGGAGCAATGCTTGAGCTTAAGGCGGTACAGCCTTTCGTTCACCGGCTGATAAAAAAAGGCGCCGTAGTGGTGTATGAAGAAGTAAAAGATAAATACAAGCCGAAACTCGTAGCGTATGTGGGCCTTGCCGATCACCTGCTCAATAACGACGAACAATTGAAGGAAGTGCTGGATGGCCTCGAGAAGAAAGCATTCAAGCAGGCAGAAGTGTTGTTGCTGTTGCTGCATTTGTTGAGGTCTGATGAAACAGCCAGGCAATTGGGTCTTGTGAAAAAATCGGTATTGCTTAAAAAAGCCGATGCAGGTGTGTTAAAAGGCCTTGTGAAAAAGGGCCTGGTTACCGAAACAGAACTCGAAACCAGCCGCCTGCTGTTCGATAGCAGCGAGAGAAGTTCTAAAACGCTAAATGCCGTTCAGGAGCAGGCTTTTCGCGATATTCAGCAACAATTTTCGACCAAACAGGCGGTACTGCTGCATGGCGTAACCGGTAGCGGAAAAACAGAAATTTACGCTGAGCTTATTCGCAATATGGTAGCCCAGGGCAAGCAAGTGTTATACCTTGTCCCCGAAATCGCCTTAACTACGCAACTCATTAACCGTATCCGGGCCGTCTTCGGCGATACGGTGGGTGTTTACCATTCAAAATTCAGTGAGAACGAGCGGGTCGAAATATGGAATTCCATTATCCACAACAACGAAAAACGCATCGACGGTAAACACTTCAACATCATTTTAGGAACCCGCTCGGCAGTGTTTCTGCCATTTAGCAACCTGGGTTTGATCGTGATCGATGAAGAGCACGATAACTCTTATAAGCAGCAGGACCCGGCACCACGTTACCATGCGCGGGATGCTGCCATGTACCTGGCAGGCTTGCACCAGGCCAAGGTATTGCTCGGAACGGCCACCCCTTCGTTTGAAACATACTACAATGCTCAACACGGAAAATTTGGACTCGTAACCATCACACAACGTTTCGGCAATGCGGCGCTGCCTGCCACGGTGATCTGCGATTTAAAAAAAGAAACCCAGCAGCAGCAGAACCGGTCGATCTTTTCTCATCAACTCATCACGGCGATAAAAACAGCCCTGGATCAGAAAGAACAGGTAATCCTTTTTCAGAACCGGCGTGGCTTTGCCCCTTACACCGAATGCAACGCCTGCCATTGGATACCACATTGCACCCACTGCGATGTGGCGCTTATTTACCATAAGCAAAGTAATAAACTCAGTTGCCACTATTGCGGTTATACCATGCAACCGCCAACAACCTGCCACGCTTGCGGCAACAACAACCTGAAGTATAAGGGATTTGGCACAGAAAAAATTGAAGAGGAAATTGCCATCTTTTTTCCGGCTGCTCGTGTTGCACGCATGGACCTCGATACCACACGCAGTAAATATGCCTACAAGCAATTGATCGATGAGTTTGAATTGGGTAACATCGATATTCTCGTTGGTACCCAAATGGTAACCAAAGGCCTCGATTTCGATAACGTCAGTGTAGTTGGTGTACTGAACGTCGATAGCATTTTGAATTTTCCTGTTTTCAGATCTTATGAAAAGGCCTACCAGCTTATTGTGCAGGTAAGTGGCCGTGCAGGACGAAAAGATAAGAAGGGAACAGTATATATACAAACCAACCAACCCGAACACGAGGTGATACGGCATGTACTCGCCGATAATTACCTTCAATTTTACCAGTCGCAGATCCGGGAGCGCGAACAATACCATTATCCGCCTTTTACACGGGTAATCGAGTTGAGCGTTGTGTCTAAAGATATTGCAACAGTAAACGACATAGCCGAGCAATTTGCCGTGCAGTTAAAGCCCTTATTCGGAACGATGATGCTAGGGCCGGAATTCCCGCTCGTGGCCAAGATCAAAGATCAATACCATAAACGCATCCTGCTCAAGATCAACCGTGAGTATTCACCAACCCAGGTGCGGGATGTCCTAAAACAGGAAATCGATCAATTACAATTCCACAATAAAAAAAGCGTTTACCGCCTGCAAATAGACGCCGATCCGGTATAGCGAGCCTACTGGGGTTTGCCATCCATTGCCGTGGTGTCAACGGTGTTTAGCGTGGTGGTTTCCTTGGCAGTGGTATCCGTCACACCATTAGAGGTGC
>DAIUED010000382.1:0-3660 GCA_036845295.1 Bacteroidota bacterium
TACACCACAGTTGAGAAACAGTATAAGGGCATTTTATTTGTCAAGATATTTTTTATCAGCGTATTACTTTTTCTCGGCGCATACCTGGTACAAATCGGTGAGTTGAACATTGGCCAGTTCGTGGCCTCTGAGATCATTATTCTCCTGGTGATCAACTCCGTGGAAAAACTAATTGGCAGCCTAGGCACTTGCTACGATATTGTAACGGCCTTGTACAAAATCGAGATGCTCTTTCCCAAATCCTCGGAAGAGTCGTATCTGCGTGCCGATGACAGCAATTACCTTAACGCCAGCCTTCAGGTGTACCGCCCAAAATATGCAAAACAAATGAAGCGCTTGTTTTATGCTTTTTTGGCTGCTTGCCTCATTGTGCTGTTCCTGCCATGGACACAAAGCGTAAGCATGTCGGGCGAAGTGAGCGTATTAAATCCAGAGAATAAACCACAGCAAGTGACGTCGCGAATTGCAGGACGGGTTGAAAAATGGTTCATCAATGACGGTGATTTTGTAAATAAGGACGACACCATTGCATTCATTTCCGAGGTCAAACCGGAGTACATGGATTCACTCTTGGTTCAACGATCGGAATCGCAGGTGAAAGCAAAGGAAGTATCCTTGCAATCTTACGAGAAGAAAGTAGCGGCTATCAACGATCAGATCGACGCCATCAACAAAGCCTTACGCCTGAAAACCGAGCAGGTGAAAAACAAAGTACTTCAGGTGAAAGCCAAGTTATCAAGCGACAGCGCCGAAGCGCTGGCATCTGCCAATAACTACAAAGTAGCCGAAGAACAGTTCAAGCGATATGAGGAACTGCTTGGCAAAGGGGTGATCTCGAAAACCGATCTCGAAAACCGGAAAGTAAAAGTTCAGGAAGCTTACGCCAAAAAAATAGCAACCGAAAATAAGATCACCGCTACCAAAAATGAATTGCTCAATGCCGAGCTTGAGTTGAACACCACGCTTCAGGAATACAACGAAAAACTCATGAAAGCCGAGTCCGACAAATTCAGCACCATCTCGATGGTGTATGAAGCCGAAGGCTCGCTCACCAAGCTGCAAAACCAGTTGTCTAACTATGCCCTGCGGAACACCTACTATTATGTGCTGGCGCCGCAAGCCGGCTACGTGAATAACCTTGCGCTGAAAGGCGTTGGCGAGATCGTGAAAGAAGGCGGTATGTTGTGTAACATTGTTCCCGTACAAAAAGAACAGGCTGTGGAACTATACGTTGATCCCGTTGACCTTCCGTTGCTTAGCCGCGGCCAGCAGGTTCAACTCATCTTCGACGGTTGGCCCGCCTTCGTATTTTCTGGCTGGCCCGGCATCAGCTATGGCAGCTACAGTGCCGAGATCGTCACTTTCGACAAGGTTATTTCTGCCAATGGCAAATTCCGTGTGCTGGCGGTACAAACCGGCGAGCGCTGGCCGGATGCTGTCCAGATCGGTGGTGGTGCCAAAGGATTCACGCTGCTTAAAGATGTGCCGGTCATCTATGAATTATGGCGAAAAGCCAACGGTTTCCCGCCGGAGTTTTACAAACCCAAAACAGAAACAAAACATGACACGGAGCCTAAAAAGAAATAGCATCGTTTTTTTGCTGGCAGGTTTAAGCAGTTTTTGTTTAGGACAAACTGCTGCTTCCTACCAATACAATTCCTTTCTTCAATCGGTAAAAGAACTGAGCCCGCTTGCAGGAAAAGCAAAGAATAGCGGCAACTATGGTAAGGCGCAATTGAAAGCAGCCAGGGGCAATTACGACCCTGTATTGTCTTCCGGTATTGAAAGCAAGCAATTCAAATCGACAAACTATTTTACATTCGGCAGTGCCGAAATCAAACAGCCTATATATACATCGCAATACCTGAAGGCAGGCTACCAGTACGGGCAGGGCATTTACCTGAATCCTGAACGCAACACGCCATCCATCGGCCTGCCCTATATTGGCGTAGAAGCCAGCATTCTACAAGGCTTGCTGTTCGATAAACGACGGGCCGAAGTAACCAAAGCAAAGCACTACAACGACTACTTCGACGCCGAACAAAAGATCCAGTTCAACGATCTTTTGTTTACTGCTTCAAGCACTTACTGCGAAGCGCTCTATACAAAAAAGATCACGCGCCTGTATGCTTATTTCGCAAACCTGGCCAGCCAACGGCTCAAAGGGATCAGCGACCTCTCGTCTGCAGGCGAGCGGCCATCTATCGATACCATTGAAGCCGCTATTTTTCTACAGGGACGTTTACTCGACCAACAAGCCGGAGAAATCGAACTTGTCAAAAAACTCAACGACCTCTCTGTGTTGAGCCCAGTGCCTTCCAGTGGCAATACCCTTTCGATCGACCTTACTGACAGCCTTGATCTTCTGTATTCTATGGCTGTGAAAGGCATCGCACAAACAATGGATCAGAACCCGGGCACCAATCCGCTCGTAACGCAATACCTGGCCAAGCAACGTGTGCTGGAAACAGAAAAACGGCTGAAGCGCGAGATGATCAAGCCGGTACTGGATGTGAGCTATAATTTCCTGAATAGCTCCAACGATGCCCTGATGCCCTCACTCGGCATCAATAACTACAAGTGGGGCGCTACCTTCTCTGTTCCGTTGTTTCTGCGCAAATCACGGAACGAGTATAAAATGGCAGCGCTGGAAGCCAACAGCAACCAATTGGAAACGATTAACAAACAAAATCAGATCAATCTCAAGCGCCGGTATATTCTCGCGGCGTTAGAGGTAACTGCCGGTCAGATAGTGAATGCCGAACGCTCGGCAAAATACAGTAAACTGCTGGTGGAAGCCGAACGGCTTAAATTCACGAATGGAGAAAGCTCTCTGTTTCTGTTAAACTCAAGGGAAAGTAAATGGCTGGAAACGGAATTGAAACTTGCCGACTACCAGCTTAAATTTGTAAAGGCATTCCTTGAACTTACCTACCTGAACGGCGATCTGAAATACGAGCTTTAACAGTCTCTGACAGGCACAAAGAGTGGTTTGCGGGCGTGTAGCAGGCATCAAAGCCCAAGCGGATCCAGACCAGATCAACGGGATCGCATTAGATTTTCTGCCTCCTTTTGTGTAATTTAGTTGGCTCATTCGACGCCATGCTAAAACTCAAAAATTATATCAACGGAGAGCTGGTAGAGCCGCGCTCCAAACAATATATTGACAATTACGATCCATCACGCGGAACGGTTTACTCCCATATCCCCGACAGCGACGAGCACGATGCTGAAGCGGCGATAGCCGCAGCCAAAGCGGCTTTTCCTGCCTGGAGCATCACGCCCAAAGATCAGCGTTCGGCCTACCTACTCAAAATCGCATCGCTAATTGAAGCGCAACTGCACGATCTGGCCGTGGCCGAAAGCCTCGACAACGGGAAGCCATTGCACCTCGCGAAGACAGTTGACATACCAAGGGCAGCTGCCAACTTCCATTTCTACGGAACGGGCATCCTGCATTATGCAGCGCATGCTCATAGCATGGAAGACACTGCCATCAATTATACCTTGCGCCAACCTGTGGGTGTGGCTGGCTGCATATCGCCCTGGAACCTGCCGCTGTACCTTTTTAGCTGGAAAATAGCCCCTGCCCTGGCCGCCGGGTGTACAGTGGTGGCCAAACCATCGGAAATAACACCTATGACAGCTTATCTGCTATCG
>DAIUED010000383.1:0-3658 GCA_036845295.1 Bacteroidota bacterium
GCGCTCCAGCGCGTATAATGTGTCTCTTTAGGCTTGATGATTTTAGGCGCAACGGTATGGGTGCTGGCCGCGCGGGCCGAAGGTTTTACCTGTGCAACAGTCAGAAGTTGCAATAAGCACAAAATCGCGACGATGTATATTTTTTGCATAACACTAAAATACTATATTTTAACGGGAATAGGTGTATGTTTTTATAAGTGGTTGAAGATTACCAGCAGGCGGTGCATGTGAGGTTACAACTGGCAATAAAAAAAGCCCGCAGGGTAGCGGGCTTTTAGGGTTTCATCCGGTGGGTTATTCAGCACTTTTCTTACGGAGTGATCCTACAATGATCGGAACCAGGAAAATAAGCACGGTGAGAATAGAAGTTCCCCAATCGGCAGCAGGGCTTAATAAAAACTTAGAAAGGGCTGATTCAGGCGCAAAATGTTCAGCCAGCGACAGGATCAATTTGATGCCCAATACCGCAATTACCACAAATGCGGCTGTCTCTAAAGCCGGAATACGTTCCATTAAATTTACAAATCCCTGGGCAACAAATCGCATGGCCAGGATACCAATAAATACGCCAACCCAAACCAACACAATGTTATCGGTAAAGGCAACTACTGCAAATACGTTATCGATCGAAAATGCCATATCCATTAATTCCACAAGGGCCACGGTGGCCCAAAAGTTGCCCAATGCACCAACCGTGGAACGGTAAAGCCAATTTCCTTTTTTATCGAGAATATCGTCTTCTTTCTCTTCGGTTTGCTTGCCTTTCCACCAATCCCATACCAGGTAAAGCAGGTAAAGCCCGCCAATGGGTTTCAGGAACCAGAATTTTACAAGGAACGATGCGAAGAGCAGGGCCAAGCCCCTGAAAATATAGGCTCCAATGATCCCATACCGTAACGCTTTTTTGCGCTGTTCCGCCGGAAGATCCATCACCATGGTGGCCAGCACAGCAGCATTGTCAACCGACAAAAGGCTCTCGATCACGATTAAGTTTAAGATAATACCACCCGAAACCAATGGATTATGGATGATGTCCTGAAAATTGTCGTAAAGACTCATAGTTTTTAAAAATTTCGATAAATATAGGTTTTATTTTCGCACAGGCGCGCTACCGGATCTGAATTAATTTGGACTGATAGTCGCGGCTTTTCTTGAGGTAGTAAATTAGCAGCAATACCGAAAATAAGGTCACCGCCAGCCCGGGAATATTCCAGCCAAGCACATCGTAAATTCCATGAAGCACCGCAGGAATAAGAATCGCCAGGATGTATAAACTTCGCCTGTATTTGGGGATAATGTTGGCAAAGGAAATGAAATACCCGGCAATTCCTGACCAGATGGCGTGCAAAAAAGGCAAAGAGGTAAGCCGGGCCAGGTTCATGAAAAAGGCCACATCGTAGCTTAATTGCGTATTAACGGTAGTTTGGTAGTGTACACCTTCGAGCACACCAAACCCAATACCGGAAATAAGTCCGTAGAACACGAGCGTTTGAGGCACAAGCGGTTCTTTGGCTGTTCGCAAAATAAAAATCAATGGCAAGGCTTTGATGCTTTCTTCGGTGAACCCAACACCTAAGATGTAACCGACCAGCTCACCCAAAAAATGGCCGGAATCGGTGAGGGCATACAGGAAGCTCAACGGCGGAAGGCGTTGTAGGTTGACAAGGATAAAGGCCGTGAACTGGGTGAGGAAAAACAAGATAACGGTATTGCGTGTATTTACCTGCCTGGTGCTGAACATGTAATAGAAGAAAATGCCCCAGATCAGCGAAAAATACAGTGAAATAGCATAGTACGTGAGCAAGGTTCCGAACGTAAATGTGATCAGGAACGCAGGTGCCAAGCCAATGAGCGCGAGCCACAGGAGCTTCTTGTCTTTGAGCAGGTCGTTTTTCATGAAGCCGAAACCCGGCAAAATAAGTTCTTTCCCAATCGTGCCGATCTGGCTGAATACCGAGCCGCTGTTCTGAATGTGTACCGTAACCTGGTTTTGTTTCAATACCGACCTCACGGTTTGTATGAGTTGGGGCGCCTGTTCGGGGCTTGCCTGGTCGCTCATCAGGATCTTACCGTCTTCGACATAGGTTTTGAGCGCCTGAAGCGAGTAGGGGCCAAACCGCTGACTATTTCGGATGATGTAATACATGTTATTTGTTGGCAAGCGTGATCACCACCACGCGGCCGCCGTCTTCCGGCGATAAAAGCAATTTTTTTCCATCACTCAGTTCTACCGACGATCCTGGCGGTATCAGTTTGTCTTCCGTGAGATCTTTCAGACCGCTAAGGGTTTGATTGATCAACATCCAACGGTCGCCGATGAGCTTGAAGTAGCCAACCGGTATTTTTTGCTGGTCGCTTAATTTTTCGTTACGGATGATATTGCCATTCACATGCCATTGAAACAGGTATTGATCATGGTACACCATTAGCCGGTGATTGATGGGTTTCCAAACGCCTGGCGAAAACTGCGCATACAGGTCGAGCACCGGCAGTGTGCCAACATGGGGTGTGCCGCAAAACGGGCAGGCCGGGCGCGTGGTGTTGTTGAAGACATACCATTTCTGATCGCATCTGCTATTGGCGCAAGGCTGCATCAAATCCGTTGTTTTCAGCAAGGCTTGTTCCCACTGATCGGCAGTAGGCCGGTTCATGGGTGCATGCAAGCCGGTAATGAACGCCTGGTTGAACAATTCGGTGAGGTAAGGGCCGGTAATGGTATAAGGTATTTTGGTAATGTCGGCCCAGGGCAGCTCCTTTGGATTCAGCTGGTTCACTTTCGGGCGGTTCTCAGCATTCGTCGGATGTTCAATGAACAGTGCTTTTTCGCCCATCGACAGCAAATCATCTTTTTCAGTATCGAGGTCGTGTACTTTGCCGCCTTTGAGCGGGTGCCGGTACAATAGCAGCATGTAGATCAGCACGGCCAGGGCATGCAGGTCTGTCACGCGGCTCGGTAGCTTACGGCCCGGATCGTCTTTCTTAAGGTGCTTGGTAGCCAATACTTCCGGTGCAATAAAATCGGCGGTGCCGATAACATCCGGCGGAAATATGCCCGGCACTACGAGTCCGTCGATGTCGATGATATTAGCCGATTTGGTGACCGGGTCGATCAATACATTCTTATACGACAGATCGGAATGGGCGAGGCCGGCGGCATGCATCCGTTTAACGCCGCGTGCAATGTTCACACAGATTTGAAAATAACTCAGCCAGTTGCCAAGCTCCGATTCGTCGAGCCGCAAAGGAAACTGCTTATTCCTGAATTTGGGAGAGGCAAACCACTTGCCCTCTTTTTCTTTGCCTTGAATGAGATTACTGGTTGCGTAACCTTTCTGAAACAGAAATTTCTTATCGTAAGTCGGCACGATAATACCAACCTGATTGCCTTTCTCCACCACATCGGTGGGCCAGCAAAACAGGGTTTTGTAGTAAGCGCCACCTTCTTTGTTGAAAAACGCCTCGCGGTACGTTGTTGCGATCTTGCGTAAGCGTTCTTTGGAATTAAAGTCCTGCTGGTCGCGAAACAAGGCTACCACGTAAGAGCGGTCGGGGCTGAAAAACACATCTTTCATCCCGCCGCGCATGGGTTCGCCATTATCTACATACTGATACGTTTTGCCGGGGTCTATGATTGATTTGACAGTAATTGTATTCATAT
>DAIUED010000384.1:0-3639 GCA_036845295.1 Bacteroidota bacterium
TGGCAGTTTACAGAACGACAGAACCATGGTGATCTGCGGCTTTACTTGCTGGTACAGTTTCTGCCAATGATACTTATCCCATTGATTTTGCTGCTGTTTAACAAGAGGATGTATCCTAAACTATATATATGGTTGGTTATCGCGGCATATGTACTTGCCAAAGGCTTCGAAATGACGGACGAGTTGGTGTTTCGTCTGACAGGGATCAGCGGGCATACGCTCAAACACCTCGCGGCAGCGGCATCGCCGGCCATTTATCTGGTTGGCCTTCGCCAAGCACAATATTTACAAGACCTTCGCTTCAGAAACCAACGGCACCAATTACCTCATAACGGCTGATGGCAAAAAATTGTTCTTGTCCAAAAGGTTTGGCAACCAATGTGGCATTGGCCTCGGTGTAGATGTGTACAAATTCCATGGGCTGAGCACTGTTGCCTGTAGCCATAAGCTTGGCAAGCTCGGATGGTTTGTAGAGAAGAGCGT
Organism: Bacteroidota bacterium; assembly: GCA_036845295.1. GTDB lineage: Bacteria > Bacteroidota > Bacteroidia > B-17B0 > Aurantibacillaceae > UBA4416. The sequence continues at coordinate 484 of DAIUED010000384.1, forward strand.
TATAGGTCAGGATTTCTCCATTGTGGTCTGAACAGAGTTTCAGACAAAGTGTTTTAGACCCCGGCTCAATCGTTATCGAGAAACGATGTCCGCTATAAACCTGGGCCAGTTTCTCGTACGATTGCAGAGCCTGGAACTTATAGGGATATTGAATGCCAATGCGCGAAACGCCAGTCACACCAGTCTTAAAGCGCAATTGTAGAGCATAGTGATACACGGTCCGTCAAAGGTAACTTATAGGGCCGCGGGTTGTTGCCATAGATCGTAGCATACCGGCAATACCGCGGTGTCAAACGCTCTCAAAAAGCAGTCAAATTGTTCTTAACTTGTTAATACTTGGTGAAAAAATAACCCAAACAACATTTCTGTTTATGAATACCTTAGATCATTCGATTAATTTCGTTTGGCTCCCAAAATGCCGGACTTTTCGGTCAATAGCAGGTAAAGTGAGGCCTTGCAAAAGCGAGAAAACGCCCGGTTCTAAATATATTTGCTTATTATTATAATCCTAAGAGGTCTGCTCACTGGGTATGTGGTTTTTGATTACAATCATCTTGGCTTTTTCGGCACTGTTGTGGTTTGCTTTTCGGCATGTTTCCGCGTTCAGTTTCGAGAACATCAATAGTCTTGGTGACGATCAGATCGTGATTAAAAAAGCACGCATACTTTCTATATGCGCCATTGTTCTTAACCTTGCCATTGATTTCTTTCATCGTCACTTCAACAGCGGTTATGTAATCGACTGGTATGTGAATGTTCTTGCCACCCTGGTGGCTGTTATCGTGTTGGCCTACACCTATCGCCAACCGGTGAATATCAAAATCCTGGCCTTCCTGAAAAAAGGCGCCTATATTCTTATTTGTGCCATTTACATTTATCGCGCCAGCATCAACCACTTTGATCCCGCTATTTCTACCGAGGTATGTATCATCTTCGTCTATTCACTGATCATCTTTTCCGATCTGCGAAACATTCTCATCTTCGTCGGTTTCGTTGGCATCGCTTCGTCGCTCGTGGTATATTTCATCCCCGGCTCCGGAGAAAATAAAACAATTTTTATATCGGCTACGCTGCAGGCATTGCTGATGCTTTTCCTGTTTATTTTTATCGAAAGCAAGAAATTATCGAAAGTATTGTTTTCGGATATCATCCTCAGCAATTCACAGTACCTCATTTTTGTAGCCGACAATCATGGCAAAATAATCTATGTAAACCGCTTTGCCAAGCAGGCCTTCGACATCGATCAGGAACATGTTTTAGGGAATGATTGGGGGAAGTTTACCGGAACGGCGGCCAATGAAATTCCCGTTTACCGGCAACAACTGGTAAACAACATCAAAAAAGGGATTTCTATTAAACGGCAGCAACGCCTAACGGATCCAAAAACAGGCGCCGAAAAAGTTATTTCCTGGCGCGAAACACCCATTGGCCAAAGTTATATGTTGCTTGTGGGTGAAGATATTACCGAAGAGCTGAAACAGAACGAAGAACTGGAAAAATTGTCGCTGGTAGCTAAAACGGTTAATAACGGTGTGGTGATTACCGACGCCGATAACCGCATTGAGTGGGTAAACGATAGTTTTCTGAACCTGATGGGCTACACGCTCCCTGAGTTGATCGGCAAACGTCCTATCGACGTGTTTTCGGGGCCTGGTACGGATCAGGAGATACGCCGGAACATTCAAAGGCAGGGCTTGTCGAAAGATGTCGAGTTCATGCAATATACCAAAGACGGTAAAGCGCGTTGGTTGCTGGTGAATAATTCCAGTATTTATGACGAGAAGGGAAAATTGATCCGTCAGGTAGAGATCATTACCGATGTTACAGAACGCAGGTACCTGGAGCGTCGGTTCAGTTATATTCTGCAGAATGCGAGCGACATCATCTACACATCTAATGTTGCCGGAAACTTCGATTTTGTCAATCCAACCGTAACACAAATTCTAGGTTACGAGCCTGAAGAAATTCTCGGCAAGCATTTCTCAACCCTTATTTGTGAGGAAGATAAAGAGCGGGTGAGCGAGTTTTACTTCCGTTGCTTTCGGGCAAAAGAAAACGACACCTACCTCGAGTTTCAGGCAGTTGCAAAGGACGGCTCATTGGTTTGGGTTTCGCAAACCGTTAATTTTATTTTTGATGAACATAACAATATTACGGGCTTTCAGGCAATTGTAAGGGACATTACCCTTGTGAAAGAAGCAGAACTCGAAAAGATCCGGAAATATGAGCGCCAGCAACGATTCAATAAGGTTTTGGCCGATTTATCGTTGAAGCCTTACGAAACGTATGGTTCGCTCGACAACTTTCTCGCCAGGCAGTGTTACGAGCTTACTACTGCACTCAATACCCACCGTGCAGGCCTTTGGTTTATGGATGGAGAGCGCTTTTTCCGCAGGTGTGTGCATTCGCTTCATCCCGAAAATGGGGATGGAGAAACCGAATTGTTTCGCGATGAGTTCCCGGTTTACTTTTCAGCCATTGCGTCGGGTCAGGTGCTTAAGGTCGATGATGTAACAACCCACCCGGCTGTCGCTGAGTTTGGCGGAAACTACCTGGAAGCAGCCGATATAACGGCGATGATGGACATGCCAATCCTATTGGATGGAAAACTGATAGGTATTGTATGCTGCGAAGATACTGGTGGCGTAAGGCATTGGACGGAGGAAGAAGAGGCTTTTGTGAAAGGAATGGCCGATTTGATCGCCATAAACCTGGAAGCGGACAAAAGACGTATGGTGGAAAACGCCATTAAGGAAAGCGAAAACAATTTCAGGCTCCTCAATGAAACCATCGACGATGTATTTTGGCTTTACGACCTGGTCGAACATCGGATTCTTTATGTGAGTCCGTCCAGCGAAAAAGTGCTTGGTATTGCACCGCAGGAATATTATAAAACCGATAACTATTGGGTAAACTACATTCTAGACGAAGATAAGCCGATGATCCTGAAAGCGCACCAGGTCATTGAGGAAAAAGGCTATTACGAAGTAGAATACCGGATCCGTAAACCGGATGGAAACATTCACTGGATCTACGAGAAATCATTCGGCATTAAGGATGGCACTGGCAACTATGTGAAAAGTTCAGGCCTGTGTTCGGATATTACGTCGCGTAAAGAATCGCAGGCACTCATCGAAAAACTCTCGCTGGTAGCCG
>DAIUED010000385.1:0-3630 GCA_036845295.1 Bacteroidota bacterium
GGTTTGCCACAATGGTACTTACACCTGTTTTGGCGAAACCAAACCGGTGGCCGACTTCTTGCCTCGCCTCGAAGACATTATTCGTTCGCGGAAAGAGCATCCAGCCAGCGGATCTTACGTTTCATCCCTGTTTGCAAAAGGAATTAACAAAATGGCGCAAAAGGTCGGTGAAGAAGCCGTGGAACTCGTGATAGAAGCGAAAGACCAAAACCAGGAACTGTTTTGCAACGAAGCCGCAGACCTGCTGTTTCATTACCTCATTCTGCTACAAGCCAAAGGGCTTTGCCTGGCCGATATCAGCAAGGTTCTGGAAGCACGCCACCACAATTAAAGTCTTTGCGGCTGTAAGGAATATTCCGGAGAATATTGTGTAAATTTGCCAGCACTTTATGGCATCTACCCAGGATACAGCCCAAATGTCGTTCATGCAGCACCTCGATGCCCTTCGCTGGCACCTGGTGCGAAGTGCCATTGCCATTGCCTTGTGTGCGATTGTGTTATTCGTCAACAACAACTTCCTGTTCGATACTGTTATTTTCGGGCCGTTGAAACAGGATTTCATTTCTTACCGTGCGCTTTGCGCCCTCGGGCACTACATAGGCGCTGGTGATGTAATGTGTATGACGGTAAAAGTGCCGCACCTGCAAACGCTTTCTGCTTCGGAACAATTCTTCACCCACATGTGGATCGCCTTGGTTGGAGGCATTATCATTGCGTTTCCGTATGTGTTGTATGAACTCTGGAAATTTATCCGGCCGGCCCTGAAAGATACCGAATCGCGGCCTGCCAAATGGTTCGTGATCGTTGCCTCCATCCTGTTCCTGATCGGTATTGTCTTTGGGTACTTCCTGCTCTTCCCGATGTCTTACAACTTCCTCATCAATTACTCGGTGTCAGACAGCAACATTGTGCAAACCAATAATACGCTAGATGACTATATTTCGCTGATTTCAACCATGACACTGGTGTCGGGTATTGTATTCGAAATGCCGATCATTGTCTATTTCCTGTCGAGTCTCGGCTTACTCACTCCTGATTTCATGCGCAAATACCGCAAGTATGCTGTGGTAGTAATCCTGATCGCCGCGGCCGTTATCACACCGTCTCCCGACGTCACTTCACAAATGGTCGTTGCCATTCCCATGTACCTTTTGTACGAAGGAAGCATTTATGTGAGCGCTTACGTTGTGAAAAAGAACAAGGTCTGAGCCAGGCATTTCTCCAGGAACTAATTTCTCCAACTACAGCTGTCAAAAGATAGCAGCCTGTTCTACATGATCGCTTGTGCCTCCAGTAACTGTCCTGGCTGAAATCCCCGGTATGGTTGGTATTAAAAGACCAGGCATCGAGATTCACAGGTAACAGCTCTGCATTTACCGGGTTGACTATTCGGACAAATGTGTGTATTTTTAGGAAAACCAAACGCTCTCTTATGCCAAATCAGGTCGAAGAATTCAATGCCTACCGTTCGAAAATGAACGAAGTCATCTTAGGGAAAGACAACCTTGTGATCAAGCGCCTATTTAACCTCGATACACAAACGTATGCCGATGGCGCGCTGGACGTAAAAACCAAAGAAATGCTTGGCCTTGTGGCCAGTATGGTGCTTCGTTGCGACGATTGCATTAAATACCATTTACTCAAATGCCACGAACAAGGCTGTACCACAGCCGAAGTGTACGAAATATTCGCTGTTGCCAACATCGTAGGCGGCACCATCGTGATTCCGCACACCCGCCGCGGCGCTGAGTTCTGGGAAGAACTCAGCGCGCAAAACTAGTCGATACGCTGGGTGCGCGGCCTTCTGCCTTAGCAGACATTCTTCCTTTGCTGCTCAAGCTGCAGAGAATAGTTACCATCAGTTGATCGTAATTCCCACATTGCTGCTGTTTGCGTCGGTATCTGCCGGACGAGGCGTTTCGCCAAATTTACAGCGGTTGTTTTCCGGCAACCGGTCGATCAGCTTATTATATGGATCGATGCCGGCAGACGCAGGCTCTGTGTCAACGACAAATTCAAAGGTTTTCACCGGTTTGTCCATTTTTACTTTCTTCAACAGCAACTCCTTCGATAAGGCATTGCCTTTTTCGCCGCGTTGAGCAAAAATACCGATGTCCATCCAATCATTTACTGGTACAGCCTTGCTTTTACCCAGGCTATCGGCTTTAAACTTAGCCGAGCCAACGGTTAATGTTACTTTGTACTTACCATCCGCTTGCTTCACCGATTTCAGTTCCTTGACATAGTTTTCGTAAATGGTAATGTCCTCAAACAAATCTTTCACTACATACTGCAAGCTGTCTGGCACCGATAATTTAAGGTTCGCTACAAATTCAAGTGCCGTGGTATAGGGTGCGCTTTGATATCCCACGTTCCGGATATAACGCTTCAAAGCAGCATTCACAGAGTCTTCACCGATATAATCCCTCAGGGCATACATTACCAGGCAACCTTTGTTATAGTGAATGTACTGCTGGTTTTCCGCAAGCATGATCGGTAATTCGCGCTTGCTTTCCCCGGCGCGACCTATGAGGTACTTATTGAGCGCGTTCTTCAGAAACTTATGCATGGCTTCTTTTCCATATTCTTTTTCCATCACCATCATGGCACTGTATTCGGCCATCGACTCGCTCATGAGCGTGGCGCCCTGCACATCTGCTCCTATTACCTGGTGCGCCCACCATTGGTGTGCGACTTCGTGCGCTGTTACGTAAAACGGATAATCGATACTCAATGGATCAAGATTATCCACGTGCGCAATAAAGCCTATGCTTTCCGAAAACGGGATCGTGTTAGGGAACGATTGCGCAAAGGAAGCATAACGTGGAAACTCGAGAATGCGTACCTGACGGTGCTGGTAAGGACTAAACGCCTTTTCATAATACGCCAGCGATTTCTTGATGGAGTTGATCATCCGGTCGAGATTGTACTCATGGCCGGGATGGTAATAAACCTCAATATTGATGCCTTTGTATTTGTCTTTCTTAACCGCGTAACGTGCCGATAAAAATGAATAAAAATTCAGGATCGGGCTGTCCATTTTGTAGTGAAAATAGTGCCGGTTGTTTTCGGTGTGTTCATCGAGTAAATAGCCTGGTGCTACCGCAATCTGGTCGGCGTCGGTACTCACAATACACTCAAAGCGGATCCAATCGGCATCTTTACTGATGTATGTATTGGCATAGGCCAATGTATCATTGATCGGGGCCATACGCGGTTTCGGCTTCAGATTGAATTTTCTCCTGGCTTCATTCTCTCCAAGTTCCAAGCCCTCATTGTAACCGATGGAAGGTAAGAGGCTGTTGTTGATAAAGGTTCCGTTGTAAACCACATCCTGCTTCGGATCGTTACTAAACCAGCTTTTCTGCATATAGCCTATCCGGTAATTCATCCGCATCGAATCCCCAGGCTGCAAAGGTGCGGCTAGTTTATAGGCTCGCAAACACAATGTTGTGTCGTTCAAAACCATTTTGGAGGCAAGAGACAGCTCAAGCTCGTCGAGTTTCACATTTGCGTCATAACTAACCACCAGCGTATCCACTGGTTTAGCGTGTTTGTTCTTCAGGTAGTAGAAGCCTTTAAACCTGGCTCCCAACTCGCTTGGAAAGAGATCGGCTTCTACAAAACTCG
>DAIUED010000386.1:0-3619 GCA_036845295.1 Bacteroidota bacterium
TGTTGAGGCGAACCAATAGTATGAGGCCGAAGAAAAAAGCGGACAGATAAAGGTGTCGCGGAGTCCGGCTGCTGACATAGCTCTTGCTATGAAACAGGAAGGCCGTAATAAGAAAGAACGAATACACGTGCGACATGCCGCTTTCGTGCAGGGTGTAATGAAGCAGTGTGGTGCCGAGGTAAGTAAGAGGCAGGATAAGTGCGATGACGCTATCACGCACGGAACTTTGTTGCAGAAGCCTGCGAAGGTAAACCAGTGCGAGCATACCGTAGCACAAGGCCGCTGAGGCTATTGCAACTTGATATGGCAGACTAAGGCCTGTGAGTGGATAGTGGAACAAAAGTGCCGCCACATGCGCAACCAGAAAAAACGGTAACCACAGAATAGCTAAACCTGCCGGGTGATGGCTTAGGGGTGTTGCACTGTTTAGCCAATCATTGCCGGCCAGCGAGGGGTCGATGAAGGTGGATTGCAGGTAGTAGTAATAATACCGCGCGTCGCCATCGAGCAGGTTTACCGTATGGGCATCGTGCCATGTATAGAGCCAGGCCAGTGGCAGAGAGCAAAGCAAACAAAACCAGATAGACCAGGCTGAATAAGAATATGACTTTTGGTGATCCAAGGATTTATCCGACGCTTCCCTCCAGGCTGATGGCGAGTAATTTTTGGGCTTCTACAGCAAATTCCATAGGCAGTTTGTTCAATACCTCTTTACAGTAACCATTTACAATGAGGCCGATGGCTTTTTCGGTGTCGATGCCGCGCTGCTTGCAGTAGAAGAGTTGGTCTTCGCCAATTTTGCTGGTTGTGGCTTCATGTTCCACAATGGCCGATTTGTCTTTGATCTCGATGTACGGAAAGGTGTGAGCGCCGCATTTGTCGCCCATCAGCAAGCTATCGCATTGAGAAAAATTGCGTGCGTTGGAGGCGCCTTTCTTAATCTGCACCAGGCCGCGGTAGCTGTTATTGCTGAAGCCGGCCGAGATACCTTTGGAAATGATGGTAGAGCGGGTATTCTTGCCGATGTGGATCATTTTTGTTCCGGTATCGGCTTGCTGGTAATTGTTGGTAACGGCTACCGAATAAAATTCGCCTACCGAGTTGTTGCCTTTCAGGATCACCGAAGGGTATTTCCAGGTAACGGCAGAGCCTGTTTCTACTTGCGTCCAGCTGATCTTGGAATTGTCTTCAAGGCAAAGCCCACGTTTGGTTACAAAGTTAAAGATACCGCCTTTGCCGTCTTTATCGCCCGGATACCAGTTTTGCACGGTGCTGTATTTCACCTCGGCATTTTTGTGGGTGATGATCTCAACCACCGCAGCGTGTAGCTGATTTTCGTCGCGTTGTGGCGCGGTGCAGCCTTCGAGGTACGACACGTATGCGTCTTCATCGGCGATGATGAGCGTGCGCTCGAACTGACCAGTACCACTGGCGTTGATGCGGAAATAGGTGGATAGCTCCATGGGCGAACGAACGCCTTTGGGAATGTAGCAAAACGATCCGTCGGTAAACACTGCAGAATTGAGTGCAGCATAGAAATTGTCGGTTGGCGGAACGGCCATACCCATATATTTTTTCACAAGGTCAGGGTGATCCTGTACCGCTTCGCTGAATGAGCAGAAGATGATCCCTTTTTCAGCAAGGGTTTCTTTGAATGTGGTTTTAACCGACACGCTGTCGAATACCACATCTACGGCCACATTGTTTTGTACGCCGGTAAGGCGTTTCTGCTCTTCGAGCGAGATGCCGAGCTTTTCGAAGGTTTTCAGCAGTTCGGGATCTACTTCGTCGAGGCTGGCCAGTTCTTTTTTTGGCTTTGGTGCCGAGTAATAAATGATGTCTTGAAAGTTGGGCTTTTCGTATGACACATGTGCCCACTCTGGCTCGGTCATATTTTGCCAGTTGCGGAATGCTTTGAGGCGAAACTCGAGCAACCATTCCGGTTCTTTCTTTTTGGCAGAAATAAAACGGATGATGTCTTCGCTCAGGCCTTTAGGCGCTTCGTCTGCATCGATATCGGTGGTAAATCCCCACTTGTATTCGTTCTGGATATGTTCTTCTAAAAGTTCGTTAGCCATTTTTAGTCAAGATTTTTAAATTCAAAAAAAGTCGGAAAAGGGCGAGTGCAAGGCTGCCTTTGACCGCTTTTTTCCGGCTTGTTAAACAGAGAAACTCTCGCCGCAGCCACAGGTGCGCGACGCGTTAGGATTTTTAAACGTAAAACCTTTACCATTGAGACCTCCGGTATAATCGAGTTCAGTGCCTACCAGGTACAGGAAGCTCTTTTTATCGACCACGATCTTGATGCCGTTGTCTTCAAAGGCTTTGTCGCCTTCTTTCATGATGTTGTCAAACTCAAGGTTATACATCAGACCCGAACAACCGCCCCCATCAACGCCCACGCGAATGAACGTATCTGCCGGTTTGTTCTCGTTTTTTATCAGTTGTATGGCATGTTCTTTTGCCGCATTGCTCACTGTAATCATTTTTGTTAAGTATTTAAAAGTTAATTACTTATCTTTTATTCTTATTTAGATTAAATCTAAAATTTACACAAAAGTACCACATTTAGGGTATGTATGCAAGGATTTTCAGGTTTTTTAGAATAGACTACAGGCAATGGTTTTGGTAGTGCCTTTAGCATCAGAATCGCTTCCGTGGCAGTCGATCTGGAAGACCGGTTCATGTGGGGTTAAAAACAGTTTGTACTAAAACGGCAATTGCTTCGTTATAAGTCTTATTATTGCACCCCCGAATTACCCCTTATCTCTACGCTCATCAAATACCTATGTGTTGTTGTGCTATGCGCCTGTCAGGTTGCAGGCATTGGCCAGAGCGTTTCGCTGTGGCCCGATTACAGCCCAAAAGACATACACGTTAACCGAAGAATTGCCCGCCATCCGCAAAGCCTGGCGAATCACCTCACGAAAGGAAAGACGTCGGAAAAAGAAAAATTCGATGCTATTTTTGCCTGGGTAGCCAGTAATATCCGCTATGATTTTTCGACCTATTACTCTTCGGGAGGGCATTCGGTTCAGCGGGTGAAGCGACTCCTGAAGTACCGTAGCGGCATTTGCATGGATTACGCCTTCCTGATGGATACATTATGCCGCCTGTCGGGCATTACCAATGTATCCGTCCCGGGTTATGCCAAAGATGAGATTTTCGATGTGGGAGATTCCCTGTATCTTGATAACCATGCCTGGAACGCGGTGAAACTGGATGGCTTATGGTATGTATATGATGTAACATGGGCATCCGGGAGGCCGGAGTACCACTTTACGAAATTCACCAATTTCATATTCGGTTTACTAAAAAAATATCCACCGCGCTACAGGGTGAAACGGGTGATCATTCGCAAGCAGGTGTTCGGGAGTTATTGCGATCCTGACGGGACTTTCAAACCGCCTGATACCATCACTTACTATAAGCAGCGTTTCTGGAACAGGCTCCTGATTCGGAAATTACATCAATTCAGGCCGAAAGTAGAGCGTTACACGACTCAGAGGATCGATACCTCGTTTTATTTGTGTAACCCGGAAACTTTCGCGGTGACACACTTTCCCGACGATCCGGTGTGGGCTTTGGTGGCAGGCCGAACGATACGGGATTATGAGGG
>DAIUED010000387.1:0-3609 GCA_036845295.1 Bacteroidota bacterium
CTTCATTGTGAAAAAAGTGATTTCATCTTCCCTCTATAAGCGCGATGGAACAACTGCCGATACCACGGAGTTTACTGTGCCGGATTATGCTTTTGGCAGCTCCGGAACAAAAATATCAGACCGCTTTAGTTCTCACATCAATTCGGTATCCGGTGGAAATGTGAAAATTACCATGGGAAACATGAAAAAATTGCTGGCTTTCGAATACACCGATACTTTCGCGGCAACTTTGGCAGAAACCATAGATATCACCGTTCAGTCGGCTCTTCCGGGCACTTATGCGTCTATTGGCGAGGCGGCAGCGGGCGAGGCGGCTGCCAACGCCGGTATATTCAGGATATCGTATGATACAGCGGCAAACGTCAATATTTTCGAGAAATACCTGTCGGTGTCTATCGGCGAATTAAAATACGGGCTTTTTACAAAGGCCAGCGTAACGGCTGCCCGGTTAATCTAATTCCGGCGGCAGCCTGGCTTCAGAATACTCATCAATGAGGATGGATGCATGAAGAATAGCGTTATCTTTGCCGTTATTCCCCGTTTTTATGCATACAAGATACCTTATTGCCACCCTGATCTTTTTTCTCAGGCTTCACGGCGAGGCACAATCAAAAAGCGAAGCTGTGAGACTGTACGATGCCGGAAACACGGCTTTTGGGAAGGGCGATTATAAAAAAGCCGATTCGCTGTTTACGCTGTCACTTTACCTCGAACCACACCCGGATGCATATTACAACCTGGCAGTATGCCGCCGCCGTCTCGGCGATTTCAGTGGCTTTTGTGACAACCTGGAGAAATCTGCCGGTTACGGCGATACGGAAGCGGAAAAGATTTTCTGGAGTCAATGTGCTAAGAGAGATACACTGTATAAAAAAGAGAATGGAGATGGTGGGTCCAAAACCGATTTCGATATTAAGGAGTGTATTTATTCGCGTAAAGACAACGGCGATTTTCAGTACGAGAAGTACACCAGAGGCGACACCCTGGTCTTATCAAAAATGCGTGAAAAACAGGTGGTCTATTACCGCAGTTGCCGCGACGTAGTTCCTGCAAACTATAAAGCGGGTAACGATAGCCTGACGGCTTATTTTAAAAGCAACCCGATTCTGCTGACATACATATCCGAACATCATCCTGCAGTTATGGGCATCCTGGAAGTGTATGTCGGTGAATCGGGTAAGATCATCAAAGTAAAAACACGCGATGACCGGGATAAGGAAGCATCTGATCTATTTAAGCCTTTTTTATTGACCATGCCGGAGTGGCATCCTGCCACATATCAGGGAAAACCTGTGAAATTTCAAACGCAAATCTCTGTTACTTGCATCGATACGTTCATTTCCGTTTATGAGATCGAACAGAATGTCGAAATTTTTTCGCAGGTAGAAACAATGCCGGAATTTCCGGGTGGATTTGCTGCGATGATGCACTTTATTTTAAAGAACCTCGAATATCCTTTACAAGCCAAAGAAAACGGGTTGTCGGGAAAGTGTTTTCTGAGGTTTATTGTTGCCGCCGACGGTGCTGTAGTCGATGTACAGGTGCTAAAAGGTGTTTTCGGTTGCTCGGCTTGCGACCAGGAAGCCGTACGGGTTGTTTCCAAAATGCCCCGCTGGAAGCCTGCAACGCAAAAAGGGAAACCTGTTCCCGTCTTTTTCAACCTGCCAATTAATTTTCACCTTAAATGAAGCAACTTGTGCATTATAAAACCTGGGCGGTGTACATGCTGATATTTGCACACGCTGCGCTTCAAGCCCAACTTACACGCGTCGATCACTATCACGCCATCGACAATAAAGTGTACACGTTTTCTAAGGCCAAACCAGATGCTGGTTTCGATAGCATTGTCGCATTCGTTGATCACACCTTTGCCACGCATGAAGACAAAGCCCGTGCGTATTACACCTGGACAGCGCTCAATATCGTGTACGACGTTGACCATATTAATGAGTTAAACCTGATCCAGATCTTCAATATCAGCACCATCGTCAGCGCTAAGCAAAAAACGGCCGACGTATTGAAAAGTAAACGTGCGGTATGTGAAGGCTACGCTAATGTAATGACAGATTTTTGTCGTGCATCGCACATCCCCTGTTTTACGGTGTGCGGTTATACCAAAGATCCGCAGGGCGAGATTCCGTCTATACTTCACGCCTGGAATGTGCTTTGCATCGATTCGGCCTGGCATATGCTCGACGTTACCTGGTCGAGCGGCTATGTTGATCCGGCCAACCACTTCATCCGGCGTTTTTCCAACCATTATTTTTTGCCATCTCCCAATGAGTTCATCAAAGATCACTTTCCGCTGGATCCGATGTGGCAGCTTCTCAACTATCCGTTCACGAAACAAAATTTCGAACAGGACAGCCTAAAGCGCTCGACGTCGCCGATCTTTCATTTTCAGGATTCGATCCGTCATTACCAGGCTTGCTCCAAAAGCGAACAAAAACGACTCGACTTTGAGCATTACTACCGCGCCGAGCCGACAAACCTCACGCATGCTCACAACCTCGATGTAATTAACAACAACGCCCTCGTTGATTACCTCACCACTGCATCGGTGTACCACACAGATTTTATAGACCAGGCCAGACAGAAACTGTCGCAAAAACCGACATTGGCCGAGTGTAAAAAAGCGCGGGCGAATCTCGATAGCGCCAGCCTGTATTATTTAAAAGCAGAACGCCTGCTCGATAAAACAACGGCGCATACATCAGAATACAACGAGGTTTTCAAAAAGATGAGAGAAGGTATTGCCGAAAACCGGAAGAACATCGTTCAAAATACCGAGCATCTCAATAAGTTGCAGGCTTATTTAAGGCAGCAAAAGTCTGGGTCGAAATAGTATTTTGAAAATCCAAGTTGGTAAAAGTTTCCGATTTTAGCTACATTCGCCGTGCGATGCCGCGCTTGTGGTAAAACGAAAGGCTGCAGAGTCAAATTGCCTCAACGCCTAATGCTTAAGCCACATGTCGCCATCATTCGTTTGTAAAATCCGTTGACTCTTTACAACAAGCCGAATACACTGCTTATCGAACTTACTAATTACACATTAATAGCAAATCAACTATGAACGAAACCATCCGACAACTCGAACCATCAAGCCTCTGGAATCACTTTGCAGACCTGAATGCGGTTCCAAGACCATCCAAGAAAGAAGAAAAGGTTATTGAATTCATGAAGCAATTTGGCGAACGTCTTGGCCTGCCAACCGTAATAGACGAAGCCGGAAATGTGATTATCAAAAAGCCGGCAACCAAGGGAATGGAAGACCGTGCAATTGTGGCATTGCAAAGCCATCTCGACATGGTGCATCAAAAAAACGCAGCCACTGCGTTTAATTTCGAAACTCAGGGTATTGAAATGTTCATAGACGGAGATTGGGTAAAGGCAAACGGCACGACACTTGGTGCCGACAATGGGATCGGCGTGGCTTCGATCATGGCCATTTTAGAATCAAAAGATATTCCGCATCCACCGTTGGAAGCCTTGTTTACCATCGATGAAGAAACAGGTATGACGGGCGCCTTGTCGCTTAAAGGTGGTTTGCTCGACGCTGCCATCATGCTTAACCTTGATACCGAAGACGATCGCGAACTCCCCATCGGT
>DAIUED010000388.1:0-3561 GCA_036845295.1 Bacteroidota bacterium
TCGGTTGATACTTTTACTTGCAATTGATCGTCTTCAGGAGTTGAAGAGTATGGAGCAGAAGCAACGTCGAAAGTCAATTTTACAGCGCTAAAACCTGTTAAGCTGGTTGGAGGTAAAATGAAGTCATCTGCATCGCCTTCCGGAGCAGCATAAGCAGGGTATCTTGCTGATTGGGTTGTAGATTGGCTACCAGCCGATGTAACCCTTGACCATGTATTTGTGTTACCGTCAGGATTAACCACGATCCAGTTAGTTGGAGGGAACGTCGTTGTTGAGAAACTCTCAACAGTTGTGTTGGCAGTATAAGCACCGATCACAGCAAATGTCGTCGTCACAGAGTTGTTTCCAAGGTTGTAGTCAGTAGCGCCGCTTACAGAAGAAGCAATGCTTACAGAAAACGTTTTAGAACCTGCTGTCAGACCAGTGATAGGGTTCATGGTGATGGTAGTAGAAGCACCAACTGCGAGGTTACCGCTCCAGTTAACAGATGCGCCATTGGCTGTACCGTTTACGAACGGATTGATGGTCATGCTGGTAATGGCGTTAGAACCATTGTTTTTAACAGTTACCTGAGGAACCAGTGATGTAGAACAAGTGATTGATGCAAGGCTTGCGGCAGTTGCAGCGGCATCGTTAGCTAAAGGAGCAGCCGCTGCCAATACTGATTGCAATACTTTTTTGTTGGCATCGTCCTGAATGAAACCAACCATTTCTACCTGGCTTTTGTCCCAGATGTAAGAAGGCAGGTTACAAACGATAGAGAATGTCTGCGTTTGAGCAGCAGCCCAAGTGTTAGACATTGCTGTGCCGTTTGCCAAATCAGGGAACGATTTACGGGCTACGTGGTGGAACTGCGTTTCACCGTTTGATCCTGGAGGAACTGCGTAATTGATTTCTTTTTCTGCCATTACCAAACGGAACTTCAGGTTAGTACCGGTAGTGGTGTATGTACCTGTAGCGGTAATTGTTCCTGTTACCGTAATTGCATCAAACGTAGCGTTCCAGGCCCTGTTCATCACGATGGTGAACGGCGAAGTAACTGCCGCAGAAGCATCTAAACGGGCTGAAGTGATATACCCCGGATGATCGGAAGTAGAACCAAACACAGTTTGGCTTTGTCCGTCCTGACGGCCATTAGGTGCAGAGTTGATCGAGTAGTAAGCGTCACGTGCATCGATCTCCGCTTTGTTTTGCTGGTAGAGCGATGTTGGTGAAGACGGAGCGCTAGGAATAGCCACTTGCCATTTCAACACAACTGTGTTATTCGAATTTCCAGCTAAGATCGGATCCAGCTGAGGATTGGTAGCTGCACAAGGACCACAGTTCTCGCCGGTGAACTCTTCGTAAAGAGACATACGCGGGCTTTGCGCCATGGCTACTGTACCTACTGCCAAAAAGGAGAGGAGGGTAGTTGTTTTTTTCATTGGTTTATTGTTTTGATTAGTTATTATTTGTTGATCGTGAATTTCCGGGTTATCACTGTATTACCAGATGACAGGGTAGCAAAGTAAACACCCGATACCAGGTTATCGACATCGAGCGCTACGGTATTTTTACCAGCCGAAAGCGTCGCTGTTTTACTATACACTACAGCGCCAAGCGTGTTGCTTACGGTAATTGCCACATTTCCACCTTCAAAATTGGCATTCAGGTTAATGGATGCTTTACCAGACGATGGATTAGGATACACACCAGATACCGACGCGAATACCGTATTCAACTCTTTTACCGAAACGCCGTTGTCGTTATACTTAAGGGTAAACGTAAACACATCGTTTGCATCGTTGATGTTGTATATCTGATAGCGGATCGACGAATAGCCTGGTGTAGCGCTTTCTTCAAGATCCAGCAATAGAGAAATATTCTGCGAATACAAGGTTTGGCCAGGCGTCAAAGTCATGGTAATAGGCGACACAGTAGTAGCCGGAGGATAACAATTGGCGCTTCCGATACAAAAGTAGGCACTGGCATTCGGGTTCAGCACATCATCCATGCGCTTCAGCTTATAATATTTGGTTGCCGAAGAGGTATTTTTTGCATCAATGTCGGTTGTAATATGCTGGTTTGCCGTTGTCGTATAGTAAATGTTACTGTTATTTGAAACAGAAGCCATTCCGTTATTGATATCGGTTACTGCCAGCGACGACTGTGCGTTCATTCCGGCAAGCCCTGTGATACATGAAAAAGCAAGCAAGTAGAATTTTTTCATATTATAAAAATGTTACGGATTTGTTATACAATATTAACGAACGCCCTGCCCAAATCCTAGAGATAATTAAAATGAATATGGTAATCCTAAAACAATTTAACAATTCACATATTAAATCTGTTTATTTTCTGTAGAAATGCATCTCGTCAAGGTATTCCCAGGCATGCCACGGCATAAAAAACGAAATGTCTTTGCCTTCGTGCAGGGCGTTGCGGATAAAAGTCGATGAAATGTCGATCAGCGGAGCGCCGGTTAGCTTCACGCGTGGATGTTCATGCAGGCTCGTGCGCGGGCTACCTGGCCGGGGGTACACATATAGGTCGTGATGAGTGAGGATGTGTTCGTGATTTTTCCATTTGGGAAATGTGTCGAGGTTATCTTCCCCGATAATAAGCGAAAAGCTGTGCTGCGGGTACTTTTCACGCAGGTGGGCCAACGTGTTTACCGTATAAGATGGCTGTGGAAGTCCAAACTCAATGTTGCTGCTTCTCATAGCCGGATGGTCGCCGATAGCCAGGTTTACCATGTGCAGGCGCTGGTTCTGATCGAGCAGGGATGCTTTTTTCTTCAATGGGTTGTGAGGTGATACCACAAACCACACCTGCTCCAACGCGGTAAACGACGCCATGTAATTGGCCAGTGCCATGTGCCCGATATGAACCGGGTTGAACGATCCGAAAAATAAACCAACGTGCATCGCCCAAAGGTAAGGCTTTCTTCCGATCCCTGCTTCCTAAATGAAATGCTGGCACCAAAATTTAAATGGTCGCTGCAAAAAAAAATCCTAATTTTAGGCAGTGTTTTTCAGGGATATCATAGGGCAGGCAGCCGTTAAAGAAAAGCTGCTACACATGTTTGCCGACAATCGCATGGCGCATGCTTTGCTGTTTTCCGGACCCGAAGGCAGCGGCAACCTTCCGGCGGCGTTTGCCTTTATTCAATATGTATTTTGCACCAATAAGCAAGCCGACGATTCCTGCGGGCAATGTCCTTCTTGTCTCAAAACGGCCAAATTGGTACACCCGGATGTTCACCTGGTGTTTCCCATTTCCAAGAGCAAACATGTGCGCACCAGCAACGACCTCGTGAAAGAGTTCCGCGAGACCTTTCTGGAGATGCCCTATATGTCGCTCAACGATTGGTTCAACAGCCTCAACTCTGAGAACAAGCAGCCACTGATACCAGCCGACGAAGCCAACGATATTCTCAAAAAGCTTTCGTACACCAGCTACGAAGGCGGCTACAAAGTAATGATGATCTGGCAGCCCGAGAAGATGAATACCGAATCGGCCAACAAATTGCTGAAGATCCTGGAAGAACCACCCGAAAAAACATTGTTTGTGATGGTGTGC
>DAIUED010000389.1:0-3522 GCA_036845295.1 Bacteroidota bacterium
AAGTTGCTGGTCAATCGTCATCAGGCAATTGAAAATTTGAACCGTTGCATAGCCCAAGTCGAATATGACTTTGTTGGACGAAGTTATTCGCTGAGTTTTCGGTCCACGCATGACAGCCTTATTAAGAGCAACCCGGTTTTTGTGAATTCTCTTCAGAGCTATGTGCTTGGATTAAAGGAATCGGAAGTCGATCAGGGTGACATCAAGATATCTTATTACCTGATCTGTATTCTTTATCACATTTCAGAAAACAGGTATCATGATGCGGGACAGGTTGCTAACAAGCTACTCGATTACCTGTTGGCTCACGAGGATCATATCATCGCCAATTTATACAGATATGTTATTGTGCTTTGCAACGGTATTTTGCTAAGTTGCGAAACACATGATTTTGAACAAGGTATGCAGTACGTGCACCGACTGAATCATCTAGAAGAGCAGTATGGAAAATACTGCTCCGAAGAATTAACACAAATTATTCGTACAGAAGTATTTATCCAAACGCTGAATTTGCTGACGCTTGGTGGCAGGAAGATCGATTTGCAGCGTTTTATACAGGCGAGTCATCTTGTTAACGAAGGCCATTCATGGGTATTCCCCGACGATACCAAAGAAGCGATCTATTACATTTGCGTTAGCCGCGCATACTTTGAACTCGGTCATTTTAAACAGGCACTTCAATGGCTTTATAAATTAGTGAGTCAAAAGAGATTTGAGTCGTCTTATCTTTTCTCCAATGCGTTGGTATTCGAGGTCATCATTCATCACGAGTTAGGTCACATCGAGTTAGTGGAAAGCCGAATCCGTGCTCTGAAGCGGTATTTCAAAGCCAAAGGGAATAAGTATAAGCTCGATCTTCTTAAGATTATCGAAAAAATGGCAAAGGAACAGGACACAGCTAAATTGTTGAAGGCACTTAGCGGCGATCTGGAGAAAAATCACGCTATCCTCCACAACTTTGCCAAGTTCGACATTAAGCGTTGGTTGAACGCCAAAGGCCTAGGCTCATAAAAGCGCATGATCTGTTATCGCAGGTTGTACTTATATTTTCGGCTTCAGGAATTCCAGATTACGTTTTAGCCCCTTGTACTTGGTTCGTTTTACCGCGCTATTTCTGAATACGCTGGCAAATACTTCTTCCGTCATGTCGTGCCATTCCTGTGTCGAGAAATTCAGCATGCCGGTTTGGTTAACGAATTGCGGTTCTTTATGCGGTACGCTAAAGCGGTTCCATGGGCATACGTCCTGGCACACATCACAACCAAACACCCAATTGTCGAGCTGGTTTTTGAAATCTTCAGGGATGGCATCTTTCAACTCGATGGTAAAGTAGCTGATGCACTTGCTACCATCTACCACAAAGGGTTCTACGATGGCCTGTGTGGGACAAGCATCGAGGCAACGTGTACAGGTGCCACAATAGTCGGGAACAGGCCCATCGTATTCGAGGTCGAGATCGATGATGAGTTCGGCAATAAAAAAAAACGAGCCTTGCTGCTTATTGATGAGGTTTGCATTTTTGCCGATCCATCCCAGTCCGCTTTTTGTTGCCCAGGCTTTATCCAGTACCGGCGCACTATCAACAAATGCCCTGCCGTTCACCTCACCGATCCGTTCTTTCAGGGTATTCAAAAATTCTTTCAGCTTCTCTTTGATCACCTCATGGTAATCCAGGCCATAGGCATACTTTGAGATCTTTGGTGCCTCGGGATTTTGCACCTGTTGCGGATAATAGTTGTAAAGCAGCGAAACCACCGAGCGGGCGTCTTCTACCAATAAACGCGGATCGAGGCGCTTATCGAAGTGATTTTCCATGTACTCCATTTTCCCCTGCATGCCGTTTCGAAGCCAGTTTTCGAGGCGCGGTGCCTCCTCTTCCAGGAATTCGGCTTTGGAAATGCCGCAAAAGTCGAAGCCCAGCCGCTTTGCTTCTTCCTTGATAATAGCGGTATGTCGGGCAGCAGCAAGCATAGAACGAAAACAAAGGTTGCGGAAGGAAGTGTTATGTCGAAAATTTATTCTTGAGAACCGTTTTCAGAACATCAACGATGCCACTACCGGCAGAGCGCTCTTCAGCATGCCCCTTTTCATGTTTGCCAAAGAGGCCTTTCACCAGGTTTACTACATGGCCCGCATATTGGAAAAGGTTTCCAGACAAAATGCCATTGATGACTTTGGTAATGCCCGCCGTCACTATTTCCTCCGGCAGTGTTTTCAATTGCAGGCGAATCCGCTCTTCCTGTTTTCTAAGGCGTTTCTTTACGCGTAGCTCTTCCCGGTCAAGGTCGGCGTATCGGCTGATAGAATAGTTAATCTTCATCATCGTCATCAAAAGCATTTGGGTCGTTTTCAAAGAAGATAGCCGTTACCATATCCATGATGCGGCCAGAAAAGTAAACTTTATACAGAAGTACAAACACCAACAGCAGGGCCAGGTATAAGCCCGCAACAATGCCAAAGCCATAGAAGTTGCTGTTTAGCTTTTCAGCAAAATAGTATGCCAGCATAAAACCCAGGAACAGCACCAGGAAAAACAGCAGGATGACAGCAATAAAAATAAAGATGACTTTGCTGGTAAGTTTTGCCGTTTTCTTTGCTGTTTGGATCTTCAGCAATAAAAGGCGTTCTTCAGTATAATTCTTGACAAGGTCGTAGGTTTCGTCAAAATAATCCGATTGATTTTCCATAACGTCGATGGTTTATACCGTGTCGTTTGCCTGATCGTTCTTTTGTTGGTGCATCAGGTCTGCGAGTTCTGTTTCCAGTTGTTTTATTTTTGCTTTAATATCCTCTGCGGCCGAAGCTGCTTTGTTCTTGGCATTTTCTACAAATTCTTTTCCCTCTTCGCTTTCCAGCAATTTGGCAATAGCCACACCAGCCATTGCGCCAATGGCAAAAGCGCCGATAAGTTTGGTTGTATTGTTCATGATAACAGGTTTAAAAGAGCAATACTAAATTACAAATAATTTCTGATTTTGCTGGTTCAGGTCAGTATGGCTATTCGTCGAATAGCCCGCCCAGGCGGCCCCTGAACGATTTTCCCAGGTGCTTGTAGGCCTTCTCTGTGGCTTCGCGTCCGCGCGGGGTACGCGCCAGGTAGCCCTCCTGTATCAAAAAAGGCTCATATACCTCTTCGATGGTTCCGGCCTCTTCGCCTACGGCTGTGCTAATGGTCGTAATACCTACAGGCCCGCCTTTAAACTTGTCGATAATAGCCGAAAGAATCCGGTGATCCATCTCGTCGAGTCCGTCCTTATCCACATTCAGCGCTTTGAGGCCGTAGGTGGCAATATCGAGTGTAATTGTTCCGTCGCCTTTGATCTGGGCAAAGTCCCTCACCCGGCGCAGCAACGCATTGGCAATACGTGGTGTGCCGCGGCTGCGGCGCGCAATTTCAAAAGCCGCTTCCTCCGCAATCTCCACACCCAAAATCTCACAGCTACGTTGCACAATGCGCGTGAGCACTTTGCTGTTATAATAATTAAGGCGTGAGGTAATGCCAAAACGGGCCCGGAGAGGCGC
>DAIUED010000390.1:0-3497 GCA_036845295.1 Bacteroidota bacterium
TCATGATTACATTAGGAAGAACGAATAAACTGATTATCATGCGGGTAGTATCGGTAGGAATGTACCTGGGAGACGAGGAGGGGAATACGGTTCTGTTGCCTAAAAAATTCATTGAGCCGGAGTTCCGCATCGGCGACGAGATCGACGTTTTTATTTACCGCGATTCCGACGACCGCCTCATCGCCACCCGCTATCAACCCTATGCCGAAGTAGGGCAGTTTGCCTTTCTTCATGTATCGGCCGTTAATCAGATTGGGGCATTTATGGATTGGGGTCTCGAAAAAGATCTGTTTGTGCCATTTAAGGAACAAAAACATAAAATGCTGGAGGGCCACCCTTACGTGGTTTATATATACATCGACGAGGCTTCGCAGCGCATTGTTGCTTCCGGTAAGATCAATAAATTCATCAACAACGATCAGCTTACCGTCGAGCAGGGGCAGCAGGTAGATCTGTTGGTGTATAACCAGACGGATCTTGGCTTTAGCTGCATCATCAACGGCAAACACAAGGGCCTCATTTATCACAACGATTTGTTTACAGAGCTGGCCGTGGGCGACGAGGTCAAGGGCTATGTGAAGCTCATTCGCGAGAATAACCTCATTGACCTCAGTTTACAGGATCTTGGGTTTAAGCACGTGTTGTCTTCTACCGATAAAATTTTGGAATACCTGAGAACGCATGATGGATTTATGGACATTCACGACAAGAGTTCGCCCGACATCATCGAACGAAAGTTCGAAATGAGCAAAGCCACCTTTAAAAAGGCCGTTGGTATCTTGTACCGTCAGCGCAAAGTGACGCTGCATGAAGACGGCGTCAGGCTTATCCCTGTTGCCGGAAACGCCTCCTCAGAAGAGAAAGCAGGCTAGCTGTACAGCACCGTCAGGGTATTTGCGGGATTTATTTGTCTTGGTGCACCAGGTCGTTGCGTGTAAATACGCGTACCGGATAAAGTGCGGCTACAAAACCAATACTCATAACCACGCCGAGTATCCACACAAAATCTTTCCAGCGCATGTCTATCGGGTAATACGGTATCACGTAGCCATCGTCGAAAGTTACCAGGTGAAAATGCTGCTGTAGCAGGCATACCCCAATACCGATGATGAGGCCGCTCACGGCGCCCACGCCGGTAATCAGGAAACCTTCCTGCATAAAAATGCTGCGAATGAAACTGCGGTCGGCGCCGATATTGTACAGGGTTTTGATGTCTTTTTTCTTTTCGATGATGAGCATGGTGAGGGCGCCGATGATGTTGAATGTGGCGATGACCAAAATGAAGGCTAAAATTAAAAACACCCACAGCTTCTCTGTTTCCAGGGTTTTAAACAAGACATCGTTTAGCTGAAAGCGATTGCGAATCAGGTATTCCGAACCCAATGCCTCTTGCAATGCCTCCTGCACGGTTTGCAGGTCGTTGTCGTGGTCGATCCCAAGCTCGATGCTGGATACATTGCCCGGACAGTCGAAGAGTTCCTGTGCTGCCTTGAGGTCGATGAGCAGGTACTTGAAATCGAAGTCGTCGTTGAGACTGAATATGCCGGCCGGACTGATCGATAGCTTGTTGAACGCCGCTTCGGGGTCGATGCTTTCTACTTTTCCGCGTTTAGGTGCGTAAATGGTAATGGGCGACAGGAAATCGCTGACGTTGACGCCTAACTTATGGGCCACACCCTTTCCGAAGACGCCATAGTACTGGCCCTTGAATTCGAAACGGTACACGCCGTCAACCACCACGGTATCAAAATGGGTCAGGTTTTTAAATTCGCTGTCCACGCCTTTTACCGTCACCACCGCTTGCTTATCGTCGAGTTTCACAAGGGCATTTTCCTCCACGCACCACGAGATCCCACGGATGCCTTTTACCGAGCGGATCTTTTGTTCCAGTTCGCTGGTATGGCCCATGTATTTGGCGTGCACCGCCGTTACTTTCAAATCAGGTTCGATGGCGTGGTAGAGGTCTGCCACAACCGAGGTAAGCCCATTCATGGCAGAAAGAATGATGACGAGTGCGGCCGTGGTTATAGCAATGGCGATGATGCTGATCCAGGAGATCACATTGATCGCGTTGTTCGATTTTTTTGAAATCAGGTACCGTCTGGCTATGAAAAAAGAGAGGTTCAATGCTGATGTATGATGTCCTGGCGCGTGATTTTCTGTCTGCTGTTGCTTGCCGGTAAGGGTTTGCGGCGAGTCCGGTTAAATCGGTTTGTCAAACAGTTTATTGATTTTTTCTGCGTAGTCATACGAATCATCGATGAAGAAACTTAACTCCGGGATAACGCGTACCTGTTTGCCAATGAGATTTCCGAGCAATTTGCGGATGTGCGTTTTCTGGTCGTTGATCGATTGAAACACCAGGTCCACATCTTTATTTGCCATAATGCTTACATATATTTTCGCCGAACTCAGGTCCGAACTCACGCGCACCACCGTAACAGTAATAAAGGCACCGTCGAACATGGTTTTGGCGTTGGAGCGAAAAATCTCCGCCAGTTCTTTCTGCAGCAGTTTCGCGATCTTGCTTTGTCTTACACTTTCCATGCGGCAAAAGTAAGGATTTTAGACGGAATAAGCGGGGTATCGGCAGAAAGCTCCTCGATTTCAAACAGGTGACAGGCTGCCTTTGTGTATTTCGTGAAGTCCGAAAACAGATTGTCCTATCGCCCAGACCAATTGCCGGTAGTATTTACTTTTTTCAGGGCGTACCCGCGAAAAGCGGGCCGGGCCATCTCTGCAATCTTTTTTGCCATCCCGGTACGCCTGCCGGAAAAAAAGGATTTTCGTTCTGTCCCTTACGCGGGCTTCAAAGCCTCGGGGTACAGTGTGGCGGCAATTTGCCTGCCTGAGTTTGGTTAATGAAAACAAATCCCGCCTTGTGGTTCACAATGCAGGATTCGTTTTTTTAGGATTCAGGCATTCGCTTCCTTATCGAGGTGTTGTTGTACCACTTCGATGGCATTGGTGATCACATCGCTGAGCGCCGTGATGAACGTGCCTTCGCGGGCAATGCTGATGGCATGTTTGAGCGCGTCGGTTTCTTTGTTGATGATCTCGTAGGTAACTTTTTTCTCCTGCGATTCGATGCCTTTCAGGATCAGGCCGATGATCTCTTCTTCGGTGCGCCCCCGCAGGTGCTTTTCCTGGCGGATGATGATGTGATCGAACATGCGGGCGGCAATGGCGGCGCAGTCGATGATGTCCTGGTCGCGGCGGTCGCCCACACCGGCAATGATGCCGATCTTGTGGGCTGAGTTCACGCTTTGCAGGAAGTCTTCAATGCCCATGTATCCGGCAGGATTGTGGGCGAAATCGATCATCACCTTGAAGTTCTTGAAGTTGAAGATATTCATACGGCCCGGTGTTTGCGCCGCGCTCGGGATAAAGGTTTCCAGTGGCGATTTGATGTCTTCTGTTTTAAAGCCCCAGAGGTAGCTTGCGAGGGTAGCTGCCAGCACATTGGCGATCATGAAGCGCGCTTTACCGCCCATGGT
>DAIUED010000391.1:0-3493 GCA_036845295.1 Bacteroidota bacterium
TTTTTTTCTTCTTTATTCGAAAATACATCCACACCGATTTGTTCACCAAGCACATGCAACTGGTCAATAGCTGCCGGACGGTAAACGTCGCAGGCCACAAGTAATGGCTTTTTACCTTTTTTGGTTTTCAAGAAATTGGCCAGTTTTCCGGTAAAGGTTGTTTTACCGGAGCCCTGGAGCCCACTCATCAGGATCACCGTTGGATTGCCGCCCATGAAAATTTCTTCCATGTGGCCGCCCATGAGCTGGGTTAGTTCGTCGTGTGTAATCTTCACGAGCAACTGGCTGGGCGAAACGGCAGTTAACACATTTTGTCCGAGGGCTTTTTCTTTCACCGAGTCGGTGAAAGATTTGGCCACTTTGTAGTTAACGTCGGCGTCGAGCAAGGCCTTACGCACCTCTTTCAGCGTTTCGGCAACGTTAATTTCAGTGATCTTTCCCTGCCCTTTGAGGGTTTTCATGGCTCTTTCGAGCTTTTCGGATAAACTATCGAACATGGTGTGGTCGGTTGATTAAGAAGGCGCAAAACTACAAAAATTATCGGCTATTCGGAAATTATAGGCCGGCAAAAATCAAGTGCCTCAGCGTTCCCGGAAAGGATTGCCATGGGCAGGATTTGCGATAAAGGTAGAGTCGCTCAGGGTTTTAAGGAAAGCAATGATCTTTTGCTTTTCATATTTATTGAGGCGGGCTGCCTGACCGGGGCGGAAATCAAGTTTGGCATCAATTGTCGGGGAGGCTTTAAGGTGTTCGCTGTAAAAGTCGAGTACTTCTTCCAGGGTATTGAATCGCCCATCGTGCATGTAGGGCGCTGTGAATAGCAAGTTCCTGAGTGAAGGGATCTTGAATTTGCCATAGTCAGCGGCATTGTTGGTATAGCCGCCCAGGCCTTTGTCCTTGAAACCGCTGATGTCGTCAACATTATCCAGGCCATTGTTGCTGTACAGCCCGGTGGTGCCTAGTGCGTCCTCATCGGTCGTGTGGCAGTGTACACAGTTCCCTTTAGTCATGTCGTTCACCAACTCCATTCCTTCGAGCTCATCCATAGTGAAGCGATCTTCGCGGCGAATAACCCGGTCATACTTGCTATTGCTTGAAATGAGTGTTCGCTCGAATTGTGCAATCGCTTTAGCGATCAGAACACTGTCAATCTCAACCGCGCCAAAGGCTCTATAGAAGAGCTTGCGGTATGTACTGCTCCGTTTTATTTTTTTGATCACTTCCGGCCAGCTGGAGTTCATCTCAGTAACCGTTCGTAAGGGATGAAATACCTGATCCTCGATGGATGCTGCGCGGCCATCCCAGAATAAGGCGCTATTCCAGGCGAGGTTAAACAGGGGCAAGGTATTTCGTTGCTGCAACTGTCCCTTTATACCTTTACTCAGTTGATTTGGAGAATCGCTAAATGCATATTTTTGAACATGGCAGCTTGAGCAGGAAATGCTGCTGTCGGCACTGAAAATGGGATCGTAGAACAAGCGCCTGCCGAGTTCTACGCCGTTCACCGTGACAGGGTTCGTTTTGTTCACCGGCATCGCCGGGAATCGTTGCATAACTGGGAATTGGTAAGGGCGGTCTTTGTCCTTGCTAAAGGCCAGGCAAATAAAGAAACTGAAAAGGCAAAAAAAGAATTTAGTGGTAGGGGCCTTAATTTTTTTCATACACCAGCTTAAACAATTGCGCCTTGTTATGAGTGGTGACTCTCAGGTGATATAGTCCAGGTTTATGCTTCGTGATGTCCAGAACCACTTTGGTGTAGTTTTTTCCGTAGCGTTCCACAACGCGTCCCGATTCATCGATCAGCTCGATCTCGTCGATTCCATCGCTGTCTCTGAGTTTTTTCATTTCTACATTCACGATGCCCGTGGTGATGTTTGGGTACACCACGACCGGGTCGATCTGGCTGATCTCCTTAACGGGATGAAAGGCGCTGGTTGTGAAATTAAAGTTATCGATCATCCAGCCTTCTTGAGTTGTCTGAATGCTGTCCGATTTCAGACTGAAGCGGAAATACAGGGTATCGTTTTGATGGGCATAGGTGCTTCTCACGCACAACCATAGATCGCGCCAGGTTGTGTCGCGTCCGCTAAAAGCGATCTCACCCGAAGGTAAGGTGACCTTAGAGCCTGGGGTGAAGCCATAAAACTGGTAAGAATTAGGGTTGTTATGGGCATTCTGCCAATTCGTTCCATCGTTTGATATTTCAACAATGCCACCATCGAGCCCTGTGTCAAGATCGAGTTTTTGAGTCCAGCGGAGCGCATAAATGTAAATTCCCGGAAAACCGCTGTTTGGTAATGGAATACCAAAGACAAAACTGTGATTGGTATTTACAGGGTATGGATTGAGCGTGTCGGTAATAATCACATGCGGCGCACTCTTGGCGTTTCTGAACAGTGTTTTTTGAGGCTTGCCAACTTGCCAGGCATTATTTGCGGACGGAACCAGTGTTATACTGATTGGATTCGGCTGAGGTCCGTCAAAATACTGCTGATAAGGTAACTGGGCAGATAAGTTCAGGCCCAACCAAAGACTAACTATGAGAAGAACTGCTTTTTTCATTTATGCCTCATTTAAGATTAATGGATTACACACCAATTTTTTCATTCACCACGTTCAGGATCTCCGCTTCCATGGCGATGGTTTTGGTTTCGATATCTTTGCCTTTGGCGATGATATCAGACACGTAGGCTTTGTCGTCGTAGCCGCTGGCGTTGATCCGCACGTTCATGAAAGCGCCCATGACGGCACTGCGCGCGCACAAAGCACCTACACCGGCATCCGACACAGAGTTCGGGTTCCCGATCTCGGCCATGGCTTTGATAAGCGGTAGGCTATCGTATGAGAGTTGCATCACTTTGAAAGGGATCTCGATGGCAAATTTCGTCGCATCCTGGATGGCTTGTTTGCGGCTGGCTTTTTCCTCATCAGTCGATTTCGGAAGGCCAAAAGCTGCCATGATCTTGTTAAAGGCGGCTGTATCGGCGTCCACAAGACGCAGCAGTTCGTCTTTGATCGCTTGTCCTTTTTCGGCCCATTGGCTGAATTCTTCCCAGCGGCTGTCCCAGCCTTTTTTATGTGACGATAAATTGGCGACCATTGTGGCAAGGGAAACACCCAAAGAACCGATATAGGCCGCAATCGAACCGCCGCCCGGCGCCGGGCTTTCGCTGGCTGTTTCGTCGGCAAAAGCCGTGAGGTTCATGCTGACGAGCTTGCTGTCGGCCCTGTCTTTCAACAGGTATTCGATGATGCGCTCTTCGGGCTTGAACGGTGCCAGTTCGTCGAGCCCCATGGTTTTAATGGCAATGTTGATGAGTTCTTTTTCCGATACGCCCACCGAACGCTGTTGCTTTTTCAGGAAGTATTTTCCGGCATCCAGCATCGACTTCAGTGGCACCAGGCCTACCAGCTCCGAGCCGGTAACGCGAATGCCGCGCTCTGTGGCTTTTTTGCACACCTCGTCGAAAGCAATGTGCAGTGGTGTGACATT
>DAIUED010000392.1:0-3463 GCA_036845295.1 Bacteroidota bacterium
GGATGCGGCTTCCGGTAGAGGAGATGAAGGTTTCAGTAAGGTTAAGGCCGTTACTAAAGTTTCCGCTAGGCCCGCCGTTGTCGTAGAACGTGCCAGAACATGTTGTCACTGTACCAGTACTCATGGTGTACGTTTGTGCTGATGCCGTTTGCAACGTCAATAACGTCATTAAGAGAAGTCCGCAGATGGCCCCAAGGCGTTGTAAAAATGTATTCATGGTAAGATTGATCTGATTAGTTGGCAAATATCCGTCTATAAACCCTCACAAAGATACCTAGACCTGATAATTATGAATACCTACAAGTAGGTATTTAACGGTTTAGCCAATTATTAATCTATCAGAGGTCTTTGACAATGCCGGTTTGTATAGCAAAACGAATCAGGCCCACGAGATTTCTGGCGCCGGTTTTTTGCAGGATGTTTTTTCGGTGAACATCTACCGTTGCTTTGCTTATAAATAGTTTTTCGGCTATTTCATGGCTCGAATATTCCTGGCAGATCAGTGACAGGATTTCCATTTCACGCCTGGAAAGTTCCTGCATCACCTCGCTTTTATTCTGACGTGATTTTATATCCGTTTTCAGAATTGAAACAATTTCCTGTGAATAGTATGTGCCATGGTTCAAGATATGCTTAATGGCATGCAGAAGTTCTGCTTGCCCGACGTTTTTCAAAAGATAGCCTTCTGCTTCGGCATCGAGGATCGCATGCACGTATTCCCGGTCTTTGAACAGGGTAAGTACCAATACTTTGATCTGTGGATACCGTTCCTTGATTTGCC
The DNA here is from genome assembly GCA_036845295.1 of Bacteroidota bacterium. Taxonomy (GTDB): domain Bacteria; phylum Bacteroidota; class Bacteroidia; order B-17B0; family Aurantibacillaceae; genus UBA4416. The sequence goes on from DAIUED010000392.1 coordinate 782, forward strand.
TGGTGAGTTCGATGCCGGTCATTTCCGGCATTTTAAGGTCTGTAATCACCATATCGGGCTGAACATGGCCCAGCAGATCCAGCGCCTCGCGGCCATTGCCAGCCTCTGCTACAATGCGAATTCCTTCCTGTTGTTCCAGCATGGACTTTAGCCCTTTCAGTACCAGCTCGTGGTCATCTACCAGCATTAATTCGATCGTCTGTTTTTCCGTCATCTTATTTCCGCATTATTTCAATCATTATTCGCGTGCCCTTTCCCGGAACACTTTCTATCTGCAACTTGCCTTGCAAACTATCGACGCGCGATTGTATATTTTGAAGGCCAATGCCTGGTTTGCCGCCGTTCTCTACAAACCCCTTGCCGTTATCCTCTATTTCCAGCCGGATCAGCGAAGGCGTGGCGTTAAGCCGGATGCGGCAACGATTGGCACCAGCATGTTTTAGCACATTGTTCAATAATTCCTGGGCGATGCGGTACAACTGTATTTCCACGTCGGGCGCCGGCGCTGTATAATCGTCATTCGATTCAAGTTGCAGATCCAGGTTCGGATTTCTCATATTAAGATCGGCAACCAGGCTGCGCAGCGCTTTCAGTAAGCCAAAATCCACGAGCACTCCTGGCATCATGTTATGAGATATTTTGCGTGTTTCCTCGATCATCGAGTCAATTTCCACCAGGTAGTGGTTCAGCTTTTCCTGCTGCGGTGTTTCTGTTCCTGCAAGGCTCTGAATGCCGAGTTTTAGCATTACCATGTGCTGCGCCAGGCCATCGTGCAGGTCGGAAGCAATGCGTTTCCGCTCCTGTTCCTGTCCGTTGATGAAGGCTTCGAAATTGCGATTCTGGTTTTCCAGGCTCTGGTTTTTTCTTGTCAGCTCTTCGCGTATTTTCCGGCGCTGCAGTAGTAACAATAGCGTAGCGATCCCACTTACTACCAACACAATTAACGAGATAATGATCGCAGTTTTTTGCCGGTCCGAAGTTTTGATCTGTTCGAGCAGTTCTGATGTTAATTGCAGCTCCTTGTTTTTTTGCTGTAGATTATACCGTTGTTTTATTTCTTCGATGTAGCTATTGTTTTCCGCCGCCGAAAGGCTGTCTTTAACGTGTACCAGTCTGTTTTTAAAATCGTAGGCTTGCCGGTAATCGCCCTTTTGTTCATAGCCAGAAACCAGCATCTCGTACAAGGTTACAATAAATGGAGTCATCTGTGTTTTTTCGGCCAGCAGCAATGCTTCTTTTGCTTTCTGTATGGCTTCATCGTATTGTTTTTGGTCGAACTTAACAGTCGATAGCAGTGTTTTTCCGTAAAGTATCTGAACAGCCATGCCGGTTTTTTGGGCATCGGTCACCAGCTCAGAGGCATATTGTTCTGCAAGTGCGAGTTTTCCCTCGCGTTCGTACCCATTGGCAATGTTACCAAGAATGATCATTTCGGCATTCAGGTCACCACGCTGCCTGGCAAGTCCGAGCGCTCGTTTCAGATATGCCTGACCTTCGCCATAAGAAGCTTTTGCCAATAGAATACCACCGATATTTTGCAGGCCGGTCATCGTGTATTCATTGTTACTGTCTTCAAAATACGCCAGCGATTTTTGATAATACGTAAGTGCCGAGTCCAGCTTATTTTGTTGCTGGTAGATCACGCCAAACGATGCGTTGACATGGGCTTGCAGTTCCTGATCGCCACTTTCAGCAGCCAGCTTGTACGAACGGATGAAATCGTCGAGTGCTTTTTTTGTGTCCCCACTCGACAGGTAGATGCAGCCGCTATAGTAGCCGATCGTCGCCAGTTCGTCGCGGTTCGTGCTATCAACCAACCGGCGTGCTTTCTCAGTATAGACCCGCGCTTTGTCGAATGCACGGGTATTGAGGTAGTGTTTGGCGACAACAAGTTGCGCATGCAGTTGCTTTTTTTTGTCGGCTGTTTGTGCAGCAGCCGACAGTGCCTTGTGTTCATACAGCGCCGCTTTGGTAGGATCGCTTACCTGGTAGTGTTGAGATACCATCAAAAAGAGCCTGCAACGCTCGGCATTGTCTGGTGTTTTGGAGGCCAATGCCAGGAGCGAGTCGGTGCGCCCCTGTCCGTAGCATAGTGCGGCGGTAAACAACGCACAGCAAATTGCCCTTAAGCGAAATAGAAATATGTTCATAAAAAGCAGCCCTTTTCCCTAATGGGTTGCTGAACGAAAGTACAATTTCCAAACGGCATAATAAAGTCCTGCGCCTGTTAGGCGATCTGACGGAACGTGAGGCTTATCCGTCCATTGCTTGTGTTGGTTTTTGGTACGGCATGCAGCCAAAGATCCTGAATTTCGAGACCCATGCAGAACAGGCTTCCGGAATGCAGTTCCCGATCCTCGAGTTGCTGAGGGTCGTTCATGCGCTTAAACCTCAGGATCCGCGACGCGCCCAGCGACACGATGGCAATGCCAGATCCGGGTGCAAGGCCTTCCGTGCGATCGGCGTGATAGCCCATTTTCGAATTGCCGTCGGGGTAAAAGTTTACGAGGCAATTGTTGGGACAAAAACCAATGACTGCTTCCAGGGCCGGGAGCATTTCTTCCAATTCGGGTAAAAGCGGCAGGTCGGCATAACTCATTTGCGAATAATTGTAGGCTTTGCCAAAGCTCACCGTTTTTCTGGCCGCCATGCTGTTATCCCAGGTTATTACTTCCAGCAGCC
>DAIUED010000393.1:0-3434 GCA_036845295.1 Bacteroidota bacterium
TTTCCCTGTCGATCTTCGTAGATCGTGAGAATGATATTATCGCAAAGACCATTTGTTGTATTAATGTGGGTGTAAGAGCGTCCGTCGTATGTTAACAAACCACCACCGTCGAAACTGCACCACATATTTCCATGGCGGTCTTTTAGCAAAGCACGGATGGTTTTATGTTGCAGGTCGCCTTCGAATTTATAAAAGGTTATCGAAGAGCCGTCGTAAAGGCACATACCGAGGTAAGTGCCAATCCAGAGTCTTCCCCTATTATCTTCCGCTAAACAAGTTACGGTTTGGCCCCCTGTGATTTTTTCGATAGGTAAGCGCAAAAACCGTCCTTGCTCATAACGGTAAAGCCCATTGTCTGTGCCAAACCACATGCGGCCGCGGCTATCTTTAAAGATACTTCTGGTGGCCGAACTTGCATAGCCTTCCTTTTCGGTGAAATGCGTAAAAAGTTTACCACTATATTTCGAAATGCCTCCTTCTGTTCCCAGCCATATATTGCCTGAACGATCTTCCAGAATACACCGTATCGAGTTGCTGCACAAACCCTGCGCGGCAGTTAGCTGCCTGAAACTGTTGCCATCGTAGCGAAACGCTCCTTCCGTTGTTCCTATCCAAAGTAAGCCACTCCTGTCGTAGTGCATAGACTGTACAACCGGTGATTTGAGACCATGGACCGGTGAATACAGACGGAAAGTGCCCTTGTTGAACTGACCAATACCATCGCCTCGTGTACCAAACCAGATAGCTCCGTTTTCATCCTCAACGATTGTTGTTACCGCAAATTTACCTTGTATCCCATTAAAATAATACTGTGTAAATTGTTCGTTTTCGTACTTGCATAACCCGCCCAGATAAGTGCCGAACCAGATGGCACCGTTCCGGTCTTGTTTCATGCTGAGTACCGTGTTATCAGGCAAGCCTTGCGCCGTTGTGAAATACCGGAAACCCTTTCCGTCGAATTTAAGTGCACCTACATCCGTACCGATCCAAATGTTCCCTTCACGATCTTCCAGTAAACTTTTGATGACGTCGCTCGGCAGGCCACTTTGCTGGGTGTAACAGGTAAATCTGTAGCCATCGTAAACAACCAGGCCATGGTAGGTTCCTATCCAGATACGTCCTTGCCGATCCTCGAGGAGCGATAAGATCACGTTGTTTGGAAGCCCTTGTTTTTTTGTATAGAACGTGAAATACTTTCCGTCATATTTGCACAGTCCTCCTCCCTCCGAGCCATACCATAGGTTTCCATGGCTATCCTCCAGCATACACCAGGTATAAGTTTGTTTTAACCCATTCAGTTTTCCAAAATTGCTACAGCTTTCTGGATTCTGATCTTTAACAGTCATTTCCCGGGCAACGCTGATCTCGGGAGCCTGAACCACAGACACAGTCGCTTTAAGGTCGATGGCGACAGGCGTTGCCGCGTGTAAGGAAGTTGTGATCAACGATCCTGGTGCATCAACCGTTTGCGACGGAGGTACTATAGCCGGAAAGATGAGAGATGGTACATGGATTGTTTCCTCCAATGAGATTGCTGATTTCTGAACAATGATGTTTTTTTCATCAAATGCTTGGGGAGCAGGTAAATTCGAGCAAAATACCACAGAATCCCGCATAGTGCCAAAAGGATCCTGCGTGTGTGCGTTTTTTTTACGATCGGCGTGATAACATCCGAACAAGAGTGCCGACAGAACAAAGAGCAAGGGAAAACATCTTGGTGCCATAAAGCATGTCAACTATTATATCCTGATCAATTCTTTTTTTATTGGATGGTACTGTAAGTGGGTTCAACATTAAGCGGACATGGTTGATCCATTAAATTTATTTATTAGACTAAATTTAGAATAATTATATCGAAAACCAAACTCTTAAGGTCAATCACCAGGAAAGTATCTACTAATTGGATTTATAAGTTTTGAATTTTAACGAAGTACTTTGTTTTTCGAATCCTTGTTGCTGTAAAAAGCGTGAAACCAAAAAGAGGAGTGTTTTAAGCCAATGGTTAGGGTTAAGCGCAGAAGATATCACCATTTATCGTTAACTTTGCCCAAACACATAAAAGATGATAGACGATAAAGATATTCCGGATGATGTGAAAGGCGACCTTGTACCTGAGATCGACCCTAAGAAGTTATTTGATGAGAAAGAATATGCTACTATTATTCTTGGATCGGATACAGCCGGAAAAAAAGACCTTGAAAATGCCGACTGCGCCGTTATACTTGTGAGCCACTCGACCAGCCGCGAAGAAAAAGATGAGGCGTTGAAGCAGCTCAAAGAAAACGACGCCCGTACGTTTCTGAAAAATGCCATTGACCGCACCAAAAAGCCTGAGCAGAAAGCGCCACTGATTGCTGCGTGTTGGGAAACAGGCCTCGATTTTAGCAGCGATTACCTGTATTTTGCAGAACTCATTACCCATAGCGATTTTTATGTATCTTTTGAGGCCTTTACCGTTATACAGGAGCTCGAAACCAGCCGCGAAATCCTTGAACAAACTTTAAATATTCTGGAATCGGCAAAAAAACCTCATGAAAACACTTTGGCCGCTATCGAATACGTTCGCAGCCAGCTAAACGCGCTATCTTGAAACCGATAAAATGCATCTTACTACTCACTCCCCTGTTTTTGCTGCAAGCCACAGGCATTGCACAGGAAGAGGATGCCGTGCAAACCATTAGCGTCAAAAAAAGTAGTTTATTTTCGAAAGCAGCATTCGATGAAGCGGACTACAAAGTCATTGCCTTCGACCGGTTCGGAAATCCGCATGAAAGCGCCATTAAATCTTTTTCGATCGTTTACCAGGAAGGAAAAACCCTTTACGAAGCACCAGTTGTTGGTAATACATTTCCGGAAAAAACAATCCGCTTCCTGACGAAGAAAAAAGCAACGGCTACCAAAATTTGCCTTACAAAATTGGTGGCCGCAGATAAGGATGGACACGAAGAGCCTTTGCCGGATCTGTGCGACATCGTTATTTTTCCTGATTGCCGCAAGGTCAAGCATTAGTTACCGGTACCCCGCTTAAATCCCCACAGTATCATTCTGCATAAAGCAGGTATGGAATTTTTTCCACACACTCGTAGTGTGTGCCGTTGCGTGTACCTGATAATGAAGCCGTTAAGCTATGGCACACTTATCGCAAAATGGAAGGGTACTAAGCACCCACTACATGAAAATCCTGGAAACAAAGGTAATGCGCGGACCTAACTACTGGTCAAATTACAGAAAAAAATTAATCGTTATTAAATTAGACCTCGGTGAACTCGAGGATTTCCCAACCAACAAAATTGACGGATTCTCCGAACGCATCGAGCAATTACTGCCTTCCATGTACGAGCACGAGTGTTCTGAAGGTCATCCCGGCGGCTTTTTTCACCGGGTGGAAACAGGCACCTGGATGGGACACGTGGTTGAACACATTGCCCTCGAAA
>DAIUED010000394.1:0-3433 GCA_036845295.1 Bacteroidota bacterium
TGATCAGTGGAAAATTGGTACTTACTACAAAAAGCGAACAGGAAATTACGGAAATCGTCGTTTCATTAAAAGAAGAATACACGACGGGCCGTGGCGAAGAGAAAAAGACCAAGGAATTTACGTTGGGTGAATTGAAAATGCCTGTCAATTTCACCATCAAGCCGGGCGAAATCAAAGAGATTCCGTTCGACCTTAGCTTTAAACTGATCAAATCCGACAATGATGAGTTTCGCGAGCGTGGTGGTGCCATGGGAGCGCTGGGTTCGATGGCTGCTTTTGCCAATAACGAAAAATCGGAATACGCCGTAGAAGCACATGTGGATGTAAAAAGCGCAGCACTCGATCCATCGGATGAAAAGAAGATCAAGTTGGTTTAAGAATTGAAAATAGAAATGAACAAGGTAGCGATTATCGTTCTCCGGTGAAAAAACGAATTACAAGGAGAATAACGCAAGGATCCGGCTGTTGATACAGCCGGATTTTTGTTTTAATTCCGCCGATTTTCTGTAAATTTAAACCATGACATTAAACCGAGCAGAAGCACCTCCATTTAAAACGATCGATAAGATCCATATCCAGAAAGCAACGCCTTATACCCTCGATAACGGGATCAAGGTGTACGCCGTGAGCAGCGGTTCGCAGGAGCTTACCAAAATTGAGTTCGTCTTTAAAGCGGGCATGTATTACCAGAACCGTACGCTCGTGGCGTCTGCGGCCAACAACCTGCTCGAAACCGGCACCAAAAACTATACGGCAAACCAGATCTCGGACGGTATCGACTTTTACGGTTCGTTTTTTGAATGTGCTGTTGACCAGGATTATTCGACACTGGCCCTGTTCAGCCTCAATAAATACCTTAACGAAAGCCTTCATTTTGTAGAAGAAATAATCAAATACCCGACATTTCCAAAAGACGAATTCGATATTTACCTCTCCAATAAAAAACAAAAACACCTGGTCAATTCGCAAAAAGTCAATGTACTAGCGCGCCGCCGCTTCACCGAATTGCTCTTTGGCGCCGACCATCCGTATGGCCGCGATGTGAAAACGGAAGATTTCGACCAGCTTACACTTAGCGAGGTCCGCGATTTTTACCAGAAGCATTACCATTCTTCCAACTGCACCATCATTGCTTCCGGAAAACTTCCCGACGATCTTCTGAATATCCTCAACCGCTTTTTCGGGCAGGAAACCTGGGGCGAAATCCAACCAGTGGAAAAAGCATGGATTGCTCCACAAACCACGACCCAACACCGCCATTTCATCGAAAAGACAGATGCGATTCAGTCGGCTGTGCGGGTAGGGCGTATCCTGTTCAATAAAAAAGACCCGGATTATTTTAAATTCCAGGTGCTCAACACCATCCTGGGTGGTTATTTCGGGTCGCGCCTGATGGCAAACATCCGCGAAGACAAGGGCTACACATACGGTATCGGTAGCGGCCTGTCATCGTTGGTGAACGCCGGTTATTTTTTCATTTCCACTGAAGTAGGCGCAGACGTAACCAATAGCACGCTCACCGAACTTTACAAGGAAATTGCGTTGCTGCGCGAAGAGTTGGTAGATACCGAGGAACTGGAGACCGTGCGCAATTATGTGCTGGGCCAGTTTTTGCGAAGTGTTGACGGACCTTACGCGCTCGCCGATAAGTTCAAAGCCATCTGGGAGTTTGGTCTCGACTACGATTACTTCGACCGCTATTTTGAGGCGGTGAAAACGGTGACACCGGAAGAGATCCGCGAGATGGCCCGCAAGTGGCTGAAAGAGGAAGACCTGGTGGAGTTGGTAGTAGGCAAAAAATAAGCAGGACGCGTGGCAAAAGTAATGATCATAGGGCCGGCATACCCGCTTCGCGGTGGCCTCGCAACGTTCGACGAGCTTTTCTGCCGGGCATTTCAGGCCGAAGGCCATTCTTGCGAGATCGTGTCGTACAGCCTGCAATACCCTGGTTTTTTGTTTCCCGGCACCACACAGTTCGATACCAGCGGAAACGCTCCTGCACAAATCACCATTCATACATTGATCAATTCGGTAAACCCGCTTTCCTGGTATAGAACCGCCCGGTTTATCATCGCGCAGAAACCTGATTTTGTGGTTTTTCGGTTTTGGATTCCTTTTATGGCACCCGCGTTGGGAACCATTGCACGCCGTATCCGGAAACATGGCATCCGCACATTGGCCATTACAGATAACGTGATCCCGCACGAGCGTTTTCCGGCCAAAGAAGCCCTGGCTGCTTATTTTATCAAGGGTTGCGATGGTTTCGTGACCATGAGCAAAGCCGTGATGAAAGACCTCGAACGCTTTACCCAAACACCGCATCGCAAATTCCTTTTGCACCCCTTGTACACCTCGTTCGGCGAGAAGCTCGATAAAAAGGCAGCCCGCAGAGCGTTAGACATCCCCGAAGAGGCAAACATTGTTTTGTTTTTTGGCTTGATACGCGCCTATAAAGGCCTTGATTTGCTTATTGATGCATTTCAGGAACTCAAAAGCCGCCCCGACATTCGGTTGCTGATCGCCGGTGAGTTTTACAGCGACAAGCAACAATACCTCGACCTGATTGCTATGTACGGTATCGCGGAGCAGGTGATTCTTCACGGAAAATTTATTGCCAACGAAGAGGTGAAACTGTACTTTTCGGCAGCCGATCTCGTGGCCTTGCCTTATAAAGATGCCACCCAAAGTGGCGTCACACAAGTGTCCTTTCACTTTGAGGTGCCTACACTGGTTACCAATGTCGGAGGACTGTCGGAGGTGATCCCCGACAAAAAAGCCGGTTATGTGGTGGAACCCAACGGGCCTGCAATCGCAGAAGCCATCGTCGATTATTTCGACGCCAACCGGCAGGAAGCCTTTACAGAAGGCATGAAACAGGAAAAACAAAAATACGACTGGAAGATCTTCGTGAACGAAGTCGTGGATTTATACAAACAGATATCATGATCATCAGAAGCAAGGCTCCTTTACGGATCGGCCTGGCCGGAGGCGGAACAGACGTGTCGCCATACAGCGACCTATACGGCGGAGCCATCCTCAACGCCACCATTGATTTATACGCCTATGCGAGCCTCGAGCCGCTCGACAATGGCACCATCGAGTTTTGCATCGACGGCACAGATAAAACACTGAGCCTCGAGTCGCAAAGTGAATTACCCATTGTAGAAGGTTTTGAATTGTTTATCGGCGTGTACAATAGGCTTGTAAAGCAATATAAACTGAAGCCTCTGTCATTTCGCCTCACCTCTTACATCGAGGCACCGCAGGGGTCGGGGCTTGGCACTTCATCCACCATTGTGGTGTCGCTCATCGGCGTGTTCACGGAGTGGCTTAAATTGCCGCTCGGCAAATACGATATTGCGCACCTGGCCTACGAGATCGAGCGCATCGACCTGAAGATGAGCGGCGGCAAGCAAGACCAGTACGCTGCTAC
>DAIUED010000395.1:0-3414 GCA_036845295.1 Bacteroidota bacterium
TTTTCGATATCGCTGAACAGCGTTTCCTCCCGCCGGGTGGCTTGCGGAAATGCTAATGATAACAGGAAATTTGCAGTTGTGTATTTGCCTGGAATGGCAATGGTGGCCTGGTTGATATCACCAATCTGTGTTTTAGCGTCTTTCACCAGTAAAGGCCCGCAGTTGAAACCAAGCGCACTGCCGCTGTTAAGCAATGCATAGTGCGCTGTGAGGTAAAGAAATGCGTGGTAACTTAGCTTGGTAATATCCAACTCCCGTGCAAAAGCCCTATTATTCAATGCTTCCACATCTTCCATTACCACGGTGAAGTCTATTCCCTGGGTATCGATTTTATGGTGAACAAGGGCATCGAAAATAAAACAATCGTTGGGGCAGGGCGAAAAACCAAGGCTAAAATTCATGAGGCGGTTTTGTTAGGAATTGAATTCATTAATGAGGTGAGGTTGTCTATCAAAAACGTGTTCAGGTTTGTGATCGCCAACGGTATTTGCCATTTGCTCTTATCCCGTTTTTCGACATAGTTAGAAACGCTTCTGATTTGCAGAGCATTCGTCACGCCCTGGCAAGCGGCAAAAAAAGCAGCACCTTCCATGCTTTCTACCTGCGGCTGGTATAGCCGATGAATGTTACTAATCGATGCATCGTTTCCATGCACAGTATTCACGGTAATTCCTGTCACCCGGGGCAAGGCGTCTGCTAAACGGATAGTTTGCGGCACGAGTGCCTGGTAGCGGTGGCTGCCGGGAAGATCCATCTGATCGTATGGAAGAAAATCATCCCCATCTTGAGCGCCCATTTCACTGATCACGTCGCTTGTAATGTTAACCAACTGCCCGAGCAAAAGGCTTCTGTCGAAAGCGCCGCAAATACCTACATTCAACGCCAGATCGAACTCTGGCGAAACGAACCTCGCTGTATTTACGGCGGTATTAACCATTCCAACACCGGTAATAAGCACATCTGCACGGACCCCATTATGCCCTGTCGCGCCTTTATTCAGGCCTGGTTGCGGGCTGGCTATACCGAGATGTTCGAGCAGAGGCCCGATCTCAAAATGTGTTGCCGATACGATCAGAATGTGCATTTATATTGCTATTTTTGTAGAGTTAAAATTACTATGATTTATCTTACCCGCAAAGAACATTTTAATGCTGCGCACAAATTGTTCAACCCCAACTGGAGCGAGGAACAAAACGAAGCTGTGTTCGGGAAATGTGCCAATAAAAACTGGCACGGACATAACTACGATCTTTTTGTAACCGTAAAAGGCGAGATCAATCCCGATACCGGATTTATCATCAACCTGAAAGAACTCAGTACCCTGATACGCCGCGAAGTAACCGACGTGCTTGATCATAAGAACCTCAACCTCGACGTACCGGGTATGCCGGTGATGCCGTCCACCGAGCATGTTGCTATTTTTATCTGGAAGATCCTGGTGGAAAAAATAAGCGATATGGGCGCCACGCTTCACCGCATAAAGCTCTACGAAACCGAAAGCAATTATGTAGAATATTTCGGGGACTGAAAAACCAAAATCGCCCGCCGTTGTTATTCTAAAAAAACTTTATATGCTGAACGAGGAATTTGAACATGAGCTTCACGGCTACAAAAAAATAGACCAGTATAACGACAAGCTGGTTGAATCCATTTCCAATATGTACCGCAACATCCTCGACGATGTGGGCGAGGATCCGGGCAGGGAAGGTTTGGTAAAAACACCGGTAAGAGCGGCCAAAGCCATGCAATTCCTCACCCAGGGTTATGACCTCAATCCGGCTGAGATTCTCCGTTCGGCCATGTTTCGCGAAGAGTACAGCCAAATGGTAATTGTTAAAGACATTGAGGTATATAGCCTTTGCGAGCACCACTTACTCCCGTTTTTTGGCAAAGCGCACATTGCTTACATCCCCAATGGCCATATCGTGGGCCTGAGCAAGCTGCCACGGGTAGTCGATGCATTTTCGCGCCGGCTCCAGGTACAGGAGCGCCTAACCAACGAAATCCGCGACTGCATACAGGATACGCTCAAACCGCTGGGTGTAGCGGTGGTAATGGAATGTTCGCACCTATGCATGCAGATGCGTGGTGTGCAAAAGCAAAACAGCGCCACAACAACGTCCGCGTTCACGGGTGAGTTTCTCAAGGATGCTACCCGCAAAGAATTCATCAGCCTCATCGGCACCAAGCTGCATTAGGCCTTAAGCCAGGCTGACTGTATTACCCGGCCAGCATACCCTGAAGCATCGATTATAGAAAGCTAAGGGTGCCCGGGCGGGCTCTCTGCTCCAATGCCCGCAAAACCGGACAGCGCGGGCGATTTCCGCGGCGATCCCTGGCGCAAAGCTGCACCTTCAACAGCATTGAAACTCGTGCAAGGCCGTTGTCTGCGTGAAGGATTGCAGTGAAAATCCTTTTTGCCGGGCTTCGAGAGCCTCAACCGCCTGGCAAAAAAATTGAAACGAAAGCCTGACCTTTGCCGGCGCTATGTTCCCGAAGCCGGCGAAAGGGCACGCCCAAAAAAGTTCGTGCAACATACAACACAGCTTTTGCATTGAGCGCTGCTCACCACCAATACCTTAAAGAATCCGCGTTTCGAGCCCTGTATTAAACAGAGCATCGATGCAACTAAGATCCGGAACGAAATCGCTCCCGATAGAAAACACCTGGTAGTATGGATTTATGGGTCCTGCCGGCCACTCAGCCCGGTAATCGGTTGCCAATGGCCGTGGTTCGTAATGGTCTGTAAACGTAAGTTCTTTTTTCGCACGCAATAGATGCAACACTTTTTTGAGCAAGGCCGTATTGTATTCGAGCAAAAATTCATACCGGGTCTCGTAAAAAGGCCTGAAATCACTCTCAAAGAATTCGAAATAAGGCGAGCTTTTATAAGCGCTGCTAATGGTGCGCCAGTGTTGTTGTTGCCAGTTCTCGGCATAGGCTATCCGCTTGGCAGAAATCAGCTCTTTATCGCCGTGCTTTTCGAGCGGTATGCTCAAAGAGCGTTTTCCATTTGCGGTGAGTATATCACAACGGTTCCGGTATGTTTGCTTTACAAAATTTTCGTGAACTTCGATCTGCACATGTTCTGCCAAAAGCACTTGCCGGAGGTATGGCAAAGGCGGCAGATAAGCTGTGGGTAAAAGAACAGATGTTGCTTCCATCAATGAATGCGCTGAAAAAGACGTTCACGGCGAACACCGCTATGGTAAAGCTGATCGGTTGAATACACGATGCGCGTGGCTTTGCCAATGATGTGATCTTCGGGTACAAAACCCCAGTGGCGGCTGTCTTGCGAGTTATGGCGGTTGTCGCCCATCATGAAATAATAGTTCTGCCGAACAACGTACACTGGCGCAAACACATCGTTAATGAAAATAGAATCGTTCTTTAATTCCAATGTGTTTCCCTCAT
>DAIUED010000396.1:0-3401 GCA_036845295.1 Bacteroidota bacterium
CCGTTCGCTCAGGCAACCGGTAACATAGAGTTTTTCGATACTACCCTCTTTTTTGGCATCAACGTAGCGCAGGATCGTGTCAATGCTTTCCTGCTTGGCATTTTCTACAAAGCCGCAGGTATTAATGATCACGATCTGGTGATCGTCGTCTTCACTTTCGTGTTCTACGTTAAAGTTGTTTGCACGCAACTGGCCCATCAACACTTCGCTATCCACAATGTTTTTGCTGCAACCAAGTGTTACGACATTCACTTTATTTTTCTTAAGGGTTTTCGTCTTCATTACCGGGCACAAAGATACCATAAATACCCTAATTAGCGATAAAATTGTATTTTTAGAGAATGAAATTTCAGCTGCTGGCGATAGGCTTTTTATTGGTGTTGTGCGGCCCTCTTCGCGCACAGCCATGTGATTCGGCTGCCATCCGAAAACTCTACAGCGAGTCGAACCTGCTTTTATCGAAAGACCTCAACAAAGCCCTGGACCTGGCCCTGCAGGCCTGGGAGAAATCGAAAGGCTGCGAAAATACGGTTCCTTACTACGAGTCGGCCATTTCGCTCTCAAGGGCCTATTACCAAAAAGACCTTGGTGATTCGGTTATCAGCCTGTTACAACCCATAATTGCGGCGCTACCCAATGATGCGCCCGTATTTTATATAGCATCCATGCATCAGCGCCTGAGCGCAGGCTACATCATGACCTCAAAACTGGAAGACGGGCTGAAAGAAGGACTGGAAGCCCTGAAAGGATTTGAATCCATTAAAGACACGGCGAGAGCAGCCACTGTCATGTCCAACATCGCGCTCGTGTACCAGCAACAACATAACTTCAAACAGGCCGAGCGCTACCTGCGCATGGCCGAAAAAAGAGCGAAGCCACTGTCTTCGAAAGTCGCGCTGGGAACCATCTATAACACCATGGGTATTTTATATGCCGAGCATGACCAATTCGATTCAGCCGCCAAGTTTTTCGAACTGTCAACAGCCATTCGCGAAAAACTCAACGACAACACCGCCGTGGTGTGGAATTACAACAACCTCGGCGGCCTGTATGTGTACATGAAAAAATACGATCTTGGGATTTTGTATCTGAATAAAGCGCTCGATAAGTTCAAAGAACTCGGCAATTACGATGGCCAGACCTCCGTTGTAAACAACCTTGGCGAGCTTTACCTCAACCTGGGAGAATATGCGAAGGCTTATGATTATTTCAGGTATTCGCGCCAACTTTACGAAAAAACGCATACACCCGAATACCTCGAAATTCTGTACACCAACTTTGCCTCTTATTATAAGAAAACAGGTGACTACAAAAACGCCACGCTCTATTCCGACTCGCTCGTTGCCTTAAAAGACTCGCTATACGGAAACCGCCTCGACCAGAGCATTGCCGAGATGCAGGTAAAATTCGACGTTGAGAAAAAAGACCTCGAGATCGCCAAGCACCGCGCCGAGTTGGAAGCCAGGGAACGGCAGGCCTATATCAAAAACATTGTGATCGTTTCTATTGTTGCGCTAACAGGCTTGCTAGCGGCGTTGGGCGTGGTTTTTTACCGCAAGAAGCGCATTGAACAGCAGGCCAAACTGGAAGCTGAAATTGCCAGCCAAAAAGAAATTCGCACCAAAGCTATCCTGGAAGCCGAGGAAAAGGAACGGCGGCGCATTGCCCAGGATCTGCATGATGGCGTTGGGCAGATGCTGAGTGCCGCCAAATTGAATTTAAGCAACCTCGATTCTAAATTTCCTGAAAAAAATCCGGAGCAGGAAACAGCCATGCACAATGCCCTTTCGCTGCTCGACGATTCGGCAAAAGAAGTACGCGCCGTATCGCACAACATGATGCCCAACACCCTGATCAAATTCGGATTGGCAAGCGCCGTCAGGGAATTCATTACCAAACTCGGGCAAGCGCCTACACTACGGGTAGATCTTGAAATTGTAGGGCTCGACGAGCGACTGGAAAACCAGGTAGAAACGGTGCTCTACCGTGTGATCCAGGAAATCGTGAACAACATCATCAAGCATGCACAGGCTTCGCAAATAGCTATGCAGCTTATACGCCACGACACTGAGGTGAATGTGATGATTGAGGACAATGGCGTTGGCTTCGACACGTCGGGCATCGACAGCTTTGACGGGCTTGGCTTAAAAGGCATCAAAACACGCATCGAACTGCTCAACGGCAGTGTGCATTTCGATTCTGCCATTGGCCGAGGCACCACCGTTATTATCGATATTCCTGTAAACCCGGTAGTCTGATGGAACCAACGGCTCAGCAACTGATGGATCAGCAAAGTGTTATTGCCTGGATCTTTATCCTGATCGCCCTTCTCGCCGTCGCTTTCTCTTTGTTTTTTCTGTTTGTCATCCGTTATAGTTTCTTTAAAGGCATGGCCTGGGCATTTTTAATTACCGGGGTTTTACAACTATTTTTTGCTGTGTGCTTGCTGCGCAGCCAGTTGGTGCCGTTGCCGGAGCAGGTAATTTCCATTCAACAATCAGGTAATTTTACGTGGTTTTTTGGTGGTGGCATTTGTGCCGGTGCAATGTTATGGCTAGTTTTCAGGCGCTCTTCGCAAACCTTTTGGAAAGGCGCAGGCCTTGGTTTGCTTATCCAATCAAGCCTTTCAGCTTTTTTATTTTACCTGCACCACCAAACCCTGAATACGCTTCTCTAAACCATCACTGATTTTGCGTGTGCAGCTGCAAGCGTCAGAAAAAAATTCGACGACAGCAGAAATTCGTAAGCCGATTATTTGTAATTTTAAACACAAAACAGGTTTGTTTCATCGCTCTTTCATTTAAAGGGAGGAAAGTCCGGGCAACACAGAGCAATTTGCCATCTGAAAGGATGGGTATGGTTTCAGGAATGAAGCCGTAACAGATAGTATCACAGAAAACCAGGTAGCCCGCGGCGACGTGTCGCAGTGGGTCATAGTGAAAATGTGAGGTAAGAGCTCACATTCTGTACCGGTAACGGTGCAGAAGGATAAACCTCGAATGTTGTAAGGCCATGTAAACTTCAATTTTACGGTTGCTCGCCGTAATAGCGAAAGCTATATTGAAGAGGGTAGGCTGCATAGATAAATGATGAAAGTTCTGTTCGCAGAATACAGAACCCGGCTTACAAAACCTGTTTTTATTTTTTAATTAGACTGAATGGTAAGAAAGCTACGATACCTTGTCCTTTTACTTGTATTCTTTAACCTGGTGTCGGCGCAATGCCCTCAGGTGTACAACTATCTTGGCAATTTATCATCGAATCCGCTCTTTGTAGATTGTACCGGAACAGGAACATACAACCTGAATTTTTCGTCGAACAGCTCCTGGGGTTCTTATACCATTGTATGGGGCGACGGCTCGCCAAATGCAACCGGTGGTTCTTACACGGCCAACTCCATT
>DAIUED010000397.1:0-3401 GCA_036845295.1 Bacteroidota bacterium
TTTCACGTATTTGTCCATGCCCGTGATATCGATGTAATGTTCATCGATGCTGGCCTTTTCATATTCCGGCGACTCGGCATGAATAATTTCCGTTACCTCGCGCGAATATTTTGAATACATGGCCATGTCGCCTTTTACAAAAATGGCTTGCGGACAGAGCTGGCGAGCCCTTGCCGATGGCATGGCAGACCGGATTCCAAACTGACGGGCTTCATAACTACAGGAGGCTACCACGCCACGATCGCTGGAACCACCAATGATAACTGGCTTGCCAAGCAGGGAACTGTCGAGCTTTCGCTCTACCGACACATAGAAGCTATCGAGATCCATATGAATGACCGAGCGGTTCATGAACGCAAAGGTAAAGCAATAAGTCGTGCGTAAGTGCCATGAAATGTAGCAAGTGACGATACGCGACAGATCGCTCCCAAAAAATGGCGTCAGCCATGATGCACTCCGTCACATGCGCTTTATGGCATCGGGGCGCGCTGGACTCAGCCCACGTTTGCTCTGCAGAAACGTTACTTTTTACAGCCTGGAGGCATCTTACATCTTTCTATTTCCTATCTTTGATAGAAACACCATCCCATGAAAGCCAAAACCTGGGCAGAAGCCTTCAAACCCTTACTAAAGCTGTATAAAAACAAGCCACATCCACTGGAGCACAAGAACCTGTACCAATTGGTGGTAATGGTGATCTTGTCGGCGCAGGATTCCGACAAGCACATCAATAGCCTTGCTCCTGCCCTGTTCAAAGCCTTTCCGAACATGAAAGCCCTGGCAAAAGCCGATGCTGAAAGCCTCATGCCCTTTATCGGCAAGGTGCGCAATTCGCGTAACAAAGCCGCCTGGCTGGTGGAGCTGGCTCAAACCCTTAAAACCGACAAAAATATTCCGGTAACCATGGACGAGCTCACGGCCATGAAAGGCATCGGACGCAAATCGGCCAACGTGATCATGCGTGAAGCCGGCGTGGCTGCTGAAGGGATCATTGTGGATCTGCATGTGGTGCGTGTCGCCCCTCGCCTGGGCGTGACCACTTCCTCCGACCCGAAAAAAATAGAAGCCGACCTCATGGAGATCATGCCCGAAAAAACCTGGGGCGACATCGGCATGGCTATTTCGTTTCTTGGCCGGGAAACCTGCCGGCCGAAAAACCCCAAACACGAAGATTGTGTGATGAACGCCCACTGCGCTTTCTGCCGCGAAAACACAGGAGCCAAGCCAGAAAAAAAAGCTGTAAAGAAAACGGCAACACGCCGAAGCAAAACAAGCTAACGGTTAGGCGCTGCCGTCGAAATTAGCCCATAATTACAAGGAAAAGGCACCGGCCAGCAACTCAAATGAGCGCATGCGGTCTTCCGGCCGGTCGGCCATGCACGATACCATTACCTCGTGTACATCAAATTCGGCCGCCAGCCGCGTGAGCTGCTCCTTCACAGCATCCGGCGTGCCGGACACCACGCGGCCGCTGTTGAGGCGGATGCGTTCAAGCTCGTGAGCGGAGAACTTGTAGTTCCTGATATCCTCATAGCTACCGAAACGATCGAAGCGCCCCTGCTCGAACTGCACGAATACATAATCCAGAAAATGACGCATCTGTGCGGCCTTCTCTTCGGTATCGGCACAGAGCACCGAAATGGCCAACAACTCCTGCGGTGCAGGCTGCTGGGGCGAAGGACGGAATTGCTTGCGGTAGGCCTCAACCATCGCCGGCGAGGCAAAGCCATTGATGAACCTGGCAATGGCGAGACCGGCGCCGAAACGGGCGGCAATGGCGCTGCTGCCTCCGCTTGAGCTAAGCACCCACTGCACCGGGATACCGGATGCCTGTGGAATAGCGATCAACGGGCCGTGTGTGGTACGCGCACTGTCCCTGAAAAAATGCTGCAGGTACTCGAGTTGTTGCAAATAGCTTTCTTCCCGGAAATCATTCGAGGGGTTAAGCAGGCTGGCGGTCATGCGGTCGCCTCCCGGTGCGCGGCCCATCCCAAGGTCGATGCGTCCTGGAAAGAGGGTTTCCAGTAAGCGGAAATTTTCGGCTACTTTCAATGCGCTATGGTTTGGAAGCATGATGCCACCCGACCCGATGCGGAGCTTTTCCGTTTCACCGGCGAGTTTTACCATCAGTATTTCCGGTGCCGATCCGGCAATAAATGTGGAATTGTGGTGCTCCGATACCCAAAACCGATGGTAGCCGAGTTTTTCTGCCAGCCGGGCGGTGCTTATGGTATTTTCAATGGCATCTGCAGCGGTGCTGCCATGACTAACAATGGATTGATCGAGGATGCTAAGTTTCAAATGGCTCATGAACAGGCGTAAATAAAAGATTCTCTCTACCGACATTAACATTCCTTACAACAGAAAGTTTTACCCTGCATAACTTTATTCGCGGCCTTCCGGGCAATAAATTTCTTAAAAAAAGCTGGCAGGCATGAGAATTGAAAGCATACTGCCGGTTTCCTGACTCAAACACAAAACGACTATGACCATCGAGATCAAACGGCTTAACCGTGACGATATACAAGATTGGGAAGCGTTGATCAACGTTTTTGAAGAGGTTTTTGGCATGAAGAATTTCTTGTTACCCGACCGCGATTACCTTCAACATCTTCTCGACAATCAACATTTCATGGTGTATGTGGCGGCATTTGGTGAAGAAGTCGTCGGCGGCCTTACCGCGTACCTTTTACCGTCTTACTACTACCAATCGTCGGAAGTTTACATTTATGATCTTGCGGTTTCTGTTCCATACCAGCGTAAGGGAACCGGCAGAAAACTGATCGATGTTCTAAAAACTGACTGTAAGAAACTTGGCTTGAAAGAAGTGTTTGTACAAGCCAATACCGTTGACCGCAAGGTGCTGGATTTTTACCATGCCACCGGCGGCAGTGCGGAAGAAGTGATGCATTTTTATTACCCGTTATAATTCGTTTTTATTAACCTCTAAAACCACAAACCATGATGCGTAAGTTATTTCTTTTATGTGTAGGCCTTTTGGCGATAAACGGTCTGCACGCACAGATTGATGTTGTACGGCAAATTTCGATGGAAAAAGATGCGGGGCAAAGTAAATTATTTCTGATGTATGAAGACTCGGTTTACCGGCTCCTGGCGCCAGAAAGCGCCATTCGTGAAATCCTGAAACCGTTTAAAGAAACCGACAAGCTGCCTTTGGCATTCAAAGAGTTAAACGACGAAAACTCCACCAATTATCACGATGTTGCGGTAAAACACGGTCTTGCCTCTGAAAGCCAATTTTTGATTCATGAACTGATGGAACGCGGCGATTGCCTGATCGAGCAAAAACCCGACAGAACCAAGGTAAAAGCAGTAGTGGCAATGACCTACAAAGACGGACCGGTTGAAGGCATCAAATATATGATCGGCGACCACGTGTT
>DAIUED010000398.1:0-3389 GCA_036845295.1 Bacteroidota bacterium
TGGCGGCTATCGCCATCATTACGTTTTTCAACCGCAGCGAGGTGCACCGCTCGAACCTGGAACAAAAAGTACGCGAGCTGAATATCCTGAACCGGGAGGTGAGTGAGCTAACGCTGGCCAGCACTCACAACCTGCAGGAGCCGATGCGAAAGATCCAGATGATGATTGACAGGTTGCAACATCTCAAAGACGGAGATAGCCGGCAGTTACAGGAACAGATCGACCGTATCAAGCTCATATACAATCAGCAGCGCGAAATCAACAACAATATCGTTAACTACTATCAAATCCTGTCAGGGAGCGGCCATACAATGCCGGTAGAACTGAACGGATGGATCCGGGAACTGGTGCGGGAGAATGGCTGGGAAGATTCGTTTGTTCTTCGGCTGGAAAACCTAAGGACTCTGGTAGTCGATCCGCACCAATTGAAACTCTTATTCACTCATATACTCAACAACAGTATTCGTTTTGCGCATCCAGAGCAACCGCTCGAGATCAGTATCACGGGCAGCGAATATGTGACGAAAGAGGGAAAATACCTGAATCGGGAGAAGAAGATCTATTATATGGTTGCTGTAAGCGACAACGGTGTCGGGATTCATGAAGATTACCACACAAAGATCTTCGAGCTTTTTCAGAAAGTGGACGAAGCAGGTCACGCCAATACTGGTATGGGACTTAGCTTTTGCAAGCGCATTATGCTCAACCACGGCGGTTGGATTTCAGCACAAAACCACATCCCGCAAGGCCTCACCTTGTGCCTCTTCTTCCCTGTTTCGTAGGCCGCCGGGGAAATATTTCCACAACTTTTGACATGTCCGTTTTTGGCATTAAAAGTTAATTCGTTGACTTTCAAAAAATTGTAACCGGAAAAAATTTCGGCACTATTGTTTCAATGCCATACCGTATAATTATTATTAACTCTAAAACTAAACACTATGTTACGCTGGACATTAATTTTTTTAGTAGTTGCAATCGTTGCCGGTTTATTTGGATTTACCGGAATTGCAGCAGGTGCTGCAGGCATTGCAAAAATACTGTTCTTTATTTTCATCGTCCTGTTCCTGATCACGCTGATTGCGGGAGGAACTTTACTAGGAAAGAAATAAATAAAGAATGAAACCGCAGGGGCCAAGTGAAAACTGACGCCTGCGGTTTTTTTAATTTTCAACAGCGATCGTTTTAATAATCATACAAAATTCCCGGTTATGGCAATCATTCAATCTCAAACCCAAAAGCAGACTCAAAAATTAACGTCTCAGCAAATTCAGTTATTCAATATGTTGTCGCTACCTACAGTGGCACTGGAGCAATGTATTGCTGCCGAAATGGCAATTAACCCAGCCCTGGAATACGATCTGGAGGCTGAAACACCTGCTGAAGAAAACGATAACCTGAATGACAATGATACAGAGACGGGCGATTTCGACGACGAGACAATTTCGGAAGGAAAGCTCGGCGAAGACTACGATTATACCGACTATATGGATCGCGACTCGCTCGACGACTATAAGTACGAAGCTAACAACCACACCAATGAGGATGATAAACGCGAACAGGTATTCCTTGAACAGCATGATTTCACAGAACCGTTGATTGAACAGCTTAAATTGCTTCCTATCAGCGATAAGCAGAAAGAGATCGGTGCATACCTGATCAATACGCTCGATAGCGACGGTTATCTCAGGAGAACCATCAGCGATATTTCCGATGAATTGTCGTTTGTACAAAACACGTTTGTAACTGAGGAAGAGCTTGAAGAAGTTTTGGCCAAAATAAAAACCCTTGAACCGGTTGGTATTGGCTGTAAAAACCTGCAAGAGTGTTTATTGGTGCAGTTGCAACACAAAGCCGAGAAAACCAGTGATACTTACCATGCCATGCATATTCTCGAAAAACACATGGAACAGCTTTCTACGCGTAGCTTCGAGGTTATTCGTAAGGCTATGAAGCTCGATGAGGAAGAGTTTGCAGATGCCATTGCCGAAATCAGAAAACTAAACCCGGCTCCGGCAGGAAGTTCAAAAGAAAGTGGGAGCAAGGCCATCACCATCGAACCTGATTTTTCGGTGTCTGTTAACGGTGAAAACGTAGAGCTATTCCTTAATTCGGCCAAACATCCACCGTTGAAGATCAGTGAAGATTACGTGGAGATGCTCAATACTTATTCTAAATCGAAAGATAAAAGTATGCGCGAGGCTTCGGGTTTCATCAAAAGCAAAATCGAAAGTGCAAAATGGTTCATCGATGCGCTACAGCAACGAGAAAAAACGATGGTAACCGTTGCCAAAGCCATCGTCAAACACCAGAAAAAGTTTTTCATTACCGGCGAGCAGTCTGATCTCAAGCCATTGATCTTAAAAAATATTGCGGAAGAAATTAACTCCGATATTTCAACCATTTCCCGGATCGTGAACAGCAAGTATATTCAAACTATTTACGGAACGATCCTGATGAAGAGCTTATTTGCTGAAGGATTGAGTACGACAACCGGTGAGGTGGTGAGCACTAACGAAGTTAAACGGATTTTGATGGAGTGTGTGAAAGCGGAAGACAAAACAAATCCTCTAAGCGACGAAGAAATAGCTAAACAGCTTATTCAGAAAAAGTATTCTATTGCACGGCGTACTGTGGCCAAGTATCGTGAAGAGCTCAATATCCCAAGCAAAAACTTCAGAAAAGCCGCTTAAAAAACAACTACCAATACTCGAGGCATGCTTCCCAAAAAGAAGCATGCTTTTTTTGTGATTCATCGGTTTGCCTGCAGCATGCGGAGTTATGGCATCTGTGGAAAATGATACACATAGCCTGCTGCGTTTACGCAGAGAGATGCTTTTTGAAAATGCAAAATGCCGTGGAATGGAAGTTGAAAATAGAAGTAAAAAATGCGGTTATGAAACGATCTATGTTATACTTTATCCTGCCATGCATGCTGCTGTGTATGCAGGCTTGCGCTGTTGTCGGTGGAATATTTAAAGCCGGCATGGTATGGGGAATTCTGCTGGTGGTACTGTTAGTGGCAGGGGTCATTGCATTGGTGACGCGATCCAGAAAATAACCTCTTCCCGTAAAACTGATAACAACTAAAAAACACGATTATGAAAGCTCAAAGTTTAAATGTCTTCATTTTGAATGATGACGTGATGGTAGCCGGAAAATTGAGGCGATATCTTAAAAAACGATTTGGTGATAAACTTAACATATCGCTATTTTTCAATAGCAGAAGTTGCCTGCGGATGCTTAACGGCCAGGTTGACCTGGTTGTGGTGGATGATTATCTCCAGGAAACAACCCACAGTGGTATTGCGGGCCTTGATATGTTGCAAAAGGTGAAAGAAAAAGATCCGCAAACAGAAGTGGTGATTCTTTCGTCTGATGAAGACGAGGCC
>DAIUED010000399.1:0-3383 GCA_036845295.1 Bacteroidota bacterium
CGCGTCGGCCATCAGCGCTTGCAGGGTTTGGCGCTGCGTTGCATCTGCCAGCTCGAGTGCTTTCAGCAGCAGGAATGTTTTTTTATGAGCGATGATGTCGCCGCCAACCTGTTTTCCGAATTTGTCGTGGTCGGCATACACATCCAGGATGTCATCCAGGATCTGGAACGCTATGCCTACATGTTTCCCGAACTCGTATAGGTGAGCCTGATCCTGTTCGGACGCCCCGGCGCAAATGGCGCCCATTTGCAAGCTGCATCCCAGCAACACCGCTGTTTTGTTGGTGATCATGTGCAGGTAATCGTTTACGCTTACCTCATCGGCTGTTTCGAAGTTCATGTCTTCCTGTTGCCCTTCACACACTTCCAAACCCGTTTTCGAGAACAGTTTCAGCAACGCGCCGGTGTGTTGGTTGTGTCCGCGGCTCAGGCGGTCGAAAGCCAATACCATCATTCCGTCGCCGCTCAGCAGAGCAATGTTATGGTTCCATTTTTCATGCACTGTAGCCTTGCCGCGGCGCAATGGCGCCTTGTCCAGAATGTCGTCGTGTATCAGTGAAAAGTTGTGAAACAATTCCACGGCAATGGCTGCGTGAAGCGCCTGCCGCGGATCAGTGTCAAAAAGTTCGCAGCCGATCAAGGTAAGAAGCGGGCGCACCCGCTTGCCTCCCAAGCCTACAATATAGGCCATTGGGCCATACATCTCTCCCGGAAAAAGTTTTTGCAGTGTTGCTTCTTCAGAGCGGAGTGCTTCGTCGAGCAGGGATGATAAATGTGAGTAAGAATGCACGCGTGTTTATTTCCCGGCTTCCGCCATTTTTAGAAGGTAAGTGCCGTAACCACTTTTGGTCAGCGGCGTTGCAATGGATATCAATTGTTCCCTGCTGATGAAGCCCATTTTATAGGCGATCTCTTCGATGCACCCGATCTTAAGTCCCTGGCGTTCTTCAATGACCTGTACAAACTGCCCCGCTTGCATCAGGGAAGCAAAGGTGCCGGTATCGAGCCATGCCGTGCCCCGGTCGAGGATGGATACTTTCAGTTTCTGACGTTTCAGGTATTCCTTGTTCACATCGGTAATTTCATATTCGCCGCGTGGCGAAGGCTTCAGGTTTTTAGCGATCTCCACCACGGAGTTGTCGTAAAAATAGAGGCCGGGTACTGCGTAATTGGATTTAGGTTTGGCCGGTTTCTCTTCGATCGAAAGCACATTGTGGTTCTCATCGAAATCCACCACGCCGTAACGTTCAGGATCGCTTACATGGTAGGCAAACACCACGCCGCCATCCGGATCGTTGATCTTTTGCAGCATGCGGCCCAGGCCAACGCCGTAAAAAATATTGTCGCCTAGCACCAGGGCTACTTTGTCATTTCCAATGAACTTCTCGCCCAGCACAAAGGCCTGAGCCAGCCCGTTCGGCACTTCCTGCACGGCATACGAAAACTTGCAGCCAAGTTGCTCGCCACTTCCCAAGAGCCTTTCGAAATTCGGCAAATCGTGCGGCGTCGAGATGATAAGGATCTCGTTAATGCCAGCCATCATGAGCACCGACAGCGGGTAATAGATCATCGGCTTATCGTAGATCGGCATCATTTGTTTACTCATGGCCAACGTCAGCGGATGCAGGCGCGTGCCGGAGCCGCCGGCTAGAATTATTCCTTTCATGGACAGTGTTTTTAAGAGCCTTAAAAATAGCGTTTTTATTTCATATCGGGCTTTGTTTTATTGGACTTTTTCATCGCGTATTTGCCAAATGCTTAGTAATTTTGAGCCCAAAATTTTCTCATCATGATTTCCAAGAATCCACATAAAGCTGTTATCTACTGGCTGCTCACTGGCTGCGCGCTTGTGTACATAATGGTTGTTGTCGGCTGCATCACGCGGCTTACGCATTCCGGCCTTTCCATCACCGATTGGAGCTTTATGGGGTCTATGCCGCCACTGTCTGAACAGGCCTGGCAGGAGCGCTTTGCCAAGTACCAGGAAAGCCCCGAGTTTGTTAAGGTTAATTTTATGATGACGATGGATGAATTCAAACACATTTTCTTTTGGGAGTACATCCACCGCCTCATCGGGCGTACCATGATGTATGTGTTTGCTATCGGCCTGGTGGTGTTGCTGATCCGCAAAAAGATCAAAAAAGACATGCTTCCATCCCTGATATTGCTGTTTTTCATGGGAGCCATGCAAGCCGTTATTGGCTGGTGGATGGTGTATAGCGGTTTGCAGGATAAGCCTGCCGTAAGCCATTTCCGGTTAGCCACGCACCTCATGAGTGCTTTCACCTTGTTCGCCTTTACATTCTGGTTTGCATTAAAACTGATTTATCCCAAGGAATCGGTGACTCCAAACAACGGGTATAAACTTCGGGGATTGTCTGTTTTGTTTTTTGTTCTGCTGATCGTGCAGATCGTTTACGGCGCGCTCACGGCAGGTTATGTTGAGGGTGACGCGGCCAAGATCCGTCCGGGTAAGATCTTCAATACCTGGCCTAAAATGGGCGATGAGTGGATGCCTGAGCAGGTAACCATGAAAGAAACGTTTTATCAAAATGTTTTTGAAAATGCCAGCGGTATTCAGTTCGTGCACCGCACCCTGGCCATTATCGTGGTACTCGTGTTCTGCGTGTTATGGTACCGTTCGAATAAGCTCAATCTTACCAAGCAGCAGTACAGGGCCGTAACGTTCCTGATCTACGGCCTCACGGTTCAGTTTATCCTGGGTGTATTGACGCTGCTGTACCACGTTCCGGTTGTGTTAGGGGTGCTGCATCAAACCGGTGCGTTTTTCCTGTTTGCAAGCTGCGTTTACTTGCTCTTCCTGGTGTTCAGGAAAGAAGGGCGGGCGTGATAGGCCTGGCCAATGTGCCGTTTTTAGTTTATAGATATGTGTTGTTGGGCGTCGGGGCGCGCTTTCTGCTGCAATCTTTCCGCCGGGCTTCGCGAGCATCAGCCAGCCGGCAAAAAGGATTTCCGCGGCAATCGCTGACGCAGTTTCGGGCCATTAACCACATGACGCTGGTTTCTAGCGCACGCCTGTGATCGTGTTCTTCTTTTTCTGCCGGAAAAGCCCGTTGAACTTGTATTCAAGGCCTTCGCTCGGCGCCAGGGCTGGCGATTGTGCCAGAATCAGTTGCTGGTTGATGAAAAAATAGGCCGACAAGGATTTCACTGCGTAATGCTGTCGTGCATTTCCCTGGGTGTCATGCAGGATCAGCCAGTCTTGCTTAGGGTTCGCTTTTAGGTAAGCCTGGTAGCTTTTTACGCTGTCGTCAAGGCATATGCTGATAAACGCCACTTTATCCGAGAATTTTTTCTTAACCTCGATCAGCTTTTGCATTTCCTTGAGGCTCACTTCACTCTGCGTTGAAAAGAAGTTGAGAT
>DAIUED010000400.1:0-3382 GCA_036845295.1 Bacteroidota bacterium
GGTTTCTTAGTGAAAGTGTGATCCGGCAATACACCTCCTCACATTTTTTGGATAACCGGCGCGGCTTGTGTTTCGATAAACCCGAACCCGATGAAAAGAAAGACAGTCCGGTGACAAAAGAATGCAGCCTTTCGAGTTATGGACATAGCGGCTTTACCGGCACTTTTGCCTGGGCCGACCCGGAAAGCGGACTTATTTTTGTGTTTTTATCGAACCGCGTTTACCCGGATGCCGACGAAAATAAGTTGGCTAAACTTGGTATTCGCGGAAAAATCCACAAAGTGATGTATGAGGCGTTTAAGGACGGAAAAACGCTTTAGTCATTTTTGAAATCAGTATATTTATCATTCTAAACCAGTAATTGTCGTATGAGTGAACTTTTAGATGCCCAGAAACAGAAAATCGTCACATTGCTGGCCGAAAAGTCGGTGATGAAGCAAGATGTATTTAATAATACCATTGCTGCATTCGACATGATAAAACTCTGTGTCAATGAAATTGCCATTGACTTGGTACGTGAAATAGAACCGGTAGATAAACGCATTTCTGTAGCAGTATCAGAAGCCAAGAAGTATTCCATGCAGTTGAAAGTGGCAGGCGATGTGTTGGAATTCTTCATGCATACCAATGTATTTGAATTCGATAAGTCGCACCCGATGTTTAAAACCGGTTACATCCGGCAGCACGCTTACAATTCGTATTGTGGCATCATCAACGTTTACAATTTTCTGGCTGACTCGATTAAATACAATCGCATGAACGATCTTGGCACCTTGGTGTGCCGCATTTTCGTGAACCGGGAAATGCACTTTTTTATCGAAGCTAAAGGGCCTGTTGGCATTAAATACTCAAGTTTTTCTTCGGAGCCGCTTAACAAAGAGAGCTTATGCGAGATCATCAACGATCTTATTATTTACGTGATTACCTATGATTTATTTACACCACCATACGATACTGTGCGGGATGTAACGGTAAATGAGATCCAGGAGAAAGTAAGCAGCATCAATCTGCGTACCGGTAAGCGTTTAGGCTTTGGGGCCAGCGCAAGTTACGAGGAGGACAATAACTTGTACATTTAACAGCGTTTCCAACAATGCTATTACGCCACCGCTTTCTTCTCATATCGTTTGTGGAAGGTGCCTCGGTAATGGCTGCGGAGATTTCCGGTGCCAGGCTGTTGGCTCCTTTTTTCGGCAGTAGTTTGCCCGTATGGAGCGCGGTAATGGCCGTTACCCTGGCCGGGCTCGCCAGCGGCTACTTTCTGGGTGGACGCCTTAGCCGCCGCCCAAACCGCGAAAAGATCCTTTTGGTGGTATTGCTTGCCGCAGCATGTGCTTTATTGAGCATGACGTTTTTGGGACGGGTTTTTTACCTGGCCGGTGCTTATCTTCCCCTTTTACCAGCTGTTGTGCTGAGTGTAGTCGTACTCATTTTTCCGGCAACGCTTTTCATGGGCGCCACGTCGCCGCTTATCATTGCTATTCTCACCCAAGAGCACCGCGAAAGCGGAGCGAACAGCGGAAAGATTTACGCCATTTCTACCCTCGGGGGTATTTTGGCAACCTTTTTATGTGGATTTTACCTTCTGCCTGTTGTTGGTGTAAAAGCCACCTTAAGCGGTTTTGCCGGAGCGATGTTCCTGGTGTCTGTGCTGGTAAAGGCAAGGCCTTATCCGCGAACCTTGCTCGCCGTTTTATTTCTCACCGGCGCCCTCGCGGTTTACGGATTCGTGCGCGCACCGAAAAATCCGTTCCTCGTTTATGAAGAAGAAGGGATACTCGGGAAATTGGAGATCAGGGAAGAACCACCGCGCTCTCAGGATGGCGCTCCGGTCCGTAAATTGTTGATCAATACCATTGTACAAACCGAAATGGATGTTGCAAGCCGCAAATCGGTATCGGCTTATGTTAATTTACTGGAGCGAAACCTTGATGGTTTTCCTGCAGGAAAGGCATTGGTACTTGGCTTGGGTGGTGGCCTCGTGGCCAATATGCTGGCAGAACATCAATACCAGGTAAAAGGCGTGGAATTTGATCAACGGGTTATCGACATGGCAAAGCATTTTTTTTACCTCAACCCTTCGGTTGAGACTGTGTGTGATGATGCGAGGCATTTTCTCAATGCTGATACCTGCAAATGGAGCCTGGTGCTGTTTGATATTTTTAAGGCAGAAGAGCAGCCAGCCCACGTTATTACGCGGCAAAGCCTCCGGCAGCTTAAGACGCTGCTTGATACAGACGCGGTGGTCTTGATAAATACCCATGGCTACCTCACGGGCGAAAAAGGTCGTGGAACACTGTGCTTAATTGCTACGCTCGCCGACGCCGGTTTTCACCTCAGGCTTTGTGCTTCGGCTGATAATGAGGCTTATCGTAACCTGCTGGTTGTGGCTTCTCTTCGCCCATTTTCGAGGCAACTTTACCACGAATTGCCGGTACCTATCCTTACTCCAGATGGTCCGATAAATGACGACGACCGGCCGGTGATGGAGCAGTTGAATGCGGCCGCCAACCAGGAATGGCGCAGCAACTACATCCGCCATTATATCTTTGCCCGTTAGTAAGAGGACATTTCTGGGGCTGATCTGCATGGCACGTAAATTTGGATAAATTAACCATTTCTCCTATAACCGGCATTGGCAACACTGAATTATCTATTATTTTTACCTGTGCAAAAACGGGCGCTGATATTTTTATTTTTCCTGCCTTTAATAAGTCTTTCCCAGCAATTTACCATCAGCGGCTATGTGCGCGATAAATCCAACGGCGAATCCGCGATTGGCGCCAATGTGTATGTGAAAGAGGGTATGACCGGCACAAGTACCAATACCGGTGGCTTTTACTCGCTCACGCTGCCGGCGGGCCGTTATACGTTGATGTGCAGCTATATCGGCTACATTACCGAAACCGATACGATCGACTTACAAGCTAACCTGAAACGGAACTTCAATCTTGGTGCACAGGGCCGCAACCTGGCAGAAGTTGAGGTAACAGGAGAGAAAACGGATGATAACGTGCAGAGTACACAAATGAGTAGTGTACAGCTCGATATCGTTCAGATCAAAAAATTACCGGCGTTTATGGGCGAGGTTGATATCCTGAAAACCATTCAGCTCCTGCCGGGTGTCAAATCGGCCGGTGACGGCAATTCGGGTTTTTACGTGCGAGGTGGTGGTCCAGATCAAAATTTGGTGTTGCTCGACGACGCTACCATTTATAATGCGGCTCATTTGCTTGGTTTTTTCTCTGTATTCAACGGCGATGCGATCAAAAATGTGAACCTTATCAAAGGTGGCATGCCAGCACAATATGGTGGCCGTTTGTCGTCGGTACTCGATATTTCAACACGGGAAGGAAATAATCAGAAGTTCCAGGTCGATGGA
>DAIUED010000401.1:0-3373 GCA_036845295.1 Bacteroidota bacterium
ATGGATGTGGTGGCTGATAACGACCGGGTGAACACCTTGCAGTTTGCGCCGTATAACCGCCTCGATTTTCGCATCGCTTACAAGATCAATACCCGCAAGGTAGGGTATGAGATAGCGCTCGACCTGGTGAATGTAATGAATACGAAAAATGTACTGGCGCTGAGTTATGCGCCAGATCCGGCCAACGTTAACGCCGATCCGCTAATCAAGAATTACCAGCTGGGGTTTTTGCCCTTGTTTTATGTTAAGATTGATTTTTAAAGTTATTCTTGCCTGTTTGCTCTTGTTGCCCGCGTGGGCGACCGCGCAGGTCATTAATATAGAAAACAAGCGTTTCCTTAACGACACCAACGGTTGGGTTGGTAATGCCGATTTTAGTTTCACGGCCATTCGCAATACGCAGCAGGTGTTGTCGTTTTCCAACGCTTTGCGTGTGCAATACCAGCAGAACCGAAGCCGGTTCATCCTCCTCAACGACATTAATTTCATCAAAGCCGGAAAAACCGATTTTGTGAATGCAGGCTATCAACACTTTCGCTACAATTATAAACTGCAAAAACTCGTTACCATCGAAGCATTTACACAAACGCAATATAATCCGGTGCTGAAGCTCGATTTTCGGTACCTGTTGGGTGCCGGACCTCGGCTAAGGCTGATCAAGAACAAGCATGCCAGGGTGTATGCCGCGGCATTGTATATGTACGAATATGATAATATTGCCGGCGATCAGGCAGATGTCCGTGAGCACCGTATTAGCAGTTACCTTACGTTTACCATCGCGTTTCTTAAGACTTGCGAACTGGTAAGCACGACGTTTTACCAACCTAAGATCGGAAATGGTTCCGACTACCGCATAGCGAACGACAGCAACCTGGAGATTCACATCAACAAGTACCTTAATTTCAAATCCACATTTAATTTGCTATACGATACACAGCAACCGGCAGGCATACCCGATTTGGTTTACACCTTCAGGAATGGGTTGTCTGTGAAATTTTAAATCGGCTATTTTTTGGTCGTATCAGCAGGGTTTGCTGGTTGCGACGAGGCAGACTCTATTTTTACCTCATCCAAAGCACTGTCGATCACACGGGCAATGGAGTCGGAAATGCGTTTCGCATTTTCATGCATTTTTACCCGGTCTTCGGCAGCGGGCTTGCATTGCGTAAAACATAAGGCGCCAAGTGTGATGGATAAAGCTGCAAAAAGAGTTTTCATAGGTAAGCTGAATTTGAAGAACGAATATACAGTTTTTTTAGAATTTTGGACGAAGTCGCAGCCCAAATTGCTGACACTAACACGATAAAAGCCTGCGCACACTGGGTACGCAGGCTTTCCTAACTAACTAAACACAAATTCTTAGTGAGTGTGAGCTTCAGTAGCAGCAGCTTCAGTAGTAGCAGGAGCAGCAGCTGTATCAGGAGTTGCAGCAGCAGCTTCGTTCATTGCACCTTCTAAGCTAGCAGATAAAGCAGCAGAGATAGAGTCAGCAGTACGTTTTGCTTGCTCTTCCATTTTAGCTTTTTCTTCAGCAGAAGGACCACAAGCTACGAAAGATGTAGCTAAAGCAGCTACTGCGATAATTGAAAATACTTTTTTCATTTTGTTAATTTTTTTAAGGTTAGTTTGTTATTTGCACATTTATACCAAAACGGAAAAGAAGTAACCCGAAAAAAATACCTTTTTTTGGAATTATTTATAAATAATTGATTTTCAGATAAATAAATTAATATCTTTTTGTTTTTTTGGAAGGTTCCCCCGGTAATTTAGTGCTTATCCTGCCTGACTGTTACCTGAATGACGACGTATTTCGGTTTTGGAGGACTTTTTCTCCCGGCTTTGCCGGGCAGGCAAGTTTCGGCCGCGCTGAGTGCAGTCGAAACCTGTTTTTTGAAAATGGTAGAGATTATTTGGACAAGAACTCTGTTACTACTTTCTCCGCTTTCGCTAAAGCGTCTTCCAGCACTTCGTTGAGGATAAAGGTGT
This sequence comes from Bacteroidota bacterium, assembly GCA_036845295.1. Taxonomy (GTDB): domain Bacteria; phylum Bacteroidota; class Bacteroidia; order B-17B0; family Aurantibacillaceae; genus UBA4416. Next base: position 1,987 of record DAIUED010000401.1, read on the forward strand.
CGAACAAGTCTGCGGTGCGGATTTCTTTTTCAGCCTTTTCTACGCGGCGGGCAATGCTTTCAGGGCTGTCCGTGCTCCGGCTGTTGAGGCGCTCTTCCAGGATTTTTACGCTTGGTGGCATCACAAAAATGGCCAGGGCTTTTTCTCCGAATTGGTTTTTCAGGTTAAGACCACCTTCTACATCAATGTCAAAAATTACGTGTTTGCCTTTGTTCCAGATGCGGTCCACTTCGCTTTTCAAGGTTCCGTAGTGCACGCCGGCATACACCTCTTCCCATTCCAGAAATTCCTGATTGTCGATCTTTTGTTTGAATTCCTCCACGCTCAGGTAGTGGTAATCTTTGCCATTTTCTTCCACGCCGCGTTTTGGCCGGCTGGTGGCTGAAATCGAAAATTCGAGTTGATCCGGAAGGGTTTTCAGCAGGTGCCTCACGATGGTGGTTTTCCCTGATCCTGAAGGCGCTGAAAAAATAATTAATTTACCTTGTGACATGGACAAAAGTAATCAATGTTCGATAAACGGTGAAAAAAATATTAGGGACAGAGTAAGGAACGCCTATGCAACAGCTTGTGAGAAGCCCTTACTTGTCTTTGTAGATCACCAGGTTAATGATGCCCATGTTTGGCGTACTGTTATCGGTAAGCGACACCACAAAAGGCTTACGCTGACCCTCGAAGCAGTTGTAAACCACATAGCCTTTGTCTTCTGTAGGATTCGGCATTTTTTTCTCGTAGTAACTCTTCAGGTCAACAAAAAGCCGGTTAGTGAGGTCGAGGTCGCTGCAATTAATTTGTACCGCTACTTCATCCAGACTGTCTTTTTCCAGATTATAGGTTACCGAATAGTTGGTTACACTATCGATCGCGTATTCGAAGTAAAGGTAGTCGTGGTCAACGTCCGACGGCTGTCGGGTTTCCGTTTTTGTAATCACAATGGCCTTGCTGTTGAGGTCCACGCCGCGAATGACACCATCTTTGGAACGGATGATCTCGTCGAGCAGCACATTGTACTCGGGAAATATCCTGGGTTTTTTCTCCTCCACCACTTTAGGTGTTTCGTCGCACGATGCAAGAAACAACGTTACCAGCAGGGCCAAACAACCGAATAGCTTATACATGGGTTTTAGTTTAATTCTTCGCTAGTCACTGCTTTACTTTCCGGACGCATTGTAGGGAACAGCAGAACGTCCTGGATAGAAGGCTGATTGGTCATGAGCATACAAAGCCTGTCGATGCCGATGCCTATGCCAGCCGTTGGCGGCATACCGTATTCGAGCGCACGCAAAAAGTCGTAGTCGATAAACATGGCCTCATCATCGCCGCGTTCCATAAGTTTCACCTGGTCTTCGAAGCGTTCACGCTGGTCGATCGGGTCGTTCAACTCCGA
>DAIUED010000402.1:0-3334 GCA_036845295.1 Bacteroidota bacterium
TTGTAAAAAAAGGTTCTCCTATGTTGTAATAGACCTCGATACCCGATGTGCCTACTGCACCGCCTCCGCCGGCGGCATTCAGCACCTGCGGCGTTACCGACTGCGCAACCGCAAAATGCAAGGCTAACAACAATACTAAAACACAAAAACTCTTCATCCTTACTCGATTACAAAATAATTAACGGTGATGGACGAAAAGTTGACGTTAGCTCCCGTACCGGCATAATAAAGTGTAAGCCAGAATGTAAAATCTGTCAGGCCGGTGTTCAACATTTGGGTAGTAACAATCAGGTTGTCGGGAAAGCCACTTGGCACATAGGGCGTGAGGACGATCAAAGGCGGATTTTTATAGTTTTTCTTAAAACTCACGGTTGTTATCACGCTTTTGGTTGTATTCTGAAGCATGACGAAAGAGCCCGTCATGGTGATGGCACCGCGCACATCGTTCGATTGATCGACGTTGGAATTTGTCGAATACACAATAGTTCCCAGGGTGTTGGATCCTGTGCTGACATCGCTGTTGGTAATGCTGGTGTTGAACCTGGCTTTCAAATGCCCATCTTCGGTAAGCAGCGAGAGATTTGAGGCCAGCGTGTTTGTGCTGGTATTCTGTGCGCGGATCGTGGCGCCATTGCCCGGCGTTACTGCCACTAAGGCATCCGACGTATTGCCAGCGTTGAAAACCTCGAATCTTCCGGCATTACCTGACGATGCCGAAAGGGATTTGCTACCGGCGACGCTTGGCGCTGCACCGTCGTTGTAGCCTACAATGGCTGCGGCTGTAGCACTGTTATTAGCGCCTTCGATGCCTGTTCCTGTCCCTGCATTTTTTGCGCGCAGAGCCGACACACTGGCATTGCCAAGCACATCGAGCGCAGTTGCAGGTATATTGGTTCCTATACCAACGTTATCGCTCAAACTCGTGTTATACAAAATACCCGTTCCCTTTGTCCATAAGGTATTGGCAACAGGTACCCAGGCACCACCGTTCTCAGACATCATGAGCTTGTTAAGCGATGAGTTGAAATACAGCCTGCCCTCGCCGCTATTGGAAGTTACAGGCGCCGTTGTCAAGCCATTCAGGTTGTAAAAGTTAGAACTATTAATGGCGCCATTAACGTCGAGCATATACACCGGCGACATATTACCTATCCCTAACCGACCACTTGTTTTAAGAACGAGAGGATAATTGCCAGTAACGTTGGTATTGGCAGTAAAAAAACCAAGATCTTGTGTATTGAGGGTTCCGATGGCATGCCCGCCGGTGGGTTGCGTGCTGATACCGATGCCTGTATTGGCATTGCTGCCTTGCAGGAAATGAGCCACATACGTACTACCCGACGCCGGCCCATGCACTTGTAAACTTTGCGGTGGGGCACCCGAACCTACTAACGACGGATTGATAACAATGCCACCGCTGGCGGTATATGTTGTTACGGGCGAATTGGAGAGTGTATTAACAGAAGCCCACATCGGCAATGTTCCAACTGTTCCGGCGCCATCAACGTTACCAGCCGAGAGTGTTACAGTAGAGACAGCTGTTCCCTGTGAAATGCTCAGTGCCTGACTGGTAGCTGTATAGTTTAATGCAGGCGCCGGGGCACCAACGGTAAAGCTATTGCCGGCCGAACTAACAGACACGATGCCTGATCCCGAGATGGTAGGCGTAACGACCGAAGCGGTGTTGCTGATAACACCACCAGAAATGGAAATGCCGGTGCCGGCGGTATAAACAACAGGTGCCGGCGCGTTAACCGTAAACGTATTCCCTGAAGATGTGACCGTGGCTGCTCCCACGCCAGTAATCGTAGGTGTTGGATTGGCATTGCCCGCTGTTTTTGCATACAACGCATAAGGTACACTCATCAATTGCTGGTTGCCAACTGAAACGTAAGAGGTTCTGCCGGCCGGATCGATGGCTATCTCCAGAAAAAAAGGAGCGTTTGCCCAATTAATTGACTGAAACTGACTGCTATTGACCGAACCGATGGATAACGTAAACAAACCAAAAGCATTGGTATTGGCCGTATGGGTTTCTGTAAACACCGACGTTCCGTTGAGGCTTCCCTGATGAATCACGAACTTAACCGAAATAGCCTGGTTAGCTATAATGGCACCGCTCTGACTCCTGGCAACAGCCTGGTAACTTATCGTTTCCTGCGCATGACATCCAAGGGCAGACACAAACATCAAAGAAAATAACACACAGATCTTTTTCATGATTAGTAGCTGTAAAAAACGATCCTCGCACTAGACACTTGGAAAACGGATCTGGTTTATTTTTTCCGAGGTCGATGTCAATAAAAACTATGCGAAGATAAAATAAATGCGCTTACCACCAATAGAATTAACATTTGATCTTCAACCACATAGCAGATAAAACCAATGATGCAATGAGACCATGAAAAAGCTGGAACGGGGTTTTGTTAATGGAAAACAGATACCACAGGATCAAAGATCCCAAACACTTTTGCGGCGGTAGTTTTTAGGCTTGAAACTCTCTTTGTGCTCTAATATGAATGCCATGATAAAGTAGATGATAACAGGCGAGCCAAAGGTGAAGAAGGAAAGGTAGATAAAATACATGCGGATGTGTGTGGTTTGAATGCCGAGTTTTTTGCCCCACCATTCGCAAACGCCAAAAGCCTGCTGCTCGAACCAATCTATAATCTTCGCAATCATTTTCACAAATATAATAAAAATGAATATGGATTGCGGGTTTATGCCGAGGCTTTGAGCAAAAACTCGGCAACCTGGCAGCGAAGGCAGGCTTTGCTTGAGCAAAACGAATCATAGAGCTCTGTTTGCGCCTGACTTTCGAGGGCGTTTTGTGCTTTCATTCCCAAAACGGCAAAAAGGCTTGTTTTTCGGTTTACTTCAGCATCTGTCTTCGCGAGTAATTCCATGGCATACGCTCTGTCTGCCTCCCGACCACTTCTGGTGTAGCGAAAAAACAGAAAAGGGACGATGGTGTTGATCATGATCGACCGGAAAGCGACATCACCAAGGTATTTAGGTTTTCCGGCCGAAGCGGCATCAAATTTAAAATGTGTGTCCCAGTAGGTGTGCGCTTTTACTTCGAAAAAATGCCTGAGAATCTCTTCTGATGGGTATTCTTCGAGCAAATGATAAAGGGATTGACTTTTGCCAAGTAATTGAGCTAATTGTGAAAGGCGTATAGTGGGAAAATTGACCGGACGGGTTTTCGAAAACTTCCAAATTTCCTTCTTCAATGGTACAAGGCGGTGTTTGTGTTTCAGTAGTTCGAACTCGTTTTGCAGAAGTCGCGGATAGGGATCAGACAGCGGTTCATCTAGCAACCCGGCTACCCCGA
>DAIUED010000403.1:0-3315 GCA_036845295.1 Bacteroidota bacterium
GAAGTTGGCGCCGCTACCGCTACTGGCCAGGGCGAGGACATCTGCCGCGTTGTGGGCGCTCATACGGTGGTGGAACTGATGAGGCAGGGCCATTCACCAGAGATGGCTTGCCGGAAGGCTGTAGAAAGAATTGCGGCCATTACTAAACTCCGGAAAAAAGAGTTGAGCGATTTGCAGGTAGGGTTCATTGCCATCAATAAGAAAGGAGAGCATGGCGCGTTCTGTCTTCAAAAAGGATTTAATTATGCGGTTTACTCGCCAAGCATTTCCAACCAATTGATCGATGCCAGGAGCTACCTCCCATAAACTGTTGGAAGTTGCTTGCTTCGATCCCAAATCCTGTGTAGTTGCAGAACAGGCGGGGGCCGATCGTGTAGAGTTTTGTTGCAATTACGAGGTTGGTGGTATAACACCTTCGCGCAACGATATCTTAGCCGTAAAAGCAACCTTAACGATTCCGCTACATGTTATCATCCGTCCGAGACCCGGCAATTTTATCTATACAGCAGGCGAATTGGATGTTATGCGGTCCGACATCGTATTTTGCCGGGAAGCCGGCGTCGATGGTGTGGTATTTGGGCTTCTGAATGCGAATCACGAAATCGATACAACCGCATGCGCAGCGCTTAAACAACAAGCCGGCGAACTGGCTTGCACCTTTCACCGGGCAATAGATGCCTGCGTCGATCTGGAGGCGGGTGTACAGCAACTAATCGGGTTGGGATTTGACCATGTGCTGAGTTCGGGAGGAAAGCCCACAGCAGAAGAGGGCCTGGCTGCGCTGCACCGACTCAATGCCTCGTATGGTCATTCCATTTCCATCATGCCGGGAGGAGGCGTGAGAGCTGCCAACATCGGTAAGTTGGTTGGTACAGGTTGCCGGGAATTTCATACAGCAGCAATGACTTCGTCATCTGTTGGCCCCGATCCACTGGAGCTGAAATCTATTATCCAATGCCTGCGCGTATGAGGTGGTTATTTGTTATATGTCTGGTAATCTCCTGTTGCCTGCACGCCCAGGTGAAACGCGAGCCGTTGGCAGGACACTGGCAGTTCAGGGAGAGAGGCACACACCATTACTATCCGGCGCAGGTGCCCGGAACCATTCACACCGATCTGCTGAAACAAGGCTTGATTCCCGATCCTTTCTATGGAACGAACGAAGCGGGTGTGCAATGGATAGAACACAAAAGCTGGGAATACTTTCTGGAATTCGAGGCAGGGAAAAGCTTATTGCTACACAAGCATGTGGAACTGACCTTTGAAGGGATTGATACCTATGCATCTGTTTTTTTAAACGACTCGCTTGTTCTGTTTGCCGATAATATGTTCCGTAGCTGGACGCTGGACGTGCGGAACCTCCTGAAGCCCGGAAGAAACCGCTTGCGCGTGGTGTTTGCTCCGGCGGCCGATACCGGAAAGGTGCTGGCGGCCAAACTGCCTTATGCGTTGCCGGGCGACGAAAAAGTATTTACACGCAAAGCCCAATACCAATACGGCTGGGACTGGGGACCGCGCCTCGTGACTTGCGGGATGTACAAGCCGGTTTATTTTACTTGCTGGGACGATTTGCGTCTGAAAAGCCTGAATCATTTTATACGCGAGCTACACGATTCGATAGCCGTCGTTGGCATCGTTGCAGAAACTGAGGGATCGCCGGTTAAGGACTTACAGCTTGATCTACAGATTCGCCTGGCTGATGCTCCTGCTTCCAAACCCCTCTCAGTCAGTTATCCGCTTAAAGCGAAAAAGGGTACGCATATCGACACCGTGTATTGCACGATCCACAACCCAAAGCTCTGGTACACCAACGGCCTGGGAAAACCTAACCTGTATAGGGTTGGTGCATCGCTGAAAGTGAAAGGGAAAACCGAAGATTACAAAACCCTCTCGCTTGGCTTGAGAACATTGGAACTGGTGCGCGAAAAAGACTTGTTTGGGGAAACGTTTTTTTTTCGTCTGAATGGTCTGCCGGTTTTCATGAAAGGTGCCAACTACATTCCGCAACATAGCTTTGTCAGCGAAATAAAAAAGAACGATCATGCTGTACTCGTAGCACTTGCAAAGGAAGCCAATATGAACATGCTGCGTGTTTGGGGCGGTGGATTGTACGAAGACGATGCGTTTTATGAAGCCTGCGACCGGAACGGCATCCTGGTGTGGCAGGATCTGATGTTTGCCTGCGCCATGTACCCTGCCGATAGCTTGTTTCTGGCAAACGTAAAAGAAGAAGTGCGGCAGCAGGCTTTGCGCTTGCGCCAACATCCATGCCTGGCATTGTGGTGCGGAAATAACGAGATAGACGAAGGCTGGCATAACTGGGGATGGCAAAAACAGTATCGGTATTCGACAGCCGACTCGACCCTTATCTGGAATCAATACCAGCAGCTTTTTCACAATGTCATTCCCAACACCTTGCAACTAGCCGATCCGCAAACAGCCTACTGGCCCTCGTCGCCGTCCATCGGTTGGGGCCACAGGGAAAGTCTTGTTCGTGGGGATTCTCATTATTGGGGCGTGTGGTGGGGCATGGAGCCATTTGATGTTTATGAAACAAAAGTTGGCCGGTTTATGAGTGAGTATGGTTTCCAAGGCATGCCTTCGCTGCGCGTATTTAATTCCTTTTGCGATACAGCTCAATGCCGTCTGGGGTCCGATGCGGTAAAGGCCCATCAAAAACATCCTACTGGTTACGAAACTGTTCAGCGTTATATGGAACGAGATTACCAGGTTCCGGAAAATTTTGAGCATTATATCTATGTCTCGCAGCTGTTGCAGCGCGATGCCATGAGAACGGCAATAGAAGCCCATCGCCGGGCAAAGCCCTATTGTATGGGGACGTTGTACTGGCAGTTCAACGATTGCTGGCCGGTAACCTCCTGGAGTGCTCTGGATAATACACATGGCAAAAAAGCGCTTTACTACGCTACAAAAAAGCTCTATAACGACCTGCTCATTTCCGTTGGTAAACGTAAAAGCAAGTACGAGATCTTTGTCGTTTCTGATAAGCCACAGGCGAAAACCGCAAGCCTGGTTGTTACGTTGAGAAACACCAGAGGCGATACGTTGATACATCACCAACGTCCCGTCCGCATAGAAGCGAACAGCAGTGCGGTTTACGACAGCATAGACGAGGAAGAGCTGAAAGCATTTCCGCCCGATGAGGTTTATCTTTCCTGCACGCTCACCGACTCTGCCGGGACACTTCTGGCGAGTAAGCGCCATTTTTTTGTAAAACCCAAAGACCTGCGCCTGCAAAAGCCCGAAATCGATATCCGGTTTTCGGTAGCCGAACAGGCGCTTATCATCACCTCT
>DAIUED010000404.1:0-3297 GCA_036845295.1 Bacteroidota bacterium
TTGAAGTTGGCGGTTACATATAAGTGGGTGAAATCTACAGCCGAGCAAAGCGGAGAGCCTGCTTGCATGTACTGCCCTGTTTCTACCGATTTTTTAGAGATAATGCCATCGAAAGGCGCAACGATCACCGTATTGTTAAGTTGTGTCTTTGCCAGTAACAATTCTGCTTCACGCTGTTTCACCAGAGCTGTCGAAAGGGCGATCTGCGATTTCTGACCTTCGGCCTGCGATTGTGCACCGGTAGCCTGGGCCGAAGATGCTTCATATTGTTTTTTCATCATTTCTGCCTGAGCCCTTGCTGTTTCATATTCAGCTTTCACGCTTTCGTATTGTTGTTGCGTGGTGGCGCCGTCTTTCAACATTTTTTCGATCCGCGCCATTTCTTTTTCTGCTTTTCCCAGGCGTGCCTGTGCAGTTGCAATATTCTCGCGCGCGGCCTGGCTATTCAGTACCGACGCATTGGCATTAAGGCTGGCTGTGGTTTCGCCGCTTTTCGAGAGTGCCAGTTGAGCCTGTGCGCTTTCGAGGGCAGCTTCGGCCTGCGCAACTTTAGCCAGGTAGTCGTTCCGGTCGATCACCACCAGGGTATCGCCTTTTTTTACCTGCTGATTGTCTGTAAAACGGATGTCGGTTACAAAACCGGGAACGATGCAGCGCACCGGTGTAATGATGGCGTCAATCTGTGCATTATCGGTATGTTCGTGTCCCAGGGAGCTTAGCCAGGCAATACCGCCAAAGGTTGCCAGGAGTAAAACCACGCTCAGCAAAATCACCAGCCGGCGTTGTTTCTTCTTTCCTTTTTTCTTTTTGTTTTCCGCTTCGTTCGGTGTAGGGTTGGTGGTGTTGTTGGTGGTGCTATTGCTATTGTTTTCCATGATCGTTGCTGTGAAGAATTGGTTGAATTAGTATCCGAGGGTTGTGTTATAGTTTTCTTTGGCCATCAAAAGCTGTATTTCATGCAGCTTGAGATTGAACTGCGATTGGTTTTCGGCATTGAGGTCCACGATATAGTCCGAAGAGGTAATCACGCCGTTGTCGAGTTGGCTTGATGAGGCTTTGCGGATAGCGGTTTTCGTTTCCACGATCTTCGCGTCCATGGCAATCATTTTTTCAAGTTTTGTGATCTCTTCCTGTTGCTGTACCATGGTAGCCTGTAAGTTGATCTCGAAAATGCGTTTTTGACTGGAAATGATGTCGTTGTTCAACTTCAGGTTTTTGCTTTCCTTGCCGGAAGTGTAGTATGCCGAGATGTTCCAGTTAAGCCCGGCGCCCACCAGGCCGTATGGTCTGAAATCATTGTTAAGAAAGTTATAACCCGGCCGGCCGTAATAGCCGCGCCCGAAAACGAAGAGTTTCGGAAGGTTATTCCTGTTCATCATTTTTTCCCGAAGTTGAAGCGTGCTGCTCTGTATTTCAAAGGCTTTCAACTCAGGCCGGATAATGGCAGATTGTAATACCGTTTCTTTTTGCGGGTCGCCGAGCACAACCGTTGTGTCAAGTGTTTTGTTAGTCAGTAACGATAAGGTTTTGAACCAGGCAACCAGGTTAGAATTTACTTCTTCGATCTTTTGTTGGGTCGAGAGGTATTCTGATTCCAGCACCAGGAAATTGCTTTGCAGGGCGGCGCCATTTTCTACAGCCGACTTCATTTTTTTGCGTTTGGCCTCCAGTTCGGCAGTTCGCAGCAACAGGATTTTTTTATTTTCCTGTTGTAAATAGATGTTACCGTAAAGGGCATTCACCCGCTCTTTCAGTTTAATAAGTTCTGCATCCACTTGTTTGGTTTGCAGGTCGGCGTTCTCACGTTCGATCTGTTTCTGGGTTTTAATAGCGCCGTAATCAAACAGTGTTTCTTTAAGTTCAACACCCACAGCATACTGATCTGGTTTTTGCTTGAAGCCGCCTGCCGCTCCCGGAACAGGAATGTTGAATTCGGTGACCTCACTTTGGTAAGTAGCTTGCCCTACAAGGCTTATCTGTGGATAAAAATTAGTAGAGAGCTGCTTGGCTTTGTTGTTGGCAATATCCAGGTAGCTTTGTTTTTGCTTCAAAAGAGGATAGTTCTCTTTGGCGAGTAACTGCAACTGTTGCAGGCTTACATCTTCTTTCTGTGCACTGGTCTGCAAGGTAATGGCCAATAGCAGGCACGAGAAAAAAGCGGGTTTACAGGAGATCATAGGTTATTTTTTGTTGCTGTGTTTAATGGAAAGGATCAGGAAGTCGGCCACGTGTTTTGGGTATGTTTCAAGGAAAGCATCAAAAGCGGCATCATCCATTTTCAGGGTGCGTTTAAAAATGATCTGGTTCACCAAGGGATAGGAACAAAGCGAGTGCATGAAAATATAGATCAGTTGCAGATCGGCATTTTTGAGGATTCCTTTTTCCTGCAGCCTTTCAAAATAAGACATGAAGCCAAGTTTTTTCTTCTTGGGTTTATTGGCCAGTAAATCAGGATTTCGGTTTATTTCCCGCAGGATGAATAACAAGGAGTTGGTACGCAGAAACTTGAAAAATTCAACGATAAAAGTGCGGAGTTTCAATTCCCAGTCTTCGGTGTCGTCTTCCCAGGTAGAGAGTACTTTCATAAATTCTTCCATGGTTTCATGAAAAATGCGCTCAAAAAGATTCTCTTTGCTTCGGAAATAGTAATGCAGGGATGCCTTACTGATTCCGGCTTCGTCGGCTATCTGTTGCATCCGCGAGCCATTGTAGCCAGAGGCTTCAAAGATCTTTTTGGCTGCATCGAGGATCTTTTGTTCCGATTCGTTAAGTGGACTCATTGGTTTAACTTTAAGGTTTAATTAATTGGTTTGACCAAATGGTCAGCAAAGGTAAATCTTTTTTCGAACCGCAGTTGCTTTTTATGAAATTAATCGACGAAAATGGGTTTTAGCGGCAACGAACCGCTCCAGCGAGGCTGGTTAATGTAGGCAAATGTTAATACCAGTTTACTTTCAGGAACACCGTATCGCCAATACCGATGGCATTGTCTTTTGCGTAAAAATAGAGAGCATGTCCAAGACGCGTTTCTGCCAGGTACTCAAAGCCATAGCCGTTGAAGAACACATTGTTTACCGTCACACACAAGTGTGCATCACTCTTTTTATCGACAATTTGTAGCTGGTTAGACCTGATGTACGTTTGCTTACCGCCAAATGCAGTGTGTGGTGAAACAAGATCCTGTTGGCCCAGAATGAAATAACGCCCCATAAGCCCGGCCACCTGTTTGTTTTTAGGGTGATAGTAAACGTCAAATGTTGGAGCATGCTGTACTAATTTACCTTCGTCCATTACAGC
>DAIUED010000405.1:0-3294 GCA_036845295.1 Bacteroidota bacterium
CATGCGGTCATAGTCTTTTTCGTTGCCCAGCGTAATGTTATCGGCGATGGTTCCCGATAGCAATTCGCCATCCTGCAACACCACACCGCAATGCTTGCGCCACTCGCCGTGGTGCAGCAACTTGAAGTTGTGGCTACCGAGATGAATGGAACCTTTATTGGCCTGGTAAAATTTGAGTAGCAGTTTCACGAGGGTTGTTTTCCCGCTACCACTTTGCCCTACAATGGCTGTTACTTTCCCTGGCTCGATCTCGAAACTGAGGTCGTTGAGCACCGGTTCCAGGTTCTCGCTTCCGTAATAAAAAGAAAGGTTATCGAACACAATAGGCTGGTTGATACCGATGCTGGTAACAAGTGTTTGCTCCGGCGGATCCTCGTCATCTTTGCTGGTAATGTCGTGGATGCGCTCCAGGCCGATCTTCGCATCCTGGAACACAGATACGAAACCGAGGATCTGGCCTATCGGGCCACTGATTTGACCGATGATCATGTTGATGGCAAACATCGACCCCAACGTGATCTCGCCATCGATCACCGCTTTCGCGGAAATGAAGGTGATGATGATCCCTACAAGGCGGTTGATAAACCCCGAGCCGATGTTCTGGATTTGCGACAACACCATGGATTTCATCTTTACACCGTAGAGATTGCCCTGAAGCTCTTCCCACTCCCAGCGCTTCTGACGCGTGGCGCTGCTGATTTTGATGTCGTTGATGCAGGTCAGAATTTCCAATACCTTATTGCTGTTTTTGGAATGCACCTCAAAAAAACGGTAATCCATCGCGCGGCGGCGTTTCAAAAACATCAAGATCCAAAGCAAACCCAGGATAGACCCTACAGAAAAAACCAGGAAGATTTTGGCGTTGAAAAAGAATAAGATCACACTCAGCACGATAATGTTTACAAAACTAAAAATGGTACTCAGGGTGTTGATGGTGAGCAGGTTTTCGATGCGGTTGTGATCGCCGATACGTTGCAGCAGATCGCCTACTACATATTGCTCATAGAAATTGAGCGGTAGGTTCATCAGTTTTTTAAAAAAATCGGACACCATCGAAATGTTGATGCGCGTGCCGATGTGCATCAGGATCCAGCTCCGGATAATCTCGATGAACGTGCTTCCGAGGAACAATGCAAGTTGGGCACCGAGAATGAGGTAAATAAATCCTATATCCTGGCGGTTGATGCCCGAATCGACGAGTGCCTGGGTCATAAACGGCCCTACCAATGAAATAAGACTCGTTACTGCCATCCCGAAAAAGATCTGAAAGAAATAGCTTCTGTATTTTTTAAAATACGGCAGCAAAACCCTGAAATCGGCTTTCTGTGCTTTCCCGTCTTCTTTATCAGTATAAAACTCCTGTCCCGGTTCCAGCAACAACGCATAGCCTTTTGGGTCGCTGCCCTTCCAGGCCGCTGTAAATTCCTGCTCGGAGAGGCTTCGTAAACCCTGCGCCGGATCGGCAATGTAAAACGTGTTTCCGCGAATCCGGTGAAGCACGACAAAATGATCCATGTTCCAATGCACGATCATCGGGCCGGCATCCATCGACTTGCGTAGCTTGGCAACATCGATCTTGACGCCCAGCGTACGAAATCCAATCGCTTCGGCTGCTTCGATAATGCCAAGGAGGTTGACTCCATATTTAGTGATGTTGCATTTTTGCCGCAGGTAGTTCATATCGTACTGCTTTCCGTACCAGGCGGCTATCATTTTCAAACAGGCCGGGCCGCAATCCTTAATGCCAAGCTGTTGATAGTACGGAAATCGTTTCATAAGTGTTGGTGTGAGCGTCTAGCGCTTCTGCCTGTTGGCAAATTGCTTTCCACGTTCTTTCGCGTTGAATTGCTTTGTTGTAAAAATACTTGTTTTCTGTTATTAATTTTTCTGTTTTTGCAAAGTCAGGCTTCAAAAATACACGTAATATTACGCAATATAAACACGTAATATTACGTGTTTTTCGTTGATATGCCTGGTTTTCAGGAGGTCGAGGTGAAATTTATTTATCTTTGGTTTTGGCGTGTGTTCTGGCCGTTAACAAGAACGAGTGAAAACAAAAAAACCAAAAACAAAATGAAAAAACTTCAAAACCTTAAAGAAGAATTATTTTCTTCTGAAGAGCTCAAATCAGGTGAGCTGAAAGAATTAGTTGAAATCATTGGCGGTGCCAGGCCTGGAACCAGCAAAAGCACAGATTGCAGTGATGCACAATCTGACCAAACCGGCACTAATGATTCTACGAAATATAGGTCGGATTCGACCGAAACCGGAGATACAGTAAGAGCAAGCGACGGCTGCAACGAAGCCCTGGCAGCATCTGTAACCCAGAGCATTGACAAATACCGTCTGAACAGCAACGGTGTGATCAGCGGCGAGCTCATGAACGACGAGTAATAACCTGCCCGCGAACAAGGTTGTTAAACACGTTCGGACTGCGCTGAGCAACCGCTGGTTGTGAAAGACCGCTTAAAAAGAACGATTTAACAACCTTGTTTTTTTATTTTATATGACCTTCATCCGCGTATTCTTTTTCTTCCTCATCCTCAACAGCACGTTTGCTGCGCCGGCAAGCTACCTGGCATACACACAACAGATCACCAACGTCAGCCTGCTCGTTTTCGAAGGCAAAGAACAGGCAGCACTTCAAAAATTCGACTCGCTCTTCGACGCGTATCCTTATGTTTTTGCCTCACACACCTACCTCGGTCTTCAACTTGCAGGCAAACTTAAAAACGAACTTCTTGGTTACAAATACCTCCGTCGCGCTTTCCTGACGGGCATACCGGCCTACCTGGTACGCCGCGACTCGCTGATCGGCGGGCTCAAAACCCTAAACCCCACGCAATGGAACCGAACCATGGCGCAATACGACAGTTTACACCATATCTATCTCAACACGCTGCATACCCCGTTAAAACACTCGGTGGACTCGCTTTACGAGATTGACCAGGCTCTTACCGGCCGCCTGAACCAATCGGTGATACTCCGCCCGGTGTACTGGATTCGGTGGAACAGGCAGAACAAACGTCACGTGGCGTTCCTGGCAAACCTCATCCGCCACTCGGGCTATCCCGGCGAAAAACAAACAGGTATTACTACGCTTGATTTTGCTGACAGCCTGCATTGTCGCTACGGCGTCAATTGCTTCATCAGCAATCATAAAACGCTGTTTATGTTCATTCATTATTTCAGCCGCAAACGAAACGACCTCAACAGCCTGCTGCTGCCCGAAGTCGCCTCAGGCAACATGAGTGCTTACGAATATGCGGTTATCAACGATTTTCTGGCGGAATG
>DAIUED010000406.1:0-239 GCA_036845295.1 Bacteroidota bacterium
ACAAAGCTCTTCAGTAAGCGTTTCGAGGTAATAAGAACCTGCCGGAATATCAGCAACCACATTCAAATAACTTTCATCTTTCAGAATCAGTTGTTGGTTTCGCGCCATGCGCGCGCTGAATGCATTGGGAGCGTCAAACCCCATATCAAAAGGAAATACCGTAATGCTATTGGCGCCACCAAGGGCAGCGCTCATGGCTTCTGTGGCAGAGCGGAGCATGTTGTTGTAACGGTCGACAC
>DAIUED010000406.1:249-3281 GCA_036845295.1 Bacteroidota bacterium
GCGTGAAGGTGAATGGTTGCCTGGCAAGAATATTGGCTGAGCAGGAAAGCAGAAAGTTTTCGTAAGGCCCGCAGCTTGGCAATTTCCATGAAAAAATCGCCGCCAACCGACACGCGAAGGTGTACTGTTTCAGGAAGCACCGTGTCTGAGCCCGTCATGTACTCGTTGAGTTGCGCCAAAGTACAAGCCAATTCGTTTACCGCGCTGGCGCCGCCTTCCTGGTAGCAGGTTACATCAAGGCATACTTGCGTTAGATTTTTATCCGGTGCCTGACCAAGTGGCAGGCAGTCGCTTTCGATAAAGCAGGACTTACCGGTGTCCAGGGTTTGCAGGAATGCAGAAAGTTCCGCTTTTATACCTGGTGCAACAACAAACAGGCTGTAGATATGCTGCAGGGAAATGTCTTTGACAAGGGCAGCGTAATCCACCGCAGCAGCAATCTGGAACACAATACCCGACGCGCCATTTTGGAGCGCATGAAGCGCCAGTGTATTGGCTTCCCGGGCATTTTCCACACGGATAAATTCACAAATGGCCCAGTCCGGGTTACTGAATACAGGCGCTTGTTTTGTCGCCAGGTCTTCTGCAGTATAAAAAGGTTGCACATCGAAACCCGAATTGGTTTTCCAAACGAGTGTGCTGTAGTCGGTTCCTTTCAGGTCTTTTACCAGTTGTTCTTTCCACTGGGAAGCGGTTGTGGTATCAAATTCTGTAAAAAGGTGTTGCATTCTTAAGCGTTAAAGGATTAAAAAAGTCGGGCAATTTCTTTCTTGATAAATTCGATGGCAGCATCGCTCGGCATTTTTTTATCGAGATTGGCACTGATATTCAGGATCATGATAGCCAGTTCTGAACTATTGGCATCGCTCGGCACTTTCGATGAAGAAATGTTGATGAGTTGGATGATCTCTTCTTTAGCGGTTTTTACAAATTGCCACGATCCTTCCGAAATGTAAATCTGTTGCGAGAGGTTGTGCTCATATTCGCTTTTGATGGTGCTTACCAGGTCGAGGTGGAGCTGGCGCGCCGTCATGTTGTTCTTGTTTACCCGCACAACCAGGCTGTTGGGGTTAATGCGTTCCAGAAAAATAATAATGCGTTCGTAAGCTTGTATTTTCAGAGGCGTCATCATCGCCTGGGTAGAAGTCCTCAATTCATGTTCGCGTCGTTTTTGTTCATTATCAAGAAAACGCTTCACCAGAAAAAAGGTGGCTCCCAGCACAGCCAGGGCAGGAATGGTAATTTTAAGGATTTCAGCAAGTGCGTTCATACATACATGGATTTAGGTTTCTAATATCGTTATTTTTTAGGGTATAACGTGATGGCATCTAAAAAATACAGGAATTATCCTCCGGCTTTTTTTGCCTTATAGCCTGCTTTGGTCAGAATATCGAGGAGCTTGTCGCGGTTATCGCCTTGTATGAGGATTTGCCCGTCTTTCGTATTGCCGCCCACGCCACATTTCTGCTTGAGCATTTTGCCGAGGTCTGCCAGGTCGGCTTCTGTGCCTGCAAAACCGGCAATACGCGACACCATTTTCCCGCCGCCGATGCGGTCAAGGAAAATCTTCAGGTTTTGTTGTTGTGGCGGCAGAGTTTCTTCTGCCTGGCTGGCGTCGCTCTCGTACTGAAAGTCTGGATTGGTGGAATAAACCACATTTACCCTGTGTTTATCTTTTTTACTCATCGTTTATAGCGGATCAGGAATAACGGAATGCCAATCAAAAAGGCGCCTAAAATTACTAAAAGCCAGCCGTTTTTAAAAACAGGCTGCCGCTCGTTTGGCGGTATGTCTGTTTGAACACTGGCTGCCGGCCCGTCAAAAAACGATAATGCCATAGCATCCTTGCTCAGCTGCCAGATGCTGTCTTTCAGCGCATAGTGTTTTTTTAGCCAGGTATTGGCTTCCTCAAAATTCTTTTGACCTTCGTAGAGTAGCGCAAACGATTCGTACACGTGCAGGCGCGCGTCGGTATAGTTGTATTCGCTTGAGATCCTGGCGGCTTTTTCTAAATAATAGTTTGCCAATGGAAACATATTCTTTTTTATATAGGACATGCCCATGTTGTTATATACGTCAGCCATCTCCACAACATTGTCCTGGAGGTCGAGTAATTTCAGGCTTTCCTCCAGATAAAACAAGGCACTGTCGGCAAGGTTTTCTTCCATAAGTACGGCGCCGATATTATTATTGCAGGAGGCCATCACCGCCATATCCTTGTCTTCGGTTGCCATGGCCAGTGCCGTTTGAAAATACCTTAACGCAAGCCCGTAATGTTTCCCCTGGTCTTTCAATACACCGAGATTGATAAGGCTGTTAACAATTTGTTGCCGGTTATTGAGTGCGTTGTATGCTTTTAAGGCTTTGAGGTACGCGTTTTCGGCAGGTTCATCATAGCCTATCTCGGCGTATATATTGCCGAGGTTAGTATGGTTCACGGCCATGCCGTAAATATAGCCAGCCTGCTCATTGAGCGCCAGCGCTTTTGTCTGGTAACTAAGCGCGCGGCTGTAATCACCCTTTTTGTAGTGCAGGATACCTTTCAGGTTATAGGCTTTTGCCAGGTGCACGCTGCTGTTACCCGCAAGGGCGGCATCCTCGGCAGCTTCTGCATACTGATAGGCTAATTCAGGATCGGTATGCCGGATTGCGAATCCTGATTTATAGATACGGTTTACCCTTTCGGTATCGTTGCTAATGCGCGAGAGTTGGTACAGCAGCGAGTCGGCCTGGCAAAATACCAACCGGCATGGAAATACGATAAATAAGAAAAAAATGGATGAAGGCACTAATTTCATGGTTGATGTAAAGATAAGATAAAATAGCCTAACAGGTCTGCATGTTTAGCTGGTTATCCAAGTGTGTTTTTGTCATCAGGTATTGCCGGCTGTTGAAAGTACCAGGTATGACGTGGATGCTTTCCGGTGTGGTGATCCTTTGTATATTTGGGGCTTAAAATACAGACGCATGATTTCTTACAAACTTTCCGTTCCTGAACCTGCATCGCATTACATTGCCGTGGAACTCACCAT
>DAIUED010000407.1:0-3268 GCA_036845295.1 Bacteroidota bacterium
GTTTCTCTATGCAAAGATCGTCGCTGAAATACAGCAGCAAATCATCGCTAGGCATGATTCCACCGGTGAAAAAATAGCGGCTCATCCAATCACTGTCATCTACCACTTCAAATTTATAGGCGTATTCCTTGTGCGTGAAGATGTGCACGAACAGTTTTCCATCGGGTTTTAGCAAGCCGGCCACCAGCGCCATTAGCTTTTGATAATTGCGCATGTGCTCAAACATTTCCACGGACACCACTCGGTCAAAAGATTGATCGAGTGAGAACTCATTGATGTTGGACGTGATCACCTTAAGGTTGCTGATGCCGCGCAGCTTTGCCTGTTCATCAATGTATTGCTTTTGAGTCCGCGAATTGGAAACAACCGTAAAGCGGCTTCGTGGAAATGCCGCTGCCATGAACAAAGATAAAGAGCCCCAGCCGCAGCCCAATTCCAGCACATCCTGCCCGTCTTTCAATTCGGCACGGGCGCAGGTTAGCTCCAACATGTCTTTCTCGGAAGTGTCGATGTCGGTTACTCCCGCTTTCCAATAGCCGCTGCTGTATTTGAGGTGTTTCCCAAGGCAGTAGGTGTAAAATTCGGTGGGAACTTCGTAATGCTGTTCGTTGGCTTCCTGGGTATTAATGGCAATGGTAGGTGTTGCGCGGAGTTCTTCGATCAGTGCTGCCAGGTGCGCCTGTTGCGCCTCTGTATTGCCTTTGTGTTCGTCGCGAAGGCGTTGCTTCAGTAATCTCCGGATGCCGAGACGGATCAGAGCATCGGGCATTTTGTTTTGTTCGAGTAAAGATTGATACCACATAAGTTATTGATAAAAGGCGCATGAGAACAACAAGCCAAAGGCCTCTTGGTTCAGCTTTATTTTTTTTTCGGAAGGGGAACAAACACGCTGGTTGTTCGCTGGTATTCACGGTAGGCGTCGCCTTTGCTACGCACGGCCTGCTCTTCCGTCATTGGAATACCAGTAACTTTAAAGATCAGGAAACCAATAGACAACGGGCAAACTATGGCCAGCCAGCCGTAAGGACTTGAAAGCGCGAATATAAATACAGCTACCCAAATTGAGAATTGAAAAAAATAATTCGGATGCCTGGAATAATTCCACAATCCGGCCTGGCAAACCTTGCCTTTGTTGAGTGGGTCTTTTTTAAACTGTTGCAATTGCCAGTCGGCCAGGCCCTCGCCGATGATGCAGATAAGCCAAAGAATGGCACCCATATATTCCAGTACCGACATCGACCCGGCTGGGTTGAGGGCAATGATGAAAAACGGGATGCTTAAAAAGACGTTTGACAAAGCTTGCATCTGAAAGAACACAAAAAACTTCCCGGTTCCCCATTCCGTGCGGAGTTGCTTATAGCGTCCTTCTTCTTCGTGAAGATGACCCAATACACGCTGCGAGAGGTAAAAGCCAAGGCGAAGACTCCATAATGCTGCAAGACCACAAACAATGTATTTCCTCGGACCAAAGCCATCAGCCATGATGCCGGTAATGGCAGCGATAACCAAAAAGTTAAACGCCCAGAAAACATCCACCACACCGTAATTTTTAATGCGTAGTGCCCAAAAGAACACCAGGGTCATGATGGCAGCAACAGCAGCCCAGGAAATTAAAGGAATTGAGAGGTAAAGATTCATAAAGGGTACTTACAGTTATCGTTAATGAATATACGCATTATCTCCATGTGTGGTTTTTTGTAAGTGGAATTTTATCTGCTTTATAGTCAATTGCAAAGCCGTTTCTCCGGGAAGCAGGTCGCTTTCCCTGAGACATTCCGGGGAAGCATTTCCGGGTTTTAACGTCCAAAAAATGACTTACACCGATTTTTTTGCGTTTAAAAAGTTAAATTCCTAATTTGAACATTCCTAAACGCCCCGATCCATGTCTGACACAGGCCAACGCATGATTGATCCACAAGAAGCAGAGAAGCTGGTAGCCCAGGCTTTTGGTCTTTGCCGAAGCCAACCACAAACGGGCATTGAACTTGCCAATGACATTCTTCATACTGCAAACGACGAGCCTGTCAGGGCCGGCGCACTTGCAGCACGAGGGTGTTGCCAGGTTTGGCTGGGAAATTACGACAATGCGCTAAAAGATCTTTTCGATGCCTTGTCGCTTCCCAACTTACCGAAAACGTTCGAAGCCCAGGCGCTTTATCATATTTTCTGTGCATACTACTATCTCGCCGATTACAACAATGCCTTGCGTTATGCTCACGAGATGCTCACCGGCGCAGAAAAACAAGGAAATGCGCTGGCCCAGGCCAATGCGCTAAATGGCATTGGCTCTGTATATTATACATCGGGCGAAAACGAAAAAGCCATTGAGGCGCTTGGTAAGGCGCTGGAACTGGCGGAGCCGGAAAACGACAAACATCTGTTGGCCCGGATCCTCGATGGCTTAGGATCGGCCTACCTGAATCTCCAGGACGTACAGCGCGCTATCGGTCTCAAAAAACAAGCGCTCGAGGTGTCGCGCGCGGTGGGATCGAAGCACGTGGAAGCATACGCCCTCGACGGGCTTGCCCGGATTTACCTGGCGGCGGGAGATACAGCCAATGCTGAAAAACAATTCAGGGAATGCCTCAAACTGCGTGAAGAACTCAATTTCCGCTCCGGCATTGCCGAAACGCATTTCCAGCTCGGCGACCTGTTCCTTGGCCTTAACCGTCTCGATTACGCCATTACCCATCTGCAAAAAGCCCTCGATATTTCGGCAGAAACCAATACCAAAGAAGTTCTGTACAAAACACACGAATGCCTGTCGAGGCTATATGAAAAACAGTCGAATACGGCCAAGTTCATCGAACACTTCAGGAGTTACTACGCGTTGAAAGAGGACTATTTCAGCGAAAAAAACAAGCAGAAACTCAAAGGCGTGGAAATGCAGGCAAGCATTGCGCAGATGGAAAAAGAAAAAGAACTCCTTCGCCAAAAGAACAACCAGCTTGAGTTATTATCCAACGACCTGGTTACTTTAAGCGATCTTGGAAAAACCATCACCTCGCTTTTGTCGGTAGAGGCTATTAACAAAACCGTGTACGATATCATCAATAACATGATGGACGCCGGCGGCTTTGGCATCGGCGTGCTTTCGGCGGATGGAACATCTCTTGTTTTTCCGGGCTACATCGAAAATGGCGTGGTATTGCCTTCTTCGGGTTACGAACTCAGTGACGCCAACCGCCTGGCCACCGTTTGTTTCAACCAGGAAATTGATATACTTATCAATGATCACGAACTCGAATCCGGGCGATACATTCAAAGG
>DAIUED010000408.1:0-3266 GCA_036845295.1 Bacteroidota bacterium
TACAGCTTCACTCTTTTACCTTTGGGCCTTTTCAGGAAAATACCTATTTGCTTTGGGACGAAACCGGAGAATGCCTGATTGTGGATCCCGGCAATAACTCAAACTCAGAGAACCAGCAACTCAGCCAGTTTATTTCAGAAAAAAAGTTAAAACCCGTTCGCCTGTTGCTTACTCACGGGCATATTGATCATATCAACGGGAACAAATACGTACACGACACCTATGGTTTACTCCCGGAGGTACACCGCGACGACCTGTTTTTCATCGAACGCCATCAGGATACAGGCGCCATGTACGGCCTACCCGTGGATCCGAGCCCGATGCCACAAACTTACCTGAAAGAAGGGGATTGCATCCGGTTCGGAAATTCTGAACTTCAGGTGATCCACACGCCTGGACACTCGCCCGGACATGTCACTTTTTACAACCTGGCAGACGGATTTATGGTAAGCGGCGATGTGCTGTTTTACGGAAGTGTGGGGCGGTCCGATCTACCGAAAGGCGACCACAACACGCTCATTGCATCCATCAAAAACAAATTATTCCCACTTGGCGATGCGATGAAGGTTTACAGCGGGCATGGTCCATCAACGACAATCGGTTTCGAAAAGGCCAACAATCCGTTCCTGGTTTAAGAATCGCCTGTTCAACGATCACTTTCCGACTTTTCAAAAAAACACCCTCACAAACAGCAACTTAGGGTCCATTTTCCATGCAATCGCCTTTCGGATAACTTCAGCCAAGCGATGCTGTAACCTGTTTTTGTTATAGCTTAATGAGAGGCACTAACGCCTTTTCACTACCGCTATGAGAATTACTTCTATCAAATTTAGTTTAGCACTGTGTTTTATGTCGTTGCTAAGCCAAGAGCTGAAAGCCCAGGATCCTCAGTTTACACAATTCTACGCCAATCCCTTGTACCTGAACCCTGCTTTTGCGGGTAATGTGCGCTGCCCCAGGGTATGCCTGAATTACCGCAACCAGTGGCCGAACCTGGGTGGCAATTTTGTAACCTATAGTGCATCTTACGATCAGCATGTGGATGCGCTCAGTGGTGGTCTGGGCCTGATCGTCACCAGCGACAACCAGGCACGTGGCACCCTGAATACCACACAGGCCAGCTTAATTTATTCTTATTTGATATCCCCTAATCGCAATTTTTCCCTCAAATTCGGTTTGCAGGCGGGCTTTTTCCAAAAATCACTCGACCGTACCAAACTTAATTTTGGTGATATGATCGATGCCCGCCGTGGATTTGTATGGAATACCAACGAACAGATTCCGGCTCAAACCAAAACCAATCTCGATTTTTCGGCAGGTGTATTAGGCTACAGCAAACGCTACTTTGTGGGGGCTGCCGTTCATCACCTCACCCAACCCGAAGAAGGTTTCCAGGGAAACGCAAAATTGCCGCTTAAAATTACAGGACATGCCGGTGCAATGATCCCACTCGAAAAAGGAAGCGAATCATTTATCTCTCCCAATATTTTGTTCCAGCAACAACAGAATTTTACGCAACTCAACCTTGGCATGTACTTTATCAAAGACATGTTTGTAGGTGGCCTTTGGTACCGCAATTCAGATGCGGTAATTGTATTGCTGGGCTTACAAACCGACCACATGAAGATCGGTTATAGCTACGACGTGACGGTTTCCAAACTCTCGGCCAATACAGCCGGCTCACACGAAGTATCCGTGCAATTTAATTTTTCATGCAAATCCAAACGACCGAAATACCGCCTGATGAGCTGCCCGAGCTTTTAAGACACCCGACAACCCCAACGCTATATGGGGAATTTGCTTACATTTATTGATCTTCATGGTACTCCTCCTTTTATATGAATGATTTGATAAAGGACATACAGAAAAAAGACAAGCAGGCTATCGCCCTACTTTACAACCGCTACGGCAAAAAACTGTACGGCTATGCAGTGAAGCGCTGGAGTGTGAGTGAAGACGATGCCTGGGAATTAATTTATAAAACCATTTATAAGATCATCAGCGTTATCGATAAATACACTTTCGAAACGGAAGAGAAATTTGGCGCTTTCGTTTTCCAGGTATTCATTAACTACCTGCGGAACCATTACAAAGCAGCGAAACGGGATAGTGTCGAAACCGTGGATTTTAACGATACGCATGCTAGCAGCGCACACGACAAACAACACGAAATTCAGGAGCCTGCCAGCGAAAGTGCCTACATGAAATGCCTAAAAAAAGCGATGGATCAACTAGAGGACTGGAAACGGATTTTATTGCTGATGAAAGCCCAGGATTTTTCTTATGCGGACATTTCCAATTACGTAGGAAAACCTCCCGAACAATTGAAAGTGTACCACCTGCGCGCCAAACAAGTGATAACTCATAAAGTAAACGAATGCCTGGAAAACCATGAAGATGCCTAACCAACAACCCATCAACGAACAAGAGCTGGAAAAACTGATGCGGGATATGTTCCTTGACCGGAACAGCAGCCCGGCAGGTGCGCCAGATGCCGACTTTGTGTTCTCCCAGGACTACCAGGCACCGATCGACCCTACCCGCGAGCAGGAGCTGCTATCACGCTTAAACCCCAAAACCGGTGGATTGGGGAAAACAGGGCTGATCGCCGGAGCCCTTATTATTATGACATTATTGGGCATTTTAGGCGCCTACTTACTTTCGAAACATCAGAATAGTCCGGTGCAGCACGCTGAGAAAGGGAAACCGGTTTCCGCCACGTTTACGGAAGAAGGAGCAAATTTACCAATGCCACCGGCTTCCGGCACTGAAATACATACCAAAATACCAGACACATTTGATCACCAACGTCCGCTAGCGGCGACAATACCTGCGCATGATACTGTTGTGACGGATGTTCCGAAAGAACTTGCAAGAAAAAAAGAACCCCTCGAAAAAGCCATTCCGGCACTGACGGAAAAAGACCGCTTGCGTTATAAAGGCATCAAGGAACAAATGATTGCCGCTATTGTAAAATTCGACAAAAACCTATACACCAAAATACCAGCCTATAAAACCGTGCACGCAGGCGAACCGGTGATCCTCGACGGATTTGCTATTCGTAATGTAGGCATTACCAACCTCGAATACAAAGCATTTCTCGCCGATCTGCTGGCTCACAACCGGAAAGACGACTACCTGATATGCGACGTGCGTACTGCAAACTGGGACATGCATGGATGCAGAGCACTTGCCGGAAGTTATTTCCAGGAAAAGATGTACAACGACTTCCCGGTAGTGAATATTGGCTACGATGCGGCCAAACT
>DAIUED010000409.1:0-3263 GCA_036845295.1 Bacteroidota bacterium
GTGCTACAAATCATAGCATTCAAGAAATCATGAGTAAAGTATTCAGCAATCTTAAATACCTGCGCCTGCAAAAAGGCCTGTCGCAGGAGCAGTTGGCCGAGAGCCTCGGCATTACACGTTCGCGCCTTGGCGCCTACGAAGAAAACCGCAACGAACCGTCCATCGACTTGCTCATTGCCATTTCCGATTTTTTCCACGTAGCTGTAGATGCCCTGGTACGTGGCGACCTGAGCAAGACAACACTCGACGGCCTGATGAAAGTAGGCAAAAACAGGATGTTGTTCCCGGTGCTGATAGACGAAGAAGGAAAAGACGTTGTGGAGCTTGTACCGATGAAAGCCAGCGCAGGCTATCTGAAAGGCTACGCCGATCCGGAATACATGGAACGTCTTCCCCGCATGAAACTGCCATTCCTGCCTACCGGCAAACACCGTGCGTTCCCCATCAAAGGCGACAGTATGCCGCCGGTGCGCGAAGGTTCGTTTGTGGTAGCCAAATACCTCGACCGCGTAGAAGATGTAAAAAACGGGCACACTTATATTGTAGTCACTAAAGACGACGGCCTTTCGTATAAGCGCATCTTTAACCTCAACACGAAAAAAGGATTCATGGAGTGCCACTCCGATAATAAGATCTACCAGCCTTATAAGGTAAACCTGAAAGATGTGCTGGAGATCTGGGAGTACACGTGCTGCATCAACATGAGCGATTACAAGGAAGAAGAGCTCAACGTGGGAAGCATCATGAGCATGCTGCGCAACCTGCAGGTGGAAATGGAATCCATCAAAAAACAAGGCGCCCGCAAAGTAAACTAATCAACACGCCCTTACCCAAAAAGAAAGCTGCTTTAAAAGCAGCTTTCTTTTTTATGTCATGAAGCAAAATACAAAGCCATGCTCATTGCACAACAATGTAACCCTGTTCGGAAGTATTGGTAGAATGGTAATTGCAATAAAAGCTATAGGTGCCCGGCTTGTCGAAAGTGTAAGACCAGGAATTTTCGCTGGTGATCTTACCGCTATCGAACAGTCCACTGAAACTGGTAGCTGTATGGTTGGCATTATCCTTATTGGTAAAGGTAACGGTTGTACCGGCTTTTACCACGAGCTGTTGTGGCACAAACAATTTGTATTCGAGCCATACTTCATTTTCGCCGCGTGTGCCTTTTGGTTTTTTGTTACACGCATTCAGCAGAAAAACTGCGCCTGCCAGTATTGTCAATGTTCGTAGTGCTTTCATGCCAACCGGTTTAGGATGCTAAAGATAGAAATAATCGACACAAATGCAAAAGCTCTGCGCGGCCTGGGTTTTGGATCACGATGAACTATTAACCGACCACAAATAGCGAGACCGCTACAGACTTGGAGTAAAAAGTTGTGATATTGCTTACGGGTCGTCAGCAGCTGGCGCCAGGTGTGTACTCAAAAGCTGTTCGGGCAGAACAAAAAACTGTAACGAAAATGGGCTATTTATCGTAAATTTGGATCAAATCGTAAAAAAGACTTTACAAGACACCGGTATGAAAAAATTCCTGTCATCCAAACTATTCCGCCTGATATGGTCATTAGGCCTGGCGGCACTGCTCTACTATGTTTGTCCGCCCTGCTTTTCGAAAACCACGCTGGCCATCGTGCTCGGCGTATTGGTATTACTGGTAAACGGCTCGGGCTTTATCGGCAAATTCCCGATCATTACACACATTGCCCGTTTCCTCGTTGGTGGCCTTTTTATATTCTCAGGTTTCATTAAAGCCAACGATCCGGTAGGCTTCAGCTATAAACTCGAAGAATACTTCGATGTATTTAAAGCAGACTCGGGCCTGGGTATTTTCGAAAGTTTTGCGCACATTGCCCTGCCGCTGGCGGTTGTATTATGCGTGAGCGAAATGGCATTGGGCTTTATGTTGTTGGTTGGCTACAAGGCTAGGCTAACCTTGGGCTTACTTTTTGCCCAGATTGCTTTTTTCACGTTCCTGACTTTTTATTCGGCGTGTTTCAACAAAGTAACTACCTGCGGCTGCTTTGGCGATTTTCTGGTATTGAAACCCTGGACGAGTTTTTGGAAAGATGTTGCCCTGCTCATCCTCATTACCTTGCTGATTTCTGGTCGCGACAACATTAACGAACTGTTTACACCGTTGATTACTACTTCGCTCACTATTATTGCTATTGTGCTTTCGTTTGCATTCCCGATATACGCCTACCGCAACCTGCCACCGCTTGATTTCAGGGCTTACAAGATCGGCGATAACATTAAGAAAAACATGGAAACCCCGGCGGGCTACAAACCTGCCGAATATGAATCAGGCTTTATTTACGAAAACCTGAAAACCGGCGAACAGAAGCACTTCAACATGCAGAATTACCCGTGGCAGGACACCCTGAACTGGAAATGGGTAGCTACCGACAATGTACTTATACACGACGCGGTTAATGCGCCAAAAATCGTGGACTTTTCTATTCTCTCCCTCGATGGTGCCGATATACGCGACAGTGTACTCAACGTTAAGGAGTACCTATTTCTACTGGTATGTTACGATCTCGACAAAACCGATGACGATCCAACATTGCATGCCAAGCTCAATGACCTTTACAAACTGGCTACAGCCGATAAGGTTGGCATGCTGGCCCTTACGGCCAACGATGCCAAACGTATTGACACGTACAAGCACGAACACCAGGCGCTATACGACTTTGCCAATGCTGATGGTATTGTGTTGAAAACGATGATCCGTTCCAATCCGGGGTTGATCCTCATCAAAGACGGCACCGTAATCATGAAATGGCATCACAACAACTTACCTACTTACAGTGAAGTAAAAGCCAAATACATGAAGTAAGTAGCGAAGCGTTCAAAACTGTTTTAACCTAAAACCATACCGTGATGCGACTGTTTTTGCTAATCCTATTTCTGACAGGTCTGCTGCAAAACGCCATGGCCTATCCTATTCCACCGCGGCCGCTACGTGCCCTGGTGGCCGAAAGCCAGTACATTCTGGTTGGCTACGTGGTTAAAACATTCGATAAGGAAACCGGCAAGAAGAAGAAAAACAAATCGCATTTTTCCGAAAACCGCATTGCCCGAATAGCAGTGCTCGAACTCCTGAAAGGCCAGCTCAATGCCGACACCATCGAGCTTGAATTCAATCCATACATGTTTTGCCCGGCTCCTGCCATGTACTACGACAGCACGCAGGTGATCTGCTTTCTGAACCGCGATGATAACAAGAACCTGTACACGCAAGCCCTGAGTTACGGATCTAA
>DAIUED010000410.1:0-2306 GCA_036845295.1 Bacteroidota bacterium
TATGCCCGTATTCGAGGCTGGTTTCGCCAACGAAGCGTCCATGACGATCACTATCGGACGCAACGTATTCTTCGTAACGTGTGGCCGTGTAAAACACGGTGGCAAAGAGGTCGTAAGGCAAACAGGAAGTACTGCCACAAGGAAAAAAGATCGGGAAACCTTTGTATTCACCGGTCTTCACCGGCCGTTGCTTGCGCATATCGGCTTCAAACAGCAAGTTGCTCGATTCCAGGAACATACCACTGTTGAGGTTCTCGACGGTATAAGCCAGCTTAGGCAAATCCGACATTACATACTCAGCACTGTCATTCGTGATCCGGTACGCAATTCCCAACACAGTGCCGAATACAAGATCAATCGTGTATTGAGCCCGAGGACTGATGTTATGCGTGTATATCAGGATCAATCGTTAGCGGTCTTAAATACAGAGTTTTACAATTTCCTCATACAGATCTTTCCATTCGTTCCATTCCTGTGCCGTTCCCATGGTATCATTATGAAAAATCGTGATCATTTCGCCCTGGTATTTTTTCACTTCGGCAATCAGTGGTGCCGCAATATCGGCTGCCGTATCAGGCAACGCACCGTCTTTGTAGCGCAAAGAAGTCTCACTGAGGCAAAAGGAATGGATGCGCAACCCGGTTTCAATTTCATCGTCGAGATCGTACCAGTAAAACGGGTTACAGATACTGGCGCGAAATCCATTATGGAGCGAATAGCCCATCGAATAATCGTCGGTAATGCCAAGCTCCAGCAAATTGAAATAAGTCTCCGGGAATTTCAACATCGAAAAATGCTGGCGCGAATGATAAATATCGCGGTGCGTGATCTGGGCCAGGCGATTGATCTCCGTTTTTACTTGTCCTGCCTTGGCGTTGGAACCAAAAGATGGGTGAATGCCCGGCGTCGAATAATCGGTCAGGTGTTTGATAAGCGTCTGAAAACTGCGGTGATTCGACGGATGATTTTTGTCGTTCACACCGTAATCTCCCAACAGGTAAAAGTAAATAACTTTCAACGCATATTTCTTCTGAATTTCCAGCTGGTAATCGTAAGAATCAAATGGGTCTTTTTCTTTTTTCAACAGCACTGAAGTACGGTCAATAAGATCATGCTTATCCAATTCTACAACCGATTTGATGTATCCACCCAATGAGCGCATAATGCCTTTTCGTTTGTATTTATAGGCATTGTCGATATCAATCGTCGATACATATGAGTAGCGATGGTGTGTTACCGAAAGATGATGAAATTTGCGTAACAGGATTTTTTCGAAAGCGGCTATCCATACGTTCACCAGTGGAATCCTGAGAAAATCGTTCTGGTACGCCAGGCTATTCTCGGCCTCGAAGCGATTGAACGCATCTGGAATAAATGGCAGGTACTCCTCGTAGCGACTCACCAGGTAAAAGGCAGCGGCAAACAGATCGAAGGGCAAAGCACTGTGATAGGTTTTGAAAAAATACTTCACAAAATCGTCGTGCACATGCATTTGTATCGTCTGTTCCCGGATGCCCGATTCAAACATCAGGTCGCAGGCGGTAATATGAAAATCCGACTCGATAGGCTGCTTGCTGTATGAAAACTTATAGCCCTCAAACAGCTTGTAATCGTCTTCGTTATTGGTAACGGTAAACTCAAGGCCCAGCCCGTCTTTCAGCAGCAGGTTAAAAATATATTTCACGCGCGGCGTGATTTTCTGAACGTAAATGAAAATATGTGAGTTTGGATTCAACGAAGTATTCAAATTTACTAAAAACCTCAAGGGCGAAAAAATTTATCTTTTTTCAAACTCTTTCGTTCGCTAAATGCTTTGGGCGTGCCGCCGCAAAGGGCAGCGCCGTCGGGCTCTCTGTTGCAAGTCCTCGCCATTCGTGCCTCATGGCTCCGGTCTTTCCACGACGATCCCTCACGCAGCTCTATACGCGTGAAGGATTGCAGCGGAAATCCTCCGCCTGCCTCCTGCGGAGATTGAAGCGAAAAGCCTGGTCGCGAAGCGACACGCCACAATGCTGCCTCCTCATGTGCTTACGCCAATGATTCAACAGGCATTGTGTTGATGTAGATAACGTTACTTTCTGCCAAACTCTTTCGTTCGCTAATGCTTTGGGCGTGCCGGCACAAAGGGCAGCGCCGTCGGGCTCTCTGTTGCAAGTCCTCGCCTTCGTACCTCATGGCTCCGGGCTTTCCACGACGATCCCTCACGCAACTCTATAGCGTGAAGGATTGCAGCGGAAATCCTCCGCCTGTTTCCTGCGGAGATTGAAGCGAAAAGCCTGGTCGCGAAGCGACACGCCACAATGCTG
>DAIUED010000410.1:2406-3242 GCA_036845295.1 Bacteroidota bacterium
CCTCCTCAAATGCCACAGAACAGCTTGGCTTGTTAATTAATTTTCATATCAGAACGGCTTACAAAACCTTGGCAATCCTTTTATTTCTTTATTTTTAGCACGATTTTCAACCTTATGCTTATGCAACAACTCATCGAATGCGTTCCCAATTTTTCCGAAGGCCTCGACCTTTCGGTTATCAAACAAATTACCGACGATATCGAATCTGTTGAAGGCGTCCGTCTCCTGAACGTGGATCCCGGAAAAGCCACCAACCGGACGGTTGTAACCTTTGTCGGCAATCCTCAGGCGGTAACCGAAGCCGCATTCCGCGCCATCCGCAAAGCGGGGGAACTGATCGATATGAGCAAACATAAAGGCGAGCATCCGCGCATGGGCGCAACCGATGTGTGCCCGCTCATTCCCATTGCCAACATCAGCATGGAAGAAACGGCGGCATGGGCCAAAAAATTGGGCGAACGCGTTGGAACAGAATTGCAAATACCGGTTTACCTTTATGAAGCAGCACAAGCAAACAAAGAACGCAGCAACCTGTCGGTGATCCGCGCCGGCGAATACGAAGGCTTTTTCAAAAAGATCCACCTGCCGGAATGGAAACCCGATTTCGGGCCGGCGGAATTCGACGCCAAACGCGGCGCTACCGTTATCGGCGCACGCGACTTCCTGGTTGCCTACAACGTCAATCTCAACACCACCTCTACCCGACGCGCCAACTCGATTGCATTCGACGTTCGCGAGGCCGGTCGTGTGAAGCGCGAAGGCGATCCCATCAATGGCAAGATCGTGACCGATGCCAACGGCCAGCCGGTGAGCATTCCGGGCAGCCTTAAATCAGT
>DAIUED010000411.1:0-3225 GCA_036845295.1 Bacteroidota bacterium
TCGGCATCATCCGCGGCGACAGCGATGCATCAAGCAACCATACATTGGCGCAGGCCCAGGCGCTTGGCATGCAACTGGTGTTCTTGAGCCGGATCGACTACCGCGACAAAACCGATCCGATATTTCTCGAAAAACTGAGCCAGCAGTTCCCGGAAGCATACATCGTTCCGGAAGGTGGCGACAATCTGCTGGGCGAAAAAGGCTGTGGCGAGATCCTGAATAGCGCTACCGATGCATTTACCACGATTTTTTGCGCTTATGGCACTGGCACCACTTTTCGGGGTATGGCGACGTCACTTGGCGCACATCAATCTCTTACTGGCATTAATGTTTTAAAATATGAGGTGCTACTGGATGACGAACGCCTGCAAGTGTTCAACAACTACCACTTCGGCGGCTACGCGCGCCATAAACCCGAACTGCTGACTTTCAAAACCTGGTTCGAAAATCACTTTGCTATCCCGTTAGACTATGTGTACACCGCTAAACTGTGTTATGCTGTGTTCGACCTCATCAAACAAGGCAAAATAGGTAGCCACGAACGGGTGTTGATGGTGCATAGCGGCGGACTGCAAGGCAACGCCGGTTACGAAGCGCGTTATAATCTGAACCCGAGCCGCCAGGTGAACGATCCCCAGGGATAAACCTGTTTTGGATCGCGACTGGTTGGGAAACCGAAATCGAGCACTTTTACAAAGCCGAAACCAATGCCTATCGTACTCGTCATTTTCTGGCCGCGGCTTCTGAAAATACCATTTTGCAATTGGAAACTAACACCCTCAATGCCTCCCAACACCTGATCGGTTCCGTAACGAATACGAGGTCCGAAAAAATATTTCAATTCGGGTTTGAGATCATAATAGTAACTGACATCCAAACCCGTTATAAAATTAACACCTTTGGTACGTGTTACCGGCGAGGCTACCGTTGTACCCGTATTGGCCGACGATGAGTTGGCGCTGGCCTGTGCTAGTGTTCCGAACGAATCGTAAGTAAGGCTAAGGGGAACCGTAACGCCAACCGATTTATTGGCGAGCAGGCGTTCGAACGACACCGTGAACCTCCCAAAAAGTAATTCGGGAATATAGAAACCAAGGATGTTATCCGACAGTTGCTCTTCTTTTGCTTTCCATTCCTTCATCTTTCGTTCTTTGCGTTGCTGGCGGGTTTCCATAACCTCAGGTACAACTGAAATGGCATTTTCGGAACTGAACAAATACACCTGCCCCGACTTGTATTCTGCCAGGATTACATCTGTTTTGGGAACGGTGATCACCGGCGAGCCCTCTACTGTATCGCGGTAACTGATCGTATTTTCGGAAATAGCCAGTATCTTACAGCTTACCTGGCTGCCTTTGCGGAAAAACAGCTGATCTTGTGCTTTCGCCTGCTGTGTGGCAAAAACAAATAGGATGGATAAAAAAGACAGCAGTAGTTTCATAATGTTTTTTAAAACCGGTAGCCGAAGCAATAGCCGAAGTAGGCTTTTGGGATCGATTTAAGAGAATTGTCGGTAAGCGCATGGCTGTATGACGGAAGGCCAATAGCGGCAAAAAATTTCATATTAAGCGTTGGTGTAATGCGGAAAACCCAACCGTTGTTTATCATTACCGCTATCTGCGATCCGGTTTTTTTTGTCAGCACCGATTGGTTATTAATAATCTCATTTTCTTCGAAATTGAAGGACATGTATTTACCGAGCAGGCCTACAAAATACTGTGCGCGTTGCGTATTTCGCGGCATAAAGCTAATACCGAGTCCGGCATCGTAGTTTTTCTTACTTTGCAGCCAGGAGCTTCTCACTACGGCATTCAACGGCCCGGTATTGGGGTTGAAGTTATAGCCACCCAACACAGTGACGCACACGCGACTGTCGAGCAACTCGCGATCGTAAAGCAAGGTAAGATCGCCATTCATCAGCGCCAGGGCGTTGATAGAGATCATGTTTTTGCTCAGGTAATACAAATTCAGCGGCTTTTTCTCAGGAAGTTTCACCGCCTTTTCAGTTTCTGTTTTTGGTTGCAAGGCCGGCGGATTGTCGTTGATAATCTGAACATAGCCATTACTGTAACGGATCAGCACCACTTCGCGTTTCGAGATAACGTAAGTCGGGCCTTCGAGGTTCGAAAAATCTTTGTACTTCACATCATTCGTATTTACTTCTACCACTTTTGCGGGGAATTTGCTTCCGGAAATGGTAAAAATAAAGTCCTGCGCACGAACGACGACCGTTGTGGCGAAAAACAAAAAGAAGCTTAACCAAACTCTCATGAACAGGGCTTTTAAATCAGTATAAAAATATGTATTAATAACCGATATAAAAACTCTTTAGTATATTTACAGGCAAAACTTGCTGATAGCAGGCTGTTAATACAAACACCAAAAACACAAGCACTTACCATGCAGGAAACCATCGATACTGTTAAAGAAAAAATCCGTGAAGTAGCGTTTAAGAAAGTGAACGACAACGACGAATTGTTCCAATCAGGTATCCTTTCTTCGATTTTGGTGGTTGACCTGGCCACATCACTGGAAGACGAGTTTGGCATTTCCATTCCGTTCACGGAGATTACACTCGAAAATTTTGGCACCGCCGAAAAAATAAGGGCCTATATTGCTGGAAAAATGAACTAAACAAATGGCGCCATCTGGTGTTTGTTATCCAGGCCTGACCGCTAAATACATGTTAAGATGCAGACAGTCCCGGCTTTTTACCATAGATATTCCCGGATACGGTACCGAAACCGCATCAAAAAGAACTTTAGCGTCAATGTTGGTACAGCGTTCTTAGTATCGTCTAATGCATGAATACCTGCGATTGATAACTTTTCTTAAAAATATCAGCCTCTTCCATCT
This sequence comes from Bacteroidota bacterium, assembly GCA_036845295.1. Classification (GTDB taxonomy): domain Bacteria; phylum Bacteroidota; class Bacteroidia; order B-17B0; family Aurantibacillaceae; genus UBA4416. Next base: position 2,857 of record DAIUED010000411.1, read on the forward strand.
TCTGCCCTTCGGTCTTGGATTGGCGCTGTGCGTGCTGCTTTTAAACAATGGGGCAGGTATGCCGCCGGCCACAACTGCCAACCGTTTCAGTGCCAATACCCTGAACACGTTTCACAATTTCGATAAATTTTACCCATACGATATCAGCAACGAAAGTGCGCTGGCAGTGGCTCTCAAAACCAGGGTTCCTGTGCTTTTCGGTTCTTCGGAACTCACGTCACACCACCTGCCGGGCATTTCTTACCGTTTTTTCTGTACGCAACCCAACGACCGCTTTCTTGCTGTAGGACATGCCGGTTTTCAATGCTTGGCTATTCTTACTACCCTGGCCGCCAACAGGCCGGTTCTAAAAGACGCCCGGATCACCAT
>DAIUED010000412.1:0-3196 GCA_036845295.1 Bacteroidota bacterium
CTCGTTGATACGCTCAATGACTTCGTTCGGCGATTTTACTTTTTTCATGGAAGGAATATTCGCCGACAGATCGTTGCGGTTCACTTTTTCGACCTGCGCGTTTTGCTTCGCGACATCGGCCAGTTGATCCTTGAACATCACATTGACCACCGTCGATTGGATCAGGAATGTAAGCAGGATCCACAAAATAAACTGCGTGAGCCCAACGAGCGCTATCCCAACGATCTTCCCAAGCATCAGCTGAAAAGGTTTTACCGACGAGATCATCACTTCCACAATGCGGTTGGTTTTTTCCTCGATCACACCGCGCATAACCTGCGAACCATACAGGAAAATCATAAAATAAATGATGATAGCGCACACAAATCCGACGATCATGTTGGTGTCGGTATTTGTTTTTTCGTCTTTGCCTTCCTGGGTCACTTTAATCGTTTGGATCTCCACCGGACGGCGTGCCCGGTCGATCTTGGAAACATCGATGCTGTCGCCCTGCAGCCGGTAATCGAATAAAATATTTTCCATGGAGTTGGAAATATATTGCTCGGTACTCATGCCAGGTTGCTTCACGTAGTACAGAAACGGCTCGGCACGATCAGCATTGATCGGATCGCCGGCAATTACCATGATGAGGTCGAAAGGGCCGTCTTTCAATTTGGCCTTGGCACTGGGCAGCGACTCGGCGCCATAGGTAAATTTAATGGTTTTGGAATCCGGGAGTTTATCAATAAAGATTCCTGTTTTATCAAGTACCAGAATGCGGTGATCGGTTTTATCACGCATAGCAAGCCAGATAGGCACAACAAAGACGCCCGCCATCAATAAAGGGCCAAGGATAGTCATCAATAAAAACGACTTTTTCTTAACCCTGGAAAAATATTCTCGTTGTATGATTAAAAACAGCTTATTCATAGTAAAAGGATTGATGCATTAAATCTTATTCGGTAAAAGAACTTTGTGTATTAGCCGTTTGCCGCTGCTCCACTACAGAAATAAAAATGTCGTTCATCGACGGAATCACCTCTTGGAACGAAAGGATCTCGCCCGAATTAAGTACAGCCTGCAACAAATCGTTCGGTTTATTCTGGCGGAGCAATTTGAGGGTAACCGTATGCACATCGTCGTCCGATTTCTTTTCCAGGAATTCGGCCCCAGCCCAAACAGCATTGGTGAAGCCCAGCAGGTTTCCTTTAAACGTAATGTTATAAATACTGCTGCGGAATGCTTTCCGTATTTCTTTGACAGAACCGTCGAGGAGCTTTTTCGATTTGTTGATCAGCGCAATATCATCACACAGCTCTTCTACACTTCCCATGTTGTGGGTCGAAAAAATAATGGTAGCGCCTTTTTCCCGTAACTCCAGTATTTCCTTTTTGATCAGCTGGGCATTGATGGGATCAAACCCACTGAAAGGTTCATCGAGGATCAGCAATTTAGGTTCGTGCAGAACGGTTACAATGAATTGCACCTTTTGCTGCATGCCCTTGCTTAGTTCTTCAATTTTCTTATCCCACCAGCTATCGATCTCGAATTTACGGAACCATTCTTTTAACCGGACTTTGGCGTCATTTTTTTTCAAACCTTTGAGTTGAGCAAGGTACATCGCCTGCTCACCTACCGCCATTTTCTTATACAACCCGCGCTCCTCTGGCAGATAGCCGATGTAATCAACATGCTCTGGCGACAACCTGGCACCCTGAAAAAACACTTCGCCTTTGTCGGGGCCGGTAATTTGGTTGATGATACGGATGAGGGAAGTCTTACCGGCTCCGTTAGGGCCAAGTAAGCCGAATATTTTCTGCGGCGCAATGGCCAGGCTCACGTCATCCAGCGCCACATGGTTGGCATATTGCTTATGGATGTGCTTTACTTCAATAATAGGATTCATAAGATATTCTGAAAAAACGAATTTAACGAATAATCCGTCACTTTCCCAGTCATTAAGGGCAACGGTTGTTTTCAGGGAAGAGCGACACCAGCGCAGGATAACTGCCTACTCTACATAAAACGCCAGGCCTTTCAAATATTCACCTTCCGGGAAATTGGGCGTGATCACGTGATCGGCAGGCTGCGAAAGTGTGTGCAGTAATTTCATATTCCGGCGCGACTCAATAGCCGCAGCAGTAACGGTATTGTAGAATAGCTTCTTATCAATGACTCCGGAGCAGGAAAACGTAAACAGAATACCGCCTTTCTTGATATTCTGCAAAGCCATCTGATTGAGGCGTTTATAGCCGATTACCGCATTATGCGACACATCGCGGCTTTTGGCAAAAGCCGGCGGATCGAGGATGATGATGTCGTAATTCTTGCCATGATCTTTCAGGTAATCAAACGTATCGACAGCAAAGCCTTCGTGATTGGAGATCCCGTTCAATGCCGCATTTTTATTACACAGTTCAATGGCTTTAGCGCTCGAATCTACCGAATGTACGACCTCGCACCCTGCCTGACCGGCATACATCGAAAACCCGCCGGTGTACGAAAACGTATTCAGCACACGTTTTCCTTTGCTATACGATCCCAGTAATGCCCGGTTTTCGCGCTGGTCGATGAAAAAACCGGTTTTTTGCCCTGTGATAAAGTCAATGTAAAATTTCACGCCGTTCTCAAGCACCACTAATTCCTCGTTGCAGCTACCGTAAAGGTATTCGTTAGTAAGACCTGCCGCATAATTGACCGGGAGCGTCTCCGAGCTCTTATCGTACACCGATTTGAGCCGGCTGCCGTAAACCTGCTTCAGCGCTTCGGTAATGTCGGTACGGCACAGGTGCATACCAATACTATGAGCCTGAAACACTACGTGCCCGTCATAGTAATCCATGATCAAACCCGGTGCGCCGTCGCCTTCTCCGAATAACAGGCGGTAAACATTCGTTTGCGGATTGCCTTCCAGGTTCAAAAATTTGCGGTATTCGTAGGCCCTGGTAATTTTTTTAGTCCAAAAATCGATATTGATCTTTTGTTTGCTGAATGAAATGATGCGCCCGGTGATGCTTCCTTTCTGGTATTGGGCCATACCCAGGAATTGCTGTTTGGCAGAATACACTTCCATAATGTCTCCATCTTTTAGTGACGGATCCTGTTGCTTCACGGCCCCTGAAAAAATCCAGGGATGAAAACGCAAAACCGGCAGCTCTTTGCCGTTCTGCAAGGTCATTTTCGGGTAATCGCTCATGCCGCAAAGGTATCAGTATTA
>DAIUED010000413.1:0-2292 GCA_036845295.1 Bacteroidota bacterium
GCCTGCTGATGGCTTATGTTCATGTAGCACATGATTGCATCATTGGCAACAACGTGATCATTGCCAACAGCGTGGGCCTTTCAGGACATATTACGGTTGAAGACTTTGCTATTATCGAAGGCATGTGTGGCACCCAGCAGTTCATTACCGTTGGAGCCCATAGCTTTGTGGCCGGCTTTTCGCAGATCCGCAAAAGTGTACCGCCTTTTGTAAGGTGTGCACGTGAACCCTTGCAATTCATCGGGGTAAATACAATCGGCCTCGGACGCCGCGGTTTCGACAAAGACGTGATCCGCCAGATTGAAGATATCTACCGCCTTATTTTTGTGCGCGGTCATAACATGACGAATGCCCTTGAGATCATCGATCAGGAAATAGAGAATACGGCGGTACGCAACCAGATCGTGAGTTTTATCAGGAACCAGAAAGATGGGATCATCAAAGGTATATAGAGCGGCTGGCGGCGTTGTGCGTTGGTGAAGCGTGTTTTTATGCATGTTTCAGTAATTCATTTCATTCAGCCATTTAACACCATTATTTTTTATTATGTCACGTATTCTTACCGGCATCCAAAGCACCAATATTCCGCATCTCGGCAATATATTGGGTGCGGTTTTACCGGCCATCAGGCTCAGCGAAGACCCTAAAAACGAATCCTTGTTCTTCATTGCCGACCTCCATTCATTAACCACCAAAAAAGACGCCGCACAACGCGTACACGATGTGAATGCTGTTGCTGCTACCTGGCTGGCTTTCGATTTCGATACCGATAAAAACATGCTTTATCGCCAGAGCCGGATCCCTGAGGTGTGTGAGCTTACCTGGTACCTTAATTGTTTTACGCCCTACCCGATGCTGGCCAATGCGCATTCGTTTAAAGACAAAGCCGACCGGCTGAGCGACGTGAATGCTGGCTTGTTTACTTACCCCGTACTCATGGCCGCCGATATTATTTTGTACGATGCCGAATTTGTGCCTGTGGGAAAAGACCAACTGCAACACATCGAAATTGCACGCGATATTGCTTCTAAATTCAACCATCAGTATGGGCAAGACGTTTTTGTTTTGCCGCAGGGTAAGACCGACGAAAATGTAATGATCGTGCCGGGAACCGATGGCGAAAAAATGAGCAAATCGCGAAACAACTTCATCAATATTTTTCTTCCGGAAAAAGAGCTGAAAAAAGCCGTGATGGGCATCGTAACGGATGCAAAAACGCTGGAGGAACCAAAAGACCCTGACACAAACAACATTTACAACATCTACAAGCTCATTGCTACGACCGAGCAGACGGCGGAAATGCGCAACAATTTCATCAACGGCGGTTATGGCTACGGCCACGCCAAAACAGCGCTTTACGAACTGATTCTGGACAAATTTGCGAAGCCACGCAGCCGTTACAATGAACTGATGAACAATACGGCGCTGCTTGAAAAAGAGCTGAGCGTTGGCGAAGATAAAGCCCGCGCCATGGCACGGGAAAAGCTGAAACAGGTGCGCAGCATGCTTGGATTTTAAAATACACTCAAACCCGGATATGATGATTAAACGTTACTTCACCTTAGCTGTTGCCCTCGTAGCGGGCATGACACAGCTGCAAGCCCAATGCGGCTCCTGCAGCACGACCATTTCCAACGCCAGTTCGGCCAACCAACTGGTGTCCAACGGCCAAACGCTGTGCATCACGCCTACCGGTACGGTGAGCGGACTCATTACGGTGCTGGCCGGCGGCAAGATCTGCAACCAGGGCCTGATCAATTCCACCAATGTGTGGGTAGCAGGCGGCACGCTTGTAAATACAGGTACGATCACTATCAATAACCTGACGGTATCTTCCGCAGGTTCGTTTACGAATGAAGCCATGCTCGACGCCGACAGCTTCCTGGTGATCAGCACCAGCGCCAGGTACCTTAACAACGGCACACAGATCAACAAGGCCTTTGCAACGGCCGATCACGCCCTGAGCATTAATAACGGCACGCTTACGTCTAACGTTATCTACGACTCCATCGGCGATTTTACCAACAACGGGAACATCACGGTACACGACGGACTAGCCAACGGCTGGGGAAGTACCTGCATCAATAACGGCAACTTGTCGATTACCAACGACTTTGCAAACGGCTACAACAGCGTGTTCATCAATAACAAGAACATGTCGGTTTCGCGCGACTTCTACAATGGCAACAATTCGAGCTATACCACCAAGTGTATGGTAACGGTGGGCCGCAACTGGTCAAACAGTTCCACCATTCTCGGACCTAGCTCGAGCTGCGGCGGTTTCAACATTGC
>DAIUED010000413.1:2302-3191 GCA_036845295.1 Bacteroidota bacterium
CTTCCAGCAATAGCGGCAGCATTGGCAGCGCCACCAGCTTCATCGATCTATGCGACGCCGGACATCCTGTTGGTGGCATCGATGCCAATATCGGAACGATTGCCTCTACCACAACTTACTGCAGTTGCACCAACAACTGCATCACCGTTGGCATTCACGAAGTGGCCTCATCCATCCTGTCTGCCAGACTGTACCCCAATCCGGCATCGGCATCCACAACCCTGCAATACAGTGTATCATCACCGCAAACGGTTTCGGTGACTGTAAAAGACATGATGGGGCGGACTGTGTTCACGAACCTATACCCTTCGCAAAGCGGCGACAATAACATAAGCATCGCAACGGCTGGTCTCGCCGAAGGCACTTACATCGTTCTTTTGAGCGACGGAGAAAATGGTTCGCTGAGTAAGATGTTCAGCGTGGTGAAGTAGTGAGCTACTCCTCTGCAAGGCAGGCAAAGTTGTTCATTTCAGTAACCTAATTTCCGGATGCATTTCCAAACGATCACCAGGTCTTTTTCCGGCCGGTAATCCTTGGCATAGCGAAGGTTCAGTAATTTGATCTTGTCGGCATCGAGGGGTGCTGATGAAAGCATGTCGGGCGATAACACCGGGCGCTTGAGGCTAGGTAACGATTTGTCGGTGCCTTTGCCATAGCCCACCCACGAATAAAAGCCGAACAGTACGGCAAAGCAGTTGAGGAAGTAACGCGAACGCTTTTCCTGTATAAAAAACAGCACCGGGCTCGACGCAAGGATCAACACGCTCAAACCCACATCGAGCAGGCGTTTTTTGCGTTGATTTTCGGGTTTGGCAATGCTATTTACATCGATCATGTATAGGTCGCCGGCAGTGTCGATGCGGTTGCTACCGATGATAGAAAGACTATC
>DAIUED010000414.1:0-3181 GCA_036845295.1 Bacteroidota bacterium
CCGTTCCTTATCGCCACCGACGAAGCCATTGGCGTAAAAGCCAGCGATACGTATAAATTCATCATTATTACCTGCCCGGCGGGTAAGTATTATGCCGAGCCGATCAAAGTACTTATCGAAACCAGTTACATTCGTGCGGTTGAGGGTGGCGTAGGTTTTGTGAAAGCGGCCGGCAACTACGGCCGGAGCCTGTATCCTACCAAATTGGCCCAACAAAAAGGGTTTCAGCAGGTGATCTGGACCGACGGCAAAACGCACTCGTTCCTCGAAGAATCCGGCACCATGAACCTGATGTTTGTGATTGACGGTAAAGTGGTAACTCCAGCTCTTGGTGATACCATCCTGGCCGGCATCACGCGCGACAGCGTGCTCGCATTGGCCCGCCATTGGGGAATGCCAGTGGAAGAACGGAAAATATCCATCAGCGAGATCCTGGAAGCGCATGCCAATGGGACGCTCCAGGAAGCCTTTGGCGTAGGAACCGCGGCAACCATTGCCCAGATCATCGGCATTGGCTACAAAGACGATTACTATGCGCTGCCAGCAGTAGAGGATCGTAAATTCTCAACCAAAGTTGACGAAACATTACGCAACATCCGCAAAGGAAAAGCTGAAGATGTGATGCATTGGATGTATAAGGTTAACTAATCCATACACTAGCGAAGCCTTATCCTGCCATGCAGGGTAAGGCTTTTTTATGGGCTTATTCTTGTTAGTCATTGTTCAAAACATTATTTTTAATCCCAATACAAACCTTTACATTTGTTGCGCTTTGTAACCAGATAAAAACCATGAAACAGCCCGCCTGGCAATGCATTACACTTTCCGGCAGCTGCACATGTACAAACACACAATTTAATCAAACGCATGAAATATTTTGCAGACATCAATGTAATGCCGCTTAAAGCATTACTCGACCCACAGGGGAAGGCCGTTACAGGATCCATGAAAAATCTTGGTCTTCCGGAAATTGAAAACATCCGTATCGGAAAACACATCACGCTCGAGATCGAAGCGCCAAGTAAAGAGGCCGCTTCTGCAAAGATCGACGACGCCTGTAAAAAGCTGCTCTGCAACCAGATCATGGAATTTTACGAATTCGAAGTTCGTGAGGCATAACCGCCCCTTAAATCACTAATTCAAACAACGTATATAAATCAACAACTAAACAATGGGATATCTTTTCACCTCCGAATCAGTATCAGAAGGCCATCCGGACAAGGTTGCCGACCAAATTTCAGACGCATTAATCGACAACTTCCTGGCTTTTGACCCTAACAGTAAAGTAGCCTGCGAAACATTGGTAACAACAGGGCAGGTGGTACTTGCCGGCGAGGTGAAATCGAAAGCATACCTCGATGTGCAGGAAATTGCACGTGAAGTGATCCGCAAGATCGGTTATACCAAATCCGAATACATGTTTGAAGCCAATTCTTGTGGTATTCTCTCCGCTATTCATGAACAATCGGCAGATATCAACCAGGGTGTTGACCGTAAGAAAAAAGAAGAGCAAGGTGCCGGCGACCAGGGCATGATGTTCGGCTACGCTACCAACGAAACGGCGAACTACATGCCGTTGGCACTCGATCTGGCGCATGCCATTCTGCTTGAGCTGGCAGCATTGCGTCGCGAGAACAAAGCCATCAAATACCTTCGCCCGGATGCTAAATCACAGGTAACATTGGAGTACGACGATAACAACCAACCGGTGCGCATTGATGCGATCGTTGTTTCTACACAGCACGATGATTTCGATACGGAGCCGAAAATGCTCGCGAAAATCAAAAAAGACATCGTGGAAGTGCTTATTCCGCGCGTGAAAAAGAATTATCCGAAATATGCTCACTTGTTCAACAGCAAGATCAACTACCACATTAACCCAACCGGTAAATTTGTGATTGGTGGTCCGCACGGTGATACCGGTTTGACAGGCCGTAAAATCATTGTAGATACGTATGGCGGAAAAGGCGCTCACGGTGGTGGTGCGTTTTCCGGAAAAGATCCAAGCAAGGTTGACCGTTCTGCTGCTTACGCTACCCGTCATATCGCCAAAAATCTGGTGGCTGCTGGTGTTTGCGACGAAGTATTGGTTCAGGTATCTTATGCTATTGGTGTTGCACAGCCAATGGGCATTTTCATCGATACGTATGGCACAGCCAAAGTGAAAATGACTGACGGCGAAATTGCTAAAGTTGTTCAGAAAGTGTTCGATATGCGTCCTTACTTCATCGAGCAGCGCCTGAAACTGCGCACGCCGATGTACAGCGAAACTGCTGCTTACGGACACATGGGACGTAAAAATGAGGTTGTTACCAAAACATTCAAGTCGCCCGACGGAAAAACAAAATCTGTGAAAGTGGAGTTGTTTACCTGGGAGAAACTCGATTATGTGTCGAAAGTAAAAGCTGCTTTCAAATTGAAATAAGCGCTTACAGCGACAAAAAAGCCGTTACAGTATTCTGTAGCGGCTTTTTTATTTCCCGCACGGCATTACCCGCGCATCTGCGCCTTATTAAACAGCGGATCGCGATTTGTGTTGAGAGGCAACAGAATAATAACCGCCCCAAAGAAGACGTGAGGAATGTAAATAGTTTCTGAAAAATGGAAGATCCAGGGCGAAATGCCAAGTACGAATCCCAGGCTCATATCCAATAGCAGGTGATAACGCACAGGAATGAATTTGACCAGGCTGTAATTGTAATTAGTAAACAGGCTATAAGCCAGTAAGACAATGCCACAGGCAATTGGCGAGCCGGCGGCAAACGCATCCTTGTCAAACAGGAAAATCCATGGCGAAAGAATCAGGAAGATGCCGAAAAGGTAATCGAGGATGCTATGAAGTTTAATGCTGATCAAACGCATGGGCGATGGTGTTAAGGTATTCCAATCCGTTAATTAAAAACTAATGCCATCTCCGGTGCTTTTTGTAGATTCGTGTACGATGAGTGATCTTAAACTTTTTATGGTATTGGTGGGTTGCCGCCCCAAAGGCCGTTATACCGAACAACATGATATTTTCTTTGGCATAGGGCGGAAGTTGGCTGATCTTGTGCCGCATATACAGGCGTTTTGGCCCGAAGCGAAAGGGAAGTTCCACATAGATGCCTGGCGGGAGGTAAGCCAGGTTGGCGGTTTTTCGGTGCAGATTGTGGAAGCCGGTGACGCAGTAGAAAATAGCCAT
>DAIUED010000415.1:0-1385 GCA_036845295.1 Bacteroidota bacterium
AACGCAGAATCGAGCACGGTAACCCGCGACATCAGGAAATTTGACGGCCCTACAGGCAACATTTACGAGGCAGTAGCCATCATCTCCAAGCGCGCCAACCAGATCAGCTCCGAAATGAAAGAAGAGTTGTCTTCTAAGTTAGCTGAATTTGCGAGCCATTCTGATAACCTCGAAGAGATTTTCGAAAACCGCGAGCAGATCGAGATTTCCAAATTTTATGAGAAACTCCCGAAACCATCCCTGATTGCCGTTCAGGAATTTCTGGAAGACAAAACGTACTACCGTAATCCGGTAAAAGACTAACTACGGCCAGAACCGTCTTAAACCCAAATACGCCTGGTATTTGGGTTTTTGTGTTATTTAACGGCCACTGCATTGGTGCCGGTTTCGGCAAAAGACTAAAAAAATCCCGAACCTGATTTCGGTATGATGACATTAAAACATAAACATATACTGTTGGGAATTACCGGTGGGATTGCCGCCTACAAATGCGCCAACCTGGTGCGCCTGCTCATTAAAGAAGGCGCCTCCGTGAAAGTAGTCATGACAGATGCAGCAACGGAGTTTGTAACCGCACGCACGCTTTCGGTGCTAAGCAAGCAGGAAGTAATAACCGGCTTTTTTGATGCTAACAATAATTGGAACAACCATGTGGCGCTGGCGGAATGGGCCGACGCGATGATTGTGGCACCGCTTACAGCCAATAGCCTGGCCAAATTTGCGCATGGTTTGTGCGACAATATCGTTACTGCGTGTTACCTTTCGGCGCGAAGCAAGGTATTTGTAGCGCCAGCTATGGATCTCGACATGTACTTACATCCTACTACCGCTAATAACCTCGAATTGCTGCGCCGCAACGGCAACCTGGTAATACCTGCTGAAAATGGCGAACTGGCCAGTGGTCTTCATGGTGAAGGGCGCATGGCCGAGCCGGAACATATCGTTGCATTTGTGAAACAGGCCTTGCACGTTAACCTTCCTCTCAGCGGCAAACGCGTGCTGATCAATGCCGGACCAACCTATGAAGCCATCGACCCGGTGCGATTCATTGGCAACCGCTCTTCCGGAAAAATGGGTGTAGCGCTCGCTGATGCATTTGCCAAAGCCGGCGCCGATGTTGACCTGGTGTTGGGACCTTCGCACGAGTGGCCAAAAGAAAAGAACGTAACGGTGACGCGTGTAGAAAGTGCCGAAGACATGTTTGAGGCATGCGTTCGTTTTTTTCCGAACGCAGATATTGCGGTGCTTTCGGCGGCCGTAGCCGACTACAGGCCTGAAACCGCAGCGACGTCCAAGATCAAAAAACAGGATGCCGGCCTGGTACTAAACCTGGTGAAAACAACCGATATCCTGGAAACCCTCGGGAACCAAAAAAAACATCAGCT
>DAIUED010000415.1:1395-3169 GCA_036845295.1 Bacteroidota bacterium
TGGGCGGTTTTGCCCTCGAAACCGATAAGGTTATCGCTTACGCCCAGGAAAAGATCCGCAAGAAAAACCTCGACTTTATCGTTGCCAATTCGGCCGTAGAAACCGGTGCTGGTTTTGGTACCGATACCAACCGCGTTGCCATCATTGATAAACACAATAAAATCACTAATTTTGAGTTAAAAAGTAAGCAGGACGTGGCGAAAGACATCGCTGAGTTTGCAATCAAACTATTACAACAGGATGCATAAGTATTTTTTATTGTTGATGGGCGTTCTTATACTGCGCCAGGGAACGGCACAGGAACTGAATTGCCAGGTAAGTGTGAACTCCAACCAGGTACAAGGCACGCAAGAGAAAGTGATCTTCGAACAGTTGCAGAAAGCCATTTTCGAGTTCATGAACAACACCAAATGGACGCGGGACAACTATACCACCAACGAACGCATCGATTGCTCTATTTTGATTAACGTAACCAACAAACTCGGAACCGACGACTACCAGGCGACCATACAGGTACAAAGCCGCCGTCCGGTGTTTAAAAGCTCTTATAACTCACCGGTTTTTAATTATTTCGACGAGAATTTCACGTTTAAATACGGCCAGTACCAACAACTGGAATTCAACATCAACACCTATGCGAACAACCTCACCTCGGTATTGGCTTATTATGCTTACATCATTATTGCCAATGATTACGACACGTTTTCTAAACTAGGAGGAACGGAATATTACCAGAAAGCACAAACTATCGTTTCCAATGCACAATCGGCCGGTGAGACGGGATGGAAATCGTTTGAAAGCAACAAAAACCGTTACTGGATCGTTGAAAATGCTCTTCAGCCTGTGTTTCAGCCCATCAGGGAGTGCCTGTATCAATATCACCGCAACGGTCTGGACATCATGAGCGATAAAGCCGACGACGGACGTAAAGCCATTTTGAACTCGACCGACCTGCTCGTGAGGGTTTATAATGATCGCCCGGCATCTTTTATCATGGAATTATTTTTTAATGCAAAAGCCGACGAACTGGTAAATATCTTCTCAAAAGGGCTCCCCGACGAAAAAAACAAGGCTTTGGAGAATTTAACCAAGGTAAACCCGACCAATTCTACCAAATACTCGAAAATTCAAGGAAACTAAACACGTGTTAATTTTTGGCATAAAGATTGTTTTCGCTTAGCTTTGCGGAAAAAATTCAACACTTTTTATGAAAAAACACGTAACATTTCTTGTGGCCCTCATTTCTATCGGGATATCGGCATTAGCACAGGACGTTCGAAAAGATGAGGCAGCCAAGTTACAACTGGAGGCCGAAAAAATCAAAGGCTTATCGGTCGATAGTGCTAAAAACTGGAAATTCGGTGGCGTTATATCTGTCAGTGGTCAACAGGTATCGCTTACCAACTGGGCTGCTGGTGGTAGTAACTCCATTTCATTTGGCGGCATCATTTCTGGCTATGCTCGCTACAAAAAAGGACGAGTAACCTGGGATAACAGCGTAGATTTGGGCTACGGTGTGATCAAGCAAGGTACCAACAAAAACTGGTGGAAAACCGACGATAAGATCCAAATTACTTCCAAATACGGCCGCCAGGCGTTCAAAAAATGGTACTACACTGCCTTAGCCGATTTCAAAACGCAATTTACAGAAGGTTTCAACTACCCGAATGATTCGGTTTATATTTCCCGCTTCATGGCACCAGGCTACCTGGTTACGGCCATCGGTCTCGACTATAAACCAAACGATAAATTCTCGTTGTTCATTGCCCCAATT
>DAIUED010000416.1:0-3149 GCA_036845295.1 Bacteroidota bacterium
GGCTACTTGCTGATCAATGGTGTCAACGCCGCTTTCGGCGACAAACTTTTCCTGCGTGGCTTTCTTCCCTTTGGCCTTGTGCTTTTCGTCATTGGCATCGTGGCGATTGTCCTGGTGTGGTACCGATCCAAGGGCGTTCTGCGGGTAACGCGGTGTGAAGATAACAACCTGCAACTTGAGATCGAATTTCCATCAGGGATCGAAGAACTGGCTAAAGGCAGCTGGGACAGCGAAGGCATTTACACCAAAGAATACGAAAAACTGGGCATGTACAAAAAACATCTGGCGCTAAACCTGTCCTGCAATCAACAAGCATTTTGCCTGTTGCGCCAGGATCTTGCCGCAATTGCGCCGGAGCCATCGCACTTCAAGCTGGTCGATGACTTGTATAACCGCGGCGGCACCGAGTACTGGTGCAAAAAACTGGAAGAACTGGATGCACTGATCCGGAAGGAAAACAGTTTCAAGAATGAATCATAAAAAAAGGAAGCCAAACAGCTTCCTTTTGTGTTAGAAACGACTTACCCTTCGGTGGCAATAAGGTGTTCCGCCCTCTTTTTCGTAATACTGCTGATGGTACTCCTCGGCAGGCCAGAATTTTGTGGCCCTGCGCAATTGCGTAGCCACTTTATACCCTTTTAATTTGAGGATATTGATCAAATCTTCCGCTGTTTTTTTCTGCGCATCGTTCTCATAGAAGATCACCGACAGGTACTGCTCGCCGATGTCATTTCCCTGCCCGTTGGTTTGGGTTGGATCGTGGATCTCAAAAAATAATTTGGCCAGGGTTTCGTAACTCGTTTGCGACGGATCGAACTCTACCTCAAGGGCTTCGATATGTCCGGTGGTGTGACTGCATACTTCCCGGTACGTTGGATTGTCTTTGTGCCCGCCGGTATAACCCACGGTTGTCTTTAACACGCCTTTGGCATTTTGGAAATAATACTCTACACCCCAGAAACAGCCGCCTGCAAAAATGGCTTTTTCGGTGGTTTTGGCCGACGAAGTATTTTCAGCGGTTGTTTTCTGATCCGGCACAAAGACCATCGAAATAGAGTTCACACAGTGCCGTGTGTCTTTATCGGTCAGTCCCTCGCCATAAAATACATGGCCAAGGTGGCCGCCGCAAGTCGCACAGGTAATCTCGGTACGGCGACCGTCGATATCCGGCGATTTCTTCACTGCGCCAGGGATCTCGTCGTCGAAGCTCGGCCAGCCACAGCCCGAATGGAACTTGGCATCGGATTTATACAGTGGTGCATTGCATTGGCGGCAGATGTAAGTGCCTTTTTCGAAGTTATAAGTGTATTCGCCGGTAAAAGCGCGCTCCGTGCCTTTGTTCACGATAACGCGCTCCTCCTCCTTAGTGAGTTTGTTCAGTTTCATAGTTCCGTTTGGTTGAATGGTTGCTTTGTTTTTGGTATTGTCGGCTGTCTGGCAACGGGTCGTGTAACACCCGATGAGTAAAAACAACAGGCTCATGAAAAAAGCGTGCCTGCTACCAGATCGTGAAATGAATGAGGTGTGTTTCATCTTGTACATTGTAGGATAATAGTTAAACATAAAAAGCCTTGCAAAGTTTGATCCAAAGCCCGGGCTTCACGTAACAATTTACGCACAGCCCATGCGTTTGGTTTTTGGCTTTTCTGCCGATTAGGATTAAATTTATTAACTTTTGCTAAAATCAACGAAAGGCAATTGTTTTTTGCCGATACCATAACGCTATACCCATGAACATCAAAGATGCATTTTTGCTCGATCCAGCGATCACTTACCTCAATTTCGGCTCGTTCGGCGCCTGTGCCAAACCGGTATTTGAAACCTATCAAAAATTCCAGCTTGAGCTGGAAACCGAACCTGTGCAATTTATTGCCGTCAATAGCACCCATTACCTGAAGACTTCACGAAAAGCACTTGGAAGCTACATACATTGCCACGAAGACGACCTGGTGTTTACACCCAATCCCTCCTATGCCATCAACATCATTACCAAAAGCCTGAGGCTATCACCGGGCGACGAGATTTTAAGCACCAACATGGAGTACGGCGCCATGGACCGCACCTGGAATCACTACTGCAAACAAACAGGCGCCAGATACGTCCGGCAGCCGATCACGCTCCCGTTAAGCAGCAAAGAACAGTTCCTGGAAGAGTTTTGGAAAGGACTCAGCCCACGTACCAAAGTGGTGTTTATCGGGCAGATCACCAGTGCCACCGCCCTTATTCTTCCGGTAAAAGAACTTTGCAAGCAAGCCAAAGAAAAAGGACTGCTGACTATTGTGGATGGCGCGCACGTTCCAGGACATATTCCTTTGAACCTTAACGAGCTACAAGTCGATATTTATACCGGTGCTTGCCATAAATGGATGATGACGCCCAAAGGCTGTTCGTTCCTGTATGTCAATAAGGCAAACCAAGCCTGGGTTGATCCGTTGGTGGTAAGTTGGGGTTACGAAAGCGTGATGCCATCCGGCTCCCAGTTTCAGGATTACCATGAATTGCAGGGAACGAGAGACATTTCGGCTTTTCTCACGGTGCCACAAGCCCTGGAATTTATGAAAACCCATCACTGGGAAAAACGCGCCGCCGAATGCCGCCAGCTCGCCACGGAAGAGGCTCCACGCTTTTTCGCGTTGCTGAATAGCCAGCCGCTTGCTCCGCTAACCGACGAATTTATCGGGCAAATGATCAGCATACCGTTGCGCACCAACGAACCGGAAAAACTCCAACGTCTGTTGTTTTCCGATTACCAAATCGAGGTGCCGGTTATGCGCCACGAGAACCAGTGTTTCCTCCGGTATTCAATCCAGGCATTCAACACCAAACACGACCTCGACAAGCTCTACCAGGCATTGGAAAACATTTTGAAAACTACAAGACTGATAGATGCCGCTTAAGCTATTTTTTTAGAATATTTACGGTTCCATTTCTTCAAGAACCGTGAAACTCTGCATTGCCGAAAAACCCAGCGTAGGAAAAGAGATTGCCCGCATACTGGGCGCTACTGCCCGACGCGACGGGTTTTACGAGGGCAATGGTTACCTGATCAGCTGGACATTCGGACACTTTTGCACCTTAAAGGCACCCGAAGACTATAGTGAAGACTGGAAACGCTGGTCGCTTGATTTCCTGCCGATGGTTCCGCCCAA
>DAIUED010000417.1:0-3090 GCA_036845295.1 Bacteroidota bacterium
GAAACGCAGGCCGGTGGTAATCCGGCAATCATGGTCTGTGAACGGAATACCCGCTTCGGTAAAACTCCGGATCATTACCTGGCGCCAGAGGGGTTCGGAGTCGATGATCACACCGTCCATATCGAAAATAACGGCTTTTATTCCTGCGAGCATTGTTAATTTCTTTGTTTAATAAATGCAAATATACAGTTATTAAGCTGGTTAATCGGTGCTATTTTTGTTGGTATGTATTTTCCCGGCTTTGTTGAGGTTGGGCTCTGTGAGCTCTTGTTGATTGCTTTTTGCGTGTCGTTTGCCGGCATCATTCTCCATTACCTGCTTCATGTGTTACCGGTGGGCACTTTCACCGGCACCGTGGCCTCGGGCGATAAACAGGTGCCAGTGTCAGTGATTATTTGCGCGCGCAATGAAGACGATAACCTGACCGAGTTTTTACCGAAGGTGTTAGTACAGGATTATCCGGAGTTTGAAGTGATTGTGGTAAACGATTGCTCAATCGATAACACGGAAAATGTTATTGATGAGTTTGCGAAAATTTTCCCAAACCTTAAAAAAGTAAATATCAAGGAAGACGACTACTATAAGCATGGTAAGAAATTTGCCGTGTTGGTGGGCATTAAGGGTGCGAAATACGAACACTTGTTGTTTACCGATGCCGATTGCTTCCCTGCGGGAGAGCAGTGGTTGGCAGGCATGGCCGGTCAATTTACGTCTTCACGGGATATTGTGCTGGGTTACGGTGCCTATAAGAAGGAAGCCGGTTTTTTGAACCGTCTTATCCGTTTCGACGCTTTCCTGATTGCCGCCAATTACCTGTCGGCAGCGGTAAAAGGAAAAGCCTACATGGGCGTTGGCCGCAACCTGGCCTATAAAAAAAGTCTCTTTTACAAGAAAAAAGGTTTTTCCAAGCACTACCATATTGAGTCGGGCGATGACGATCTTTTCATCAACGATGCCTGTACAGCAGATAATACGGCTGTTTGTGTGGACCATGGCGCCATTACCTATTCGGTTGCCAAAAAAACCTTTGCGGCCTGGAAACGCCAGAAACAACGCCACCTCACAACCGCACCGCATTACACTGCCGGCAGCCGGTTTAGGATTGGCTTGGGATATGCCCTGCAATACGGCTTTTACATGCTTTTTACAGTGTTGCTCTTTTTCAAAGCCACATTCATTGCCGCGCTGGCGGGCATGGTCTTGAAAATGTGCATTCAAATGATTATCTTTAGAAAAGTATCGAAACAGCTAAACGAACCGGATTTGTGGGGAATGGCCTTCTTTTATGAGTTTATCCTCTTGTTGATCTATCCGCTGTTTCACCTCAGTAAAGCATTGCATAAGCCAAATAAATGGAAGAGTTAGATCCATCTGATAAATTAACTACCAAAGCGGTTTATGACTATAAACTGATCCAGCAGGCGCTGCGGCATGGCGATCAGAAAGCCTACGCAGAGTTGCTTCACCGCTACCGCGAATCGGTTTATTTCACGATGCTGCGGATGTGCAATAATAAAGATGACGCGGAAGACCTGACCATTGAAGCATTTGGCCGGGCATTCAAACGGCTCGATCAATATACGCCTACTTATGCCTTTAGTACCTGGCTTTTTAAGATTGCCAGTAACAACGCCATCGACTTTCTGAGAAATAAAAAGAAAAACAGTTCGCTCTCGCTCGACACCAAAATGGAGAACGATGAGGGTCAGGAATTTTCGAAGAACATAAAGTCGCAGAACCTGGATCCGGAACAAAATATCATCAAAAAACAAAAGGTAGAATTGTTGCGTGACGTGGTGGAAAAACTGAAACCACGCTACCGCGAGTTGGTGAAAATGCGCTACTACGAGGAACTGAGTTATGAGGAGATCGCCGCCAAACTCGATTTGCCTGTGGGCACCGTAAAAGCCCAGCTCTTCCGTGCGCGTGAGTTTTTATATAACATTCTTAAGAACCAGGAAAATAAATTATAAGAAGCCGTGAAGCCCGATCTGATTTTGAAATATTTCCCTGCGCTTGACAGCAGGCAACAGGAACAATTTGAGGCGATGTACGACCTTTATTTGCATTGGAACGCGCAGATCAATGTGATTTCCCGCAAAGACATCGATCTGCTCTTCGAACGACACGTCCTGCACTCACTGGGCATTGCCAAGGTCATGGCATTTAAGCCCGGTACCAAGGTGTTGGATGTGGGTACAGGCGGAGGCTTTCCTGGAATTCCCCTGGCAGTGATGTTCCCGGAAAGCAGCTTCCACCTGGTGGATTCGATCGGTAAAAAGATCAAGGTAGTAGAGGAAGTGGCTAAAGGACTTGGCCTCACGAACCTCACTGCACAACACGAGCGTGCCGAAAAGATCAACGACCGTTATCACTTTATCGTGAGCCGTGCTGTCACCGAGTTTCCTGAATTTTACAACTGGATCTATAAGAAAGTACTAAAAGAAAATTTCAACGACTTGCCGAATGGGATTTTATACCTCAAAGGCGGCGACCTGCGCGAAGAGTTCGGCAAGCATTACGAGAAAGCGACGTTTTACGACCTCAGAGATTATTTTGAAGAGGAATTTTTCGACACTAAGAAAGTCGTGCACTATAAGCTGGGATTTATGTAGCCTGGTATTTTATCCAAAAAAAGAGCTTCGTTTAACGAAGCTCTTTTTTTATGAATGAATGACCGCCCATTTTATTTCTTTGCATCTGCCAGGAACTGCGCCAGGCCTTTGTCTGTCAACGGGTGGTTGAGCAGGGCAGAAATAGCGCTTAGCGGAGCGGTGATCACATCAGCGCCCAGTTTGGCGCATTGGATGATGTGCAGCGGGTGGCGGATAGACGCAGCAAGGATCTGTGTGTCGTAGGCGTAGTTATCGTAAATCATGCGGATATCGTCGATAAGGTCCATGCCGTCCTGGCTAATGTCGTCGAGGCGTCCTACGAAAGGCGATACATAAGTAGCCCCGGCTTTAGCAGCCAATAGTGCCTGGCCTGCAGAAAATACAAGCGTGCAATTGGTTTTAATTCCTTTTTCGCTAAAGTATTTGATGGCTTTGAGGCCGTCTTTGATCATCGGGATTTTCACCACAATGCGTT
>DAIUED010000418.1:0-3082 GCA_036845295.1 Bacteroidota bacterium
AAACTTACAAGTAGCCAAAGATATGTATGCTGGCAAGCTGGCAACCGAAAAAGATGTTTTGGCTGCGGAACGTGAACTCGAAAAAGCCAAAGCGGAGTTGTCTCGCATCAACGAAGTATATGGCATTTATAACTTACAATCTGGCTCTGTGTTGAATATAACGGCTCCGATGAGCGGATTTATTGTCCAGAAAAACATCAATCAGAATGAGCAATTGCGAACAGACAAGTCGGACGCTTTATTCTCGATAGCTGAAATTAATGAGGTTTGGGCGTTGGCGAACGTCAACGAAAGCGATATTTCTAAAGTACAGATCGGTTATGATGCCGAAGTCACAACGTTGAGCTTTCCCGATGATAAATACATGGGGAAAATCGATAAGATATTTAACACCATCGACCCGGAAACCAAAGCGATGAAAGTGCGGGTACGTATTCCTAATCTCGACTTCAGGCTAAAACCCGAGATGAACGCTACAGTTATCGTACGGTATAATGATAACCGTAAACTCATTGCCGTACCAGCCTCCGCGGTAATTTTCGACAAGAGTAAGAATTGGGTCATGGTTTTTAAAGACCGCAACAACATCGAAACACGAAAAGTTCACGTTTACAGCCAGGTTGGCGATATCGCCTATATTCTCGATGGCCTGGCGGCGGGCGAAAAAGTAATTTCTAAAAACGGGCTGCTGGTTTACGACGCCCTGAACGACTAATTTTTTGAGCTATTCATTTCGGGCCTTATCAGTAGCCCGGCATACCGTATTACTATGAACAAGTTTATCAAAGGCATTCTGGCTTTTTCTTTAAAAAACAAGTTTTTCACTTTTTTCTGGGTGGCTATTCTTGTGATCAGTGGCGTCATCAGCTACATCAATATTCCTATTGAGGCCTTTCCGGACGTAACGAACACGCAAATTATTGTTGTAACTGAGTGGAACGGACGCAGCGCGGAGGAAATTGAGCGATTTGTTACGACGCCGATCGAAATTGCGATGAACAGTGTGCAGCGTAAAACAAATGTGAGGAGCATTACGATGTTTGGTTTATCGGTAATCAAAATTATTTTCGATGATGATGTTGATGACTTTTTTGCACGTCAACAGGTAAACAATCAGCTTCGAACGGTACAATTACCCGAAGGCGTGGATCCGGATGTTCAACCGCCTTACGGGCCAACGGGTGAAATATTTCGATACACGCTTGAAAGTCCTCAACGCGATACGCGCGACCTGCTGACTATCCAGAACTGGACGATCGACAGGCAGCTAAGGGCCGTCCCTGGTGTGGCCGATGTCGTTGCATTTGGTGGGCAGGAAAAAACCTACGAGATCTCTATCGATCCGGTAAAACTTCAAAAGTATGACCTTACTCCGTTGGAACTATACACAGCCATCTCGAAATCGAATTTGAACGTTGGTGGCGATGTCATCGAAAAAAACGGACAGGCGTACGTAGTACGTGGTATCGGCTTATATAACACGATAGAGGACATTGAAAATACGATTGTAGATACGTACAACGGGAACCCGCTACTGGTAAAAAACGTCGCCAGCGTGGTGGTAAGCAGCATGCCGCGCGTGGGTCAGGTTGGTCTCAACGACAATGACGATGCCGTGGAGGGCATTGTGGTGATGCGCAAAGGGGAAAATCCAAGCGAAGTACTTGGGCGTGTAAAAGCAAAAATAGAAGAATTGAATACCAAAGTTCTTCCGGCGGATGTAAAAATGGAAACGTTCTACGACCGCGATAACCTCATGAGCTATTGTACCAAAACGGTTATGCACAATTTACTGGAAGGCATCATCCTGGTAACGGTAATTGTCTTTATTTTCATGGCCGACTGGCGCACAACGGTAATCGTGTCCATCATCATTCCTTTATCCTTGTTGTTTGCGTTCCTGTGCCTGAAACTTAAAGGCATGAGTGCGAATCTCTTGTCGTTGGGTGCCGTTGATTTCGGCATTATCATCGACGGTGCCGTCGTGATGGTAGAAGGCATTTTTGTGGCGCTCGACCACAAAGCCGCGCAGGAAGGGATGGAACGGTTCAACCGTTTGGCGAAAATGAGCCTCATTAAAAAAACCGGAACCGACATGGGGAAAGCGATATTTTTCTCGAAGCTGATTATCATTTCGGCCCTTCTTCCCATTTTCGCTTTCCAGAAAGTAGAAGGCAAAATGTTTTCTCCCCTGGCCTACACACTAGGCTTTGCATTGCTAGGGGCACTTATCTTCACCCTCACGCTTGTTCCAGTATTGAGTTCTATCTTACTTAACAAAAATGTAAAAGAAAAACATAACTTTTTTATCACATTCATCAACAATACCGTCAGCAAAGGCTTTAACTGGACATTCCGTCATAAGAGACTGTCGATCCTTATATCGGCGGTGTGCTTTTTGTTAACTATTTTCTCTACCCGCTGGCTAGGTTCCGAATTTTTGCCGCCGCTGAACGAAGGTGCCCTATGGGTGGAAGCTAAACTACCGATGAGTACCTCGTTGAATGAAACCGTGAAAATGGTTACAACACTCCGCAAGGAACTTAACGCATTCCCTGAGGTAAACGGCGTGCTATCGCAAGTTGGGCGGAGCAACGATGGAACCGATCCAAGCGGCTTTTATTACGTGCAAATGCAAGTGAACTTGAAACCGAAAGAAGAGTGGAGTCGAAAAATTTCGATGGACGACCTGGTGGAAGAAATGGACAAACGGCTTAAAAACTACCAGGGCATCAATTACAATTACTCGCAACCTATTATTGACAATGTAGCGGAAGCGGTAGCCGGCATGAATGCCTCGAATGCGGTAAAAATTTATGGTGACGACCTCAATACTCTCGATGAAATTGCCAACCAGGTGATTGCGCAGATACAAAACGTAGAGGGCATAAAAGATGTAGGCATTTTAAGAAACCTGGGCCAACCTGAAATGGCCGTGCAGCTGGACGAAGAGAAAATGGCTATTTATGGCGTTACAAAAGCCGATGCAGAGGCCGTTATAGAAATGGCAATCGGCGGAAAAACGGCGTCAACAAAATATGAGGGCGAACGTAAATTTGATATACGCATCCGCTATAAACAG
>DAIUED010000419.1:0-3078 GCA_036845295.1 Bacteroidota bacterium
AAAATGATAGTCAGGTAGTAACACAAGGATTTTTACAGCCCGAGATGGTAGGGGAATTTGGGCTGACGGCAAGCGCATTCATGACACCCGCGAGTTGCGCCGATAAAGCCGATGGAACGATTCGCGTCGAGGCAAATCTTCCGCCCGGGGTGAAGGCTTCTGACTTCGCCATTCGCTATTATTGGAGCAACGCTACGTTCTGTGGCGGGGCTAATACATGTTCGACGGTGAGCAACCTGGCAGCAGGCAGCTATTCGGTAATGGTAGTGATGGAGTACACAGCTTCCGGAAGTGCTGCACCTGGTGATACGGTGCTGCTGAAAGATTTGGTCGTGAATGGTAGTGCCGAGCCTTGCGTGGTAACGGTTTACAATGGTTTTTCGCCTGACGGCGATGGTGTGAACGATGTTTTTTATATTGAGAACATTACCCAGTTCCCTGCCAACACCGTCGAGATTTATAACCGTTGGGGGCAACGGCTGGCCGTAGTCAAAAATTACGATAATGTTAGCCAGGCCTGGCGTGGCACCGCCGGTTCGTCGCAGACGATTGTGCCTGCTGGTACCTATTTTTACATCATCGACCTCGGCAACGGCACTGCGCCGCTGAAAGGTTGGCTGGAATTAACGTTAAACAACTAAGCGATGATGACCAAGGGAAGAGTATATGTGTTTTTTATCGGCTTATTGCTTTTTTGTTGCGGCTTTCTGAATGCACAGCAGGATCCGCAGTTTTCGTTATACCAGTTCAATCAGTTGACGGTAAATCCTGCTTATGCAGGTGCGCGCGATGCAATTACTGTGATAGCCGATATGCGAAAGCAGTGGGTGAATTTCCCGGGAGCGCCAGCAACATTTGCATTTACTGCACACGGGCCTGTACTTAACAATAAGCTCGGTATTGGTTTGAATGCTCTTTCAGACCAGATAGGCGCCAAAAGCACCACGGGCATTTATGGGAATTTCGCATATATCATGAAGCTAAGCAATCGCCTTAAATTGTCGTTTGGCTTGCGTGCGGGATATATCAACTACCGTTTTGATTTCAATAAAGTAAATTATAAAGATGTCAACGAGGCATCTGCCGCCGGTTTATCAACGATCAATCGCAGTGCGCTCGATCTGGATGCAGGGCTTTACCTTCGTGGTAATTCTTTTTTTATCGGGCTGAGCAGTACACACCTCAATGGTGCCCGTCTTTATACTAAAGATTACACGATAACTGCTGCTTCGGGGCAAACCCAGGCTCTGAATGCTTCTTATGTGCTGGTCCCACATTCTTTTTTGACAGCCGGTAAGGCTTTCAGGCTAAGCGAATCATTGGTGTTCAGCCCTTCGCTTATGCTTCGCATGGTAAAGGGTGTAGGCTCTATGGATCTAAACCTGAATTTCCTGCTTTTCCAACGCCTTTGGCTGGGCACTTTCGTTAGAAGCGGTTATGGTGCCGGTGCTTTGATTCAGGTGTATGCCACCGAGAACCTGAGGATTGGTTACAGCTACGACTCGGGCATGGGCAAAGGCCGCGGATTGGGTATCTCTCACGAAATCATGATAGGTTTCGATTTCAGAAATGTAAAAAATAAAACCTTGTCCCCCAGATTTTTATAACGCGTGATCAAATCTTTTTGCTATATCTTATTTTTGCTTTTGATGTGCCTGGCAGGCATTTGTCAAAACAGCACCGCCGACCGGTTATACGCAAAAGCCGAATATTACAGGGCGATTCCAAAATACGAGAAGTTGATCCGCAAAGGCGACGCAACCTCGCGCAAAGCAAATCATTTAAAACTGGCAGATTGTTATCGCATGCTCAATGAATATGCGAAAGCGGCAGGACATTACGAGGCCGCTATCGCCCTCGGGGAGGTGTCTGCTGAAACGCATTACTTTTATGGTATGGTGCTGAAAAGCCTGCAGCGCTATGCGGATGCCCAGATTCAGTTTGAGCGCTATCTTGCTGGTCATGTGCAAGACGCAAAAGCGCAACACGCCTTGAAATCGTGTATCGAGGCTGGTTATTTTGCAAGCAGGCCGCAGGAATACATGCTCGAGAATTTAAGTGGCATAAATACCGCACGATCTGAGTTCTGCGCTGTCGAACAGGGAAACAGGATCGTGTTTACCGGCGAGAAACAAATGGATATGGTAGAATACACCAGGAACGATCTCAATGGTATGCCCTACCTGAGTGTATTGTATTCAAAACTTGAAAAAGGAAAATGTGGAAAAGCGCGCTCGTTCTCGAAAGTGGTAAATACCAGTTATCATGATGGCCCTGTTGCGTTTTCGGCTGATGGCCAGGTAATGTATCTGACGCGCGTTACCTACCAGCGTAAGACAGATAAGGATTTTGTGAATTATGCCAAATTATACAGCCTTACAAAAAAAGGAAAGAGTTGGTCGAAACCGGAAGCCTTCCCCTATAACTCAGATAGCTATTCATGCGCACATGCAAGCCTGAGTGCAGATGGTAATACGCTGTTTTTTGCTTCAGACATGCCGGGCGGTTTGGGAGGAAAAGATATATGGATGTGCCGCAAAAACGGCACCGCTTGGGATAAACCGGTAAACTTAGGTCCGGATATCAACACGAGTGGAGACGAAATGTTCCCATATATACGGAAAGACGGCATTTTGTTTTTTTCATCGAACGGGCTTCCGGGCTTTGGTGGTTTGGATATTTTTTCTGCCAGGCTCTATAACAATGTGTGGGTGCTGAAACGGAACGAAGGCTTGAACCTGAACAGCAGCGCCGATGATTTTGGTATCAGTTTTACAAATGATTCCACAGGCTTTGTGTCCTCAAACCGCAGCGGCGGCGTTGGCAAAGACGATGTGTACAGTTTTGTTTACAGATGCAAACTCGCCCGCATCGACGGAACGGTACTGATGACTAAGAATACAAACGAGCCGGCTGCTAACGTCCGCGTATTTCTGCTCAACGCGTCGCTGCAGCGTGTGGATTCGACTGTGACGGATGCCAAAGGGCGTTTTGAATTCAATAACCTGGATCCTGACCAACTTTACCTGGCAGAATTGCAAAACGATGATGTGACGTTTAAAAACAAGACTCGCTATT
>DAIUED010000420.1:0-3058 GCA_036845295.1 Bacteroidota bacterium
GGTATGGTCATCGGCTTCCGACGATTACGTGGCTTTGGTTGTGAAAGAGATCTTTCCTTCGGACTATCCGCTTCGTTTTGTGTGGGGCCGCTCGCGTTGCACTTACAAGCCGGATTACCGCTTGCTCGACGAGTTCGGGTTTCACGATCCCTTTTCCCATTACGATTATGTGAAACGGCTGGATAAGGTACGCCGGCTTGGTTATAGCAAAGAGCGCATGCTTATCATTGACGATACACCACGCAAATGCATACACAATTACGGTAATGCAATTTATCCCGCAGAATACCTCGGCGGGATAAACGACAACGAATTGCTACTGCTTCTTCGTTACCTTAGCACACTGAAAGACCTGGATACTGTCAGGCATACCGAAAAAAGGAATTGGCGCGACGAGGCACAGAAATTGATTTCACCAGGTAAAACGTAATACCATGTCATTCCAGGCCTATCTTACCAACATCCGCATCAAAACGGGTAAAACGCTTGAAGACTTCCGGAACCTGGCCGAAAAAAAACGGTTCATGCAGAACGGCCACATCAGCACTGGCATCCGCGGTTCGCAGATTACCGATTGGCTCAAAGCTGAATTCGAACTCACCCATGCACAAGCTATGGCCATATATGCCATGCTAAAAGGAACGAGTTCATAAAGCGCTATTCGCCTAATTCCAGTTTTTTGATATCGGCAATGGAGTTGCCCGCAATACCCTTTACAGATCCGTAGAAATTGGTCGTATTCAGCAATACCTTTTCCAGTTGCTTTTCGCGCTCCTTCCATATTTTCGCCATCGCGTTTTTTTCGCGCTGTATGCCATCCTGCAATTCGGTAAAGCCTTCAACAATTGCCTCGATTTGCTGTTTAAATTCCACACCGGTAAGGTAGGCATATAACATGCTCATTTTATCGCCTTTGTTTTCCTGGCTTGCCTGCGCAGCATATATCTTAATGAGACTGTCTCGTAACACAAAGGCCAGTGACTTGGCCTCGGCAAAAGAACATATCCACACGCCCTCGCGCATGCCGAACCGGTCCATATCTTTAGGCATGGTTTCAGTAACAATCACTGCTAAATCGGCTTGCGTATTACGCATATCGTGCTTGAGTTTATCGATCCAGTCATTGCTGAAGGCCTTGGTCCGCTTACTTTCATAGATGATCTTGCCGCAAGTTTGTCCCAGTGAGTTCCTGATCACATGTATGGCATCAGCGCCTTTAACGCCCTTCCCTACTTCATCCACCGTATCAAATGGGAACGTGCTTCGTAAAAGATCTTCGAGTGCTATTTCGTGAACTTCGCCCTGCAATTGCATAGAGCCCTGCTCCTGACGCCGCACCATCTCCTCGGTTAGTTTTTTCTGTGCATCAAGCTGCTTTTTCAACTCCAGCAGTTGCATCTGGTGTTCTTTTTCTTTCAGCGACTGGCGCTCCTGCTCCTGGCGCCGCAGCTGCTCGGTGTATTGCTCCCGCTCTGCCTGCAACTTTTTCTGCACCGTTAACTCCAGTTCTGCTTCTTTCGTTTTTATTTCCTTTTCTTTTTTCAGGTATTCGAGCTCTTTCTCCTGGCTTTCTTTCAGCTTATGCGCCTTTTCATTCAATTCCCTGCTAAGCAACTCCATCTGAAGGTGCATTTCCGAAGCCGCTTTTTTAATGGCTTCTTGTTCGAGCACTTCTTTTTGCAATTTCACTTTTTCGGCAACTATGCGTTCCTGGTCTTCCAAGCGCTTTTTCATTTCCTCCTCCTTCAGCTCCATGGCACGTTTCTTATCCTCGAGGTCTTTCTGGTCTTTGTTGTAACGTTCCAGGTAACGGGCGCGTATTTTTCCTTCGATCTCGGCCGATATGGCATCGCCCAATTGAAATTCGTGCTTGCAGTTAGGGCATTTAACTGTGGATTGTGTGCTACTCATGTGTTATTATTAAAAAATTTAAACGATCGCAGAATGTGAGAAAGACTCATGCATACGCGTGAAGTTTTTTCATCAGGATCTCCATCCCTTCTACCGCTTTGGCTTTAATTTGTGTCAGGTTACGAAGGTAATCGAGGTTAAAATCACCAGGATCTATCAGGAATTTTGGAACGTCGGGTTCTACAACGTGAATGAGATTGGCTGCCGGATAAACGTTAAGAGAGGTGCCGATGGTCACAAAAATATCCGCTTCGCGCGTCAGCTCTTCGGCTTTTATCATTTCAGGTACAGCCTCGCCAAACCAAACAATATGTGGCCGCAATTGCGCACCTTCTTCGCAAAGGTCGCCTATTTTCAGCTCCCAATGTTCTATGGGGTAGGTTTTACCACTCTCAATACTACGGCTTTTCATGATCTCACCGTGCAAGTGAAGTACTTTGCGGCTTCCGGCCCGCTCGTGCAAATCGTCGATATTTTGGGTAATAACCTGTACATCAAACTCCTGCTGAAGAGCCGCAACGGCCTCGTGCGCCGCATTTGGCTTCGCTTCCATCACCTGCTTGCGCCTTTGATTATAAAAGTCGAGTACCAACTTTTTATTTTTAGTCCAGGCCGTGAAAGTTGCTACGTCTTCTATTTTGTATTCTTCCCACAAACCACCGCTATCGCGAAACGTCTTGATCCCACTTTCGGCGCTCATTCCTGCGCCGCTGAATACAACTATCTTTTTTTTGGCTGTCATTTACCTTTGCATTGCCTGTAAACTATAAACAATCGGCGAACAAGGCTTTCTGATCGCTTAGCTTGTTTTAAATTTACACACAAAAATACACAATCCGGCAGGAAATTGTTTTTTTTGACTGCCGATAATTAAAAAAGGGATATTTTTACAAGCAAAACCACACAAAAACACAGCAATGAAATTTTTTATCGACACTGCAAACTTAGCGCAAATCAAAGAAGCCCAGGACCTGGGCGTACTTGATGGCGTAACCACGAACCCTTCGCTGATGGCCAAAGAAGGCATCAAAGGACAAGACAACATTTTGAAACACTACGTGGACATCTGCAAGATCACAACCGGCGATGTAAGCGCAGAAGTGATTGCCACCGACTTTGATGGCATGGTACGCGAAGGCGAAGCCCT
>DAIUED010000421.1:0-3045 GCA_036845295.1 Bacteroidota bacterium
TTGCCAAAATCACAATGGGTAACATCTTTTACAATGACATGAAATTTCTTACCCGAAGCCAAGGCGGCATAGTGGCTGTTTTGAACTGTGGTGTCGGCTACGCAATCGCGCTGACCGGAAACCATCAGCGTAGGCACCGTAGTGAGTGATGCCGACGAAATAGACGAGGGATTGGTAGTAGCTGCGGCGAAGTTGAAAAGGCAAGTAAGTGTTGTATTAGACGCCGCGGCCAGGAAAGAACAACCCGCACCCATGCTATGCCCGCCAATGGCTGTTTTAGAACTCAGCTTGCCATTGAAACTGGTTGTACCGGTTACTGTTGAGGTATTGAGGCTTTGAAGAAGCGATCCGAGCAGCCTAAGGTCGGCGCCAAAATCGGCGTGTGTAGGCGACAAACTGCCTTCGGTGCGGGGCAAAGCCACAATGTAACCTGTAGAAGCCAGTTTGTTATAGATGTTATCGTAACTCGACCAATCCATGGCGAAGCCATGACCGAGCACAATAACGGGAAAGGTACCTGTAGCTACTGCCACATTATTGCCCGCCGCCGATGCCGGGTAGTAGATTTCCGTACCGATGTCGCGGCCAGAGCCGGGCATTTGGATGCCGCCACTGATGGCATAGCCACCACTGCGGGAAGCATCTTTGAAATTCAGGCTCATGTGTCCCACCTGGTATTGCGAATGTAGGCTAGAGGCAATGAACAGTAAAAGAAATAAGGCAGTTGTTTTCATGTTGGTTATGACTTTGGCTAAAACTACACATTGAAAACAATCCTTTTTGTACCTGAAATACCGGATAAATCAGAAGAAAAAAAGCGACTTCCAAACTGGAAGTCGCTTTTCTGAAACGGTATAGATAGCTGGTTTATTCGGTAACGATTACCAGGTATTTAGATGATGACCAGAACTCTGTTGGGTTCAGGATGTCGATACGCTCAACTGGTTTCTCGCCCACAATTTTGTAAGAGCTGCTTGGGTGAGTTGTAATGATCTTTGCTTTTTTAGCACCAATGTTAATAGAATTGGTTGCAGAGATATCTACTTTGGTAAAGTATTCTTTGTTGAAGTCTTCTTTTACTTTCGTTGATTTGCCCAAGCCGATAAAACCACCTTCTTTGCTGATCACATTTTTCTCTTTCAGTTCTTTAGATGTACCCATTGCATAGTAAGCGGTGTTCAGCATGGCTGTTTTGCTGCTGCTTTCAGCTTCTACAGTTTCCAGGTTCATTTGGATATTGCTTAATTCGATGTTTTTAGCTTCGAGTTGCGATTTGAGATCAGCCACTTCAGCGTCTTTAGCATCAATTTGTGCTTGCAGGTTGGCGATCATTTCATCTAACCCAGCAATTTTAGAATTAGAGTCTTTTAATTTTTTAGTTAAAGAGCCAATGCGGTTTTTGTTTTTAGCAAGGAGATCGTAAATAGCCTGGATGTCCTCTTTAATTTGTTCTTCTTTGCTTTTTACATCACCACTTGAAGCGCTTTTCGAAACAATCTTTTCTTTTTCTTTGATAGCGTTCAGGTTATCCTGGATCTCGTTGAAAGACGTTACGAATTCTTGCAACGCTGCCTCTTTTTCAGATAATTGACCGTTCAATTCACCATTTACGCCAGCAAGGCTATCCGCCAGTGGGTTTTTTTCCTTTTCGGCGCCGCCAGTGCAGGACGTCGTGAATAATGTAGAGGTAGATACAACAGCTGCTACTAATATCAATTTGAGATTTTTCATAAGGTTGTTTTTTTAGTTAGATTTGGTTTGCGAATTTATAGATTAATACCGTTGAGGTATCGATGTAACCCATCATTTTTACGTTTTTTTTTAAGGTTTTACCGACACCTTTCCGGGATATACTAATTTTTATGCCACATGGCCGCAGCCGTTTTAATGTGTGAAACCCCAGTTTTACTAAATGTCGGTTTTTGAAAGACTTATCGGGTCTTTTCCGGGGCCAACTGATTCTTTATCTCCTCAACGCTGGCACCGTCATTCATTTCTGTGGAATTTTTTCGCCAAAAAACGACTATTTCTGTCAAGTGTTCCTCTCTGTAATTGTGTATATTTACCACAGTATTGCACTATTTTTCCATCTTGTCGTCTTTTTATAAAAAAATAGAAGCCTTAAGGAATTTTTCCATTACGCCTTATCTGGTTGTCATCGTCCTGACATTAATCATCGCCTGGTTTCTGTTTAGGCCCGCCAACGAGAGTCCAAAAATCAATGAAACGAACGACCTGGCAGTTACCAAAATCCAGGCAATAGGTCGTATGGAACTGGTAAAGCTCACAATTAAAGACGTATTAGAGTATTCGATCGAACGCGATTTTTTGCCCGACTCGCGCGTGTTGCTGGTAGTAAGTGGCGAAATGGCCGGTTGCATCGACCTTGCAAAAATTGGTAAAGATCAAATCACTATAGAAGATTCGGTGGTGCGTATTGTGCTTCCCAAGCCAGAGATTTGTTATTATAAGATAGATCAGCAAAAAACACGCATCTACAACGCCACCACGTATTTTTTGCTCGACAACGAAGCACAAATCACCCAATTGGCCTACAAGCGTGCCGAAAATTACTTCAAAAGCGACAGCCTCAACCAAATCGTTTACAAAGAAACCGAGGCCAATGTACAAACCATACTCAGGCCACTCCTTGAAAGTATTACACGGAAACGGGTTGTGCTCGATTTCGATAAACGGCCTGTGAAACCCTGAACAATGAAACCGGCCCTGAAAACCATCCTCTCTGTTGGTATGCTTGTTTTCCTGGCGTTGCATTTCCTGTTGCTGCTCAACTACACCGCGCCTCGTCGTTTGGGCGGTAAGGCTGGTGCCATTTCCCAGGTTTACTGTTACCCTTATTTCCACCAACAATGGACTGTATTTGTTCCTGCACCAAACATGCGCTTCCAATTGTTTGTTCGCAGCACACAAACGAACCAGAAAAATTGGATACCTGTGGTTTCTGGTACCATGCCCAACCCGGAAAGGAACCAAGCGCTAATAGGCAACGAAATGCAATCGCTTATCTTCGACAATGCCATCAAT
>DAIUED010000422.1:0-3039 GCA_036845295.1 Bacteroidota bacterium
ATACAATCGTGCACGAAGATGGTGTTGAATACCCATTGGTAAAACTCGATATCTCTTTGACATCTCATCCGTTCTACACTGGCAAACAAGTGTTGGTGGATACAGCAGGTCGTATCGATAAATTTAAGTCTCGTTACGCAAAGAAATAATCTTTGCCCCGTAACCACGACGTTTTTTAGTTTTAATCCATCTGTTCAGGCAGGTGGATTTTTTTATTTTGTAATTTAGCCCGCATGACCTTTGTTTTTCTGTACACCGAGATCGCCGAATACTTCCTCGCCTGCTGCAACCGACTTGCCGCGCACGGCGACGTGCATGTGATCCGTTGGCCGGTAAACCAGGAAGCGCCTTTTCGCTTCGACGGCGAGCAGCGGGTAAGCCTGTATTCGAAACCAGATTATACCTTCAACCAGTTACAAAAGCTGGTTGACTCACTAAACCCGGATGTGATCGTGTGCAGCGGCTGGATCGATAAAGACTATCTCAGTATTTGCCGCCGTTACTATAAAAAGATCCCTACGGTGATGACGTGCGATACACACTGGACCGGTGCCTTTCGGCAACGTGTGGCGACTATATTGAGCCGTTTTACCTTGCTACGCATATTCTCCCACGCCTGGGTGCCGGGCGAGATTCAGCAAACGTATGCCTTGAAACTGGGCTTCCCTGTTAAAACTATTCGCAAGGGCTTTTACAGCTGCGACCTCGAGTTTTTTAATAATGTCTATGCCTCGCAACGCCCGGCAAAAGAAAAGCACTTTCCAAAGCGCTTTCTATATGTAGGTCGTTATTACGATTTCAAAGGGGTGCAAGAGTTGTGGCAAGCCTTTATGGAACTACAACAGGAAGCACCATCAGAATGGGAACTGTGGTGCCTGGGTACCGGCAACCTGGAACCCGCCAAACATCCTTCCATTCGCCATTTTGGTTTTGTGCAGCCCAAAGACCTCGCTACCTATACATCACAAACAGGTGTATTTATTCTTCCCAGCCGTTTTGAACCTTGGGGCGTGGTCGTGCACGAATTTGCCGCTTCTGGTTTTCCCCTGCTTATCAGCGCCCAAGCGGGAGCCCACGAGGCTTTTGTGGAAGAAGGGCGTAATGGCTATTTGCTGGAAGCCGGTAATGTAAAGGCCATCAAAGAGAAATTAAAACAGGTGATTGCCCTTAGCGATGAGCGTTTACTTGCAATGGGTGCCCGGTCTCATGAGCTGGCTCAGAAAATATCTCCGGATGCCTGGGCGAAAACGTTATTGAACATTGTACAGGAACAACGTTAAAAACGCCAATAACGGCATTTCTATCCTAAATTTTATACCTTTGATGTCCCATGCTCGATATGTATTGCATATACAACGGCCACATCATTAGCCTTTATGAGCCTGCCCTCAGTTTCAACAACCGGGCATTTCATTATGGTGACTCTTTGTTTGAAAGTATTTTGTGGAGCAACGGCAAAGCCATGTTTATTGCCGACCATGTGAAGCGTATTAAGCTGGGCATGACAACACTGCGCATGAATGTACCAGCGGAATTCACATCAGCCAACATCGATGTGCTCATTCAGGAGTTGGTCAAACAAAATGGGATCAAGGGCGATGCCCGTATCCGCCTGACCGTATTCCGTAACGAAGGTGGAAGATATACACCCGAAACCAACGATATTTCGTTTCTCATCGAAAGCGAAGCCCTCGAAAGCACAGGCTATCACCTTAACCAAAAAGGCCTGTGGGTGGACGTGTATGCCGAGATCAAAAAACAAGTCAATAAAATTTCCACTATCAAAACCGGAAGTTCGCTATTGTATGTAATGGCTGGCCTTGCCAAGCTCTCGATGCGGCTCGATGATTGCTTGCTGATCAATGAAAACGGTAATATTATTGAGGCTATCAGCTCCAATATATTCGTGATCAAGAATGGCGTGCTGTACACGGCGCCCGTCACTGACGGCTGTGTGGATGGCGTTATGCGCAAACAAGTACTTGAAATAGCGCGGCAACATAAAATACTCGTATTTGAACAACCGCTGACGGTACATACACTTACTAACGGCGACGAGCTTTTTCTGAGCAATGCCATCAAAGGCATTCAATGGGTAGGCCAGTTCAAGAATAAATTTTACACCAACCGGAGCGCGGTATTTTTTACCGAGAAGCTGAATGAGATGATCACAAAAGGATGCTAGAAACGTGTTATAAAACTGTGGATGAGGCCGTAGCTGCATTGGGTCTCGACGCAAACGATGTGCGCGGCGAACAGCCAGGCCAATGGAACCTAAAAAAAGGGCAATTCGATATCATGGTCGATGTATGGGAGCAGGAAAACCAATTCCTTTTCCAGATTGTTTGTCCACTGTGTGGCCTGCCTGCCGACGGGCGAGAAACATTCTTACTGAACCTGCTGCAAAAAAATTATGGGTTGAGCGCCATGGCCTATGCAGTGATGGATGATGTGGTGTTTCTGAAATACACAACCGAAGCTACAGCCCTGAGCAGTGAGCAGGTCGTTTCGCTACTTACCAAGGCGGCTTTTTATGCCGAAAAAAGCGAGTTTGTGCCTCCGGCAGAATCTTAACCAATTACTTTTCCTCTATGAGAAAGATCCTGATGGTGTGTCTTGGGAACATCTGCCGGTCGCCACTGGCTGAGGGTATTATGCTGAAACTGATCGCAGATGGCTCGCTCGATATCGAAGTGGACTCCGCAGGTACCTCTAATTACCACATTGGCGAAGCACCCGATAAGCGCACTACACGAAATGCCGCCGGACACGGCATCGACCTGAAACCTCTGCGCGCCAGGCAATTCAACGAAAGTGACTTCGACGCTTTTGATGAGATCTATGTGATGGATCACAGCAACCTGCGTAACGTACTGGCTCTTGCCAGGCATGAACAGCATCGGCAAAAAGTCCGTTTGTTACTCAATGAACTGCACCCGGGTCAGGATCTTGAAGTGCCTGACCCCTACTTCGGCGGTGAACAAGGCTTTGAAGATGTGTTTCACATGGTGTATGCTGCCTGCGAGAAGATCGTGGGGA
>DAIUED010000423.1:0-3030 GCA_036845295.1 Bacteroidota bacterium
GAACTTCCGGCCGATAAAAAACCGTATGTGATTATGGTCGTGGGCGTGAACGGTGTGGGCAAAACCACTACCATCGGCAAACTGGCCCATCAATTTAAGAAAGCCGGCCACAAAGTGGTACTCGGCGCAGCGGATACATTCAGGGCTGCCGCTGTAGAGCAACTCACCATCTGGAGTCAGCGTGTGGGTGTAGATATCGTATCGCAGGGCATGAACGCCGACCCGGCCAGCGTGGCCTTCGATACGCTGAGCAGCGCGAAAGCAAAAGGCGCCGATGTGGTAATCATCGACACAGCCGGTCGTCTTCACAATAAAGTAAACCTCATGAACGAGCTTACGAAGATCCGTAATGTGATGAAAAAAGTGATTCCGGATGCACCACACGACGTATTGCTGGTGCTGGACGCGAGTACAGGGCAGAATGCAATCGAGCAATGTCGCCAGTTCACGGCTGCTACAGATGTAACGGCCCTGGCACTTACAAAACTTGATGGCACCGCCAAAGGAGGCGTCGTTATTGGTATTTCTGATGAGTTTCGGATTCCTGTGAAATACATCGGTGTAGGCGAAAAGATGGACGACCTACAGGTGTTCAACCGCGTGGAATTTGTTGATAGCTTGTTCAGCCAGGTATAAAATGAATAAACTGTTACCAAAACAAGAGAGCAGCCTTAGGGCTGCTCTCCTTATTTAAAACATATTCCTTTCTACTAGAAATGGAATGTCACACGCAAAGATGCGTTAGGACCGAAGACACCGTTTTTAGAGTCGGTATCAAAACCGAAACCTGACGATTTTCCGCCCTCGATGTTCGTTTCGCCGGCAACAGTATTTGTTGCACCGTTAGGTGTACCAACAGACTCATAAGTAGATTTTGATTTACCAGTCATTGATAAGCCAACACCCCAACCGAATTCGCCACCGAGAGAGAGTTTAGGAATGATGAAGTATTCAGCTCCGATAAAAGCCCTTACACCAAACGAGAAGGTAGAACCAGATTTAGCTTCTAAAGCACGTGCTGCACCACTTTGGCCAGAAGATAAAGTGGCATTGGTTGTGTTGCTTCCGCCTAATACACCGGTGAAGTCGTCGTCGGCCACTACGCCAACAGCGCTTGCAGGTGTAGCATTTCCTACCAGCGCGTTACCGTAAGTGTATTTATCTTTTACAGAGCTGAAGAAGATACCAGCGTCAGCACCGTAGAAACCTTGCAAGCGGGTTTTACCACGACGTTTCTCGATACCGGCAGTAATACCTACATTGGTACGCGATTGCTTGTGGGTATTTTCAACCATTGCTGCAGCTTCCGGGAACGTGCTTACAGTTGTTGTAGGAAGGGCGGCAACCATTTTGCGTTCTTTGCTGCTGCCGAAGCCCAAGCGTAAACCTACTCTGTAAGCCGTAGCAGCATCTACAAAGTATTTACCGGTGATGGTGTTATTGCCATTCAGGAAGTTCCAGGTTGGAGCAGGATTTCCGGTGGTGACAAGACCGTTGTTGTTTGTGAAATTGGATTTTCCAAAGAAATTTCCTGCATAGTACAGAAATGGCATTGCATCTACGCTTACGGCGTAGTCACCGGCTTCCGGCAAATACGGTTCACCTTTCTTTGAAGTCAGATCCTGAGCTGAAGCAGTGGTTACACCTAATGCTAAAGCAACAATTGTAGCTGTTTTTTTCATCGTGTTAAAGTTTTTAATACGTTCAAAATTACCAAGGATAAACGCTGGTATTATTACAATATTAACAGGTTATCAACAGGTTTTGGTTGATTTTTTCAACCGACAATGCGGCTTTTCAACATTTTACAAACAGGCATAACCTTGACTTACAACACTTTACTCAGGGCCGTAGAAATGACAGCCTTTGACCTTTCACGCTTTCGTCAAAAGTGCCGTTATCGTAAACCAAATGACCGCTAACGATGGTTTTCTGGATACTCGACGAAAAGGTGGTACCCTCAAACGGACTCCAGCCGCATTTATACAGCAACGATTCGCGGGTAACAGTGGTTGGTGTGTTCAAATCAACCAATACAAGATCGGCGTGATATCCCTCGCGAATGTAGCCGCGCTTTTCGATCTGGAAAATATCGGCCACATTATGAGCCATCAGACGAACGATTTTTTCCAGGCTGATTTTACCTTGTTTATAAAACTCCAGCATAGCGAGTACCGAATGCTGAACCAATGGCCCGCCGCTTGGTGCTTTAAGGTAAGGCTGTTGTTTCTCCTCAATGGTATGAGGCGCGTGGTCAGTAGCTATCACATCGATGCGCCCGTCGAGAACGGCTTCGAAGATATGCGCCCGGTCGTATTCCGTTTTTACGGACGGATTCCACTTAATGAAATTGCCTTTGGTGTTATAATCGTCCTCGTTGAACCACAGGTGATGGATGCAGGCTTCGGCCGTAATGCGTTTTTGTTTGAGTGGAATGGTGTTAGAGAACAGGCTGAGTTCGCGCGCCGTAGAAATATGCAGAACGTGCAGACGCGTGTTGTACTTTTTAGCCAGGTTTACGGCAAATGACGATGAGCGGTAACAGGCCTCTTCGTTCCGGATAATGGGATGAAAATAGGCCGGCAGGTCTTCGCCGTACTCCGCGACGATCCTCGCCTGCGTGTCTTTGATCATCGGATCGTATTCGCAATGCGTGGCAATGAGTGCATTTACCTTTTCAAAAAAGCCCTCCAGTGTTTTTTCGTTATCAACCAGCATATCGCCGGTACTCGAGCCCATAAACAGTTTGAGACCACATACGTTTCGGTAATCTACTTTCAGCGTTTCCTCGAGGTTTACATTGGTGCCACCCATGAAAAATGAATAGTTTGCAAGCGAGCACTCGGCGGCCCGGGCATACTTTTTATCCAATTCTCCCAAGGTTACGGTTTGCGGATTGGTGTTGGGCATTTCCATGTACGAAGTAACGCCTCCGGCCACTGCGGCACGGGCTTCGGTATAGATCTCTCCTTTATGGGTAAGACCCGGCTCCCGAAAATGCACCTGATCATCGATAGCACCCGGAATCAG
>DAIUED010000424.1:0-3023 GCA_036845295.1 Bacteroidota bacterium
AAATCACCGACTTTTCTCTAATTTAGTTCTGCACAGTTTTTCGGGAGGAGGTCACTTTTCAAAAAAGGGAAATAATAAAACAGGAAAGCGAAAAGATCCTAATTTCGTCCGTCTGCTAGAAGTTGAAAAGCACCAGTTAGAAGTCCCTATAGATACAATTGAATACCATTTTAAACCTTACTATCCACCAGGCGCAAAACCTATTAAGAAAGATGAGATCTATTTTTAGTCTAAAAACAAGTAGGATTATTTACATTCTGTTTGTATTTCTGAGTTGCGGCGATGGTTATGCGCAGACTCATGCAGATACATTATATACAATAGCAGTTTATTATCATAAAGGTTTGTATGCTGAACATAAGCATGACGATTACGTGTTTAAAAAAATAGAATATTATTACTTGAAAGCACTAGAGGAAAATGATGTACATTATCAGGCTCATTATGGCTTAGGGGTTCTGTACTACCATGAATCCAAATATTTCGAAAAATTAAGCCGTAATGAGAAGAAGTATAAAAAGAAATCTGTTTTGTACCTTGAAAAATCTAACGCTCACTTTAAGAGGTACACAGACATCACTGGACAAAAAGTAGACTAATTAAGTTTTGATATGAAAAAACTTGCCTTGATTTTTATTGTTTTTTTTAGCAGCAAATGTTGTGTGGGACAAATGCAATTGTCTGATAGTTTATATCGTATAGCGTTCAATTATCATAAAGCTTACCAATTGGAGGGGAAACACGATTCCTTTTTTCAAAAGAAAATTGAGTTTTATTATAAAATGAGTATAGAAAAAGACTCTTTAAACAAAAGCGCCTATGAAATGCTTCAGCATTTTTATTTGCATGAAGTGTTGTTTTTTCTTGACCAATTGGCAGAGTATGAATTACATCCTCCAAAAACACAAAAACAAAAAAGGGATTCTGTAGAAGTCGAGAGTAACTATAACGATTGGTTTGGTAAATTGCAAAAAA
Source organism: Bacteroidota bacterium (assembly GCA_036845295.1). Classification (GTDB taxonomy): domain Bacteria; phylum Bacteroidota; class Bacteroidia; order B-17B0; family Aurantibacillaceae; genus UBA4416. Next base: position 976 of record DAIUED010000424.1, read on the forward strand.
GCAATGCGATCTATGAGCGTCTGTTTTCAGGACACAAGCCGGAAAATTCACCCGAATACATTCAGGATCCTTTTTATCTCGATAATAGGCGGAACAGAAATTGAATACTCGGTGTGCCGTAAAGCGAAGGTGCAAAACGACATCTTCCGGGATTAGTTTACTTAGAATTGAATCTGATAGCGAAAGTACACGTTGCTTCAGGCAGCGTAAAAACAGAAGCCCCACAAGCACAGGTTACAGCGCCTGGAAAGCGACCTCAAAGGCAGCGATTGTTCGGTCGATGTCGGCTTGGGTGTGCGCTTCGCTCATAAAGCCTACCTCGTAGCCCGAAGGACCCGAATAAATGCCCTGGCCGAGCAAGGCATGGTACAAGGTTTTAAAATGCTTCATGCTATCGGCGTCTATCTCTTCGGCAGAACGGATGGCCTCTTTTTCGGTGAAAGCCAGCCAGAAAATAGAGCCAATGCTGAAGATCTTGAAATGGTGTTTCGTGTTTTTTGACAAGCCGGCAATCAGCACCTCGGTTTTTTGCGCGAGGGCATCGTAGAAGCCGGGCTTCAGGCATTCGCTTAGCTGCGCAATACCCGCGCTCATTGCCACCGGGTTACCGCTCAGGGTGCCAGCCTGATAAACATTGCCTTCCGGCGAAATGGAAGACATGATGGTTTTGCTCGCGCCGTAAGCGCCTACCGGAAAACCGCCGCCAATGATCTTGCCATAGGTAATGATGTCTGGTTTGATGTCGTAATAGCCGGCTGCGCCGCAGAAGCCCACGCGGAAACCGCTGATTACCTCGTCGAACAACAGCAAGGTGCCGTTGGCAGTGCACAGCTCGCGTAAAAATTGCAGGTACTCTTTTGTCTGCAGGAGCAGGCCATTATTGGCTGGAATAGGTTCAATGATCACGCAGGCAATCTCGTTTTTGAACTGGTCAAAGGCTTGCGTAAGCGCTTCTTTGCTGTTCAGAGAAATCACGATCGTTTCGTTAACAAAACTCTCCGGAACACCGGCCGAAGACGTGTTACCAAATGTAACCAACCCCGAACCGGCTTTAACAAGCAGTGAATCGGAATGGCCGTGATAACAACCTTCAAATTTCAGGATCTTGTTGCGGCCCGTGTAACCGCGTGCGAGGCGAATGGCACTCATCACCGCTTCGGTGCCGGAGCTCACAAAACGGATCTTTTCAATGTAAGGATTATTCGACAGGATGAGCTCTGCCAGTTCGTTTTCGAGACGTGTTGGCGCACCAAAAGAGGTGCCATTGCGCATGGTTTTTTCAACGGCGTTCAGCACCTGATCGTTGGCATGCCCCAGGATCAGCGGCCCCCAGCTCGCGCAATAGTCAATGTATTCATTCCCGTCGGCATCCCAGATATGCGAACCTTTGCCTTTTTCGATGAACAGCGGCGTGCCGCCCACGCTCCTGAATGCGCGCACCGGCGAATTGACACCACCCGGGAAATAGGATTTTGCTTTTTCGAATAACTGTGCCGATACCTGATTTTTCATAGACGTGTAGTTGGTTTGGTGAATCGCCCGTGCGTCCGGTTGCTTTACTTGTGGTGTGTGGCAATTACCGAAAACACGCTGCGGAATTTGCCTGCAAAGATAGGGCTTTGTTACAGAAACAGAGGGTATTTGCATAAAAAAAGCTGCCTGTTGGGGGCAGCTCTTTGTAAGGTTTAAAAAGAATCTAAAGAATCTTAGTCTCTGCGTCCGAACAGGCGCAACAGCATCATGAACAGGTTGATGAAATCCAGGTATAAGGATAAGGCACCCATTACGGCCAATTTTTTGAAATCGGCAGAACCGTCGTTTTGAGCCGCGAGATTTTTGATCTTTTGGGTATCATAAGCCGTCAGTCCGGTAAAAATAATCACGCCCACAATGCTGATGATGAAGTCGAGCGTGCCGCTGTGCGCAAAAATGTTGATAAGGGAAGCGATCACGATACCAATCAAGCCGATCATCAGGATAGAACCCATTTTGGTAAGGTCGGTTTTGGTTGTGTAACCGGCAATGGCCATCACGCCAAATAAAGCGCA
>DAIUED010000425.1:0-2993 GCA_036845295.1 Bacteroidota bacterium
ATCGAAGGCATCAGCCTGGAAGAAGCGCTCGACTTATTTAAGCTGCCGATGACACTTGGCACTTACCAGGACAAAGAAGTAATTGTGGGCGTGGGTCGCTTTGGGCCTTATGTGAAGCTCGACGAACAGTACATTTCCATTCCGCGCAACGAAGACCCGCTGAGCGTGGACCTCGAACGCGCCATCGAACTGATCAAGGAAAAAGAAGAAGCCGATGCGCCCGTGGCGCACTACCAGGGTAAACCGGTTACTAAAGGTAAAGGACGTTTCGGCCCGTTCATTAAATACGATGGCCTTTTCATCAATGTGCCACGCGCTTATAATTTCGACCACCTCTCGCAGCGTGACATTGAAGAACTGATTGAAAAAAAGCTCGAAAAAGAAGCCAACCGTTACATTCAAAACTGGCCTGAGGAAAAAATTGCGATCGAAAATGGCCGCTGGGGGCCGTTCATCAAGTTCGGTAAATTGATGCTAAAATTAACCAAAGGCGAAAAAGGCGAAAAATACACCCCGGAAGAACTGACCGGACTGAGCCTTGATGACGTTAAAAAAATGATCGAGGCGCAGGTTCCAAATGCGTTTGCGCCGAAGGGCAAAAAAGGAGCCGCCGAAAAGGCCGCACCAAAAAAAGCCAAAGTCGTAAAAATAGCCGGCGAAGCCAAACCTACCGTAAAAAAGGCCGCCAGCAAGAAAGCGGCTCCCAAAAAAGCGAGCGCGAAAAAAGCAGCCGCCAAGAAAAAATAGAACGCCATACTCATAAATAATGAAAGACACCTGCTCTACCGGCAGGTGTCTTTTATTTTTCTATATTCGCGCAAAAACCTTACTGATGAAATATTTGACGCTTGTTTTGGCAACCATTAGCTCTTTTGTATCTGCCCAAAAAATAAGTTATGGATTTAGCCAACCTTTTGAAACCGTAGAACGGCACGCTGATCTGGGTTTCTACAAATTCTCGGAAAACGAATATGCAGAAGTATATTACCGAAAAGGCGAAGACATGGTCATCCAGTTATTCGACGAAAGTTTCAAAAATGTAAAAAAGCAGCAAAGCGTTCCGTTACCGGAGAATAGCGACAAATTTGCAAACGAGGGATTCTTCAGCGTCAAGAACGATTTTTTTTGGTTCTACTCTACCTGGGATCGAAAAACCAAAACCGAACGCCTGTTTGCATTACCATTCAATAAAAAAGCACTCAGCTTTGGCAGCCAGGAAATTAAACTGGTGGAAACCGGTAAGCTCGACCCTTACCTGAAATACAGATTTAACTATTCGACAGACAGCAACAAACTCCTGGTTACCTATCGCGTAAAGCCTCGCGAGAAACGCGATAAACTTAATAAAGACATCATTGGCTTCAACCTGTACGATGACAAGCTCAACCGCATTTACAATGCCGAAATCGAAATGCCGTACTCGGAATACGACATGAATATTTTGGACTACGAAATCGACTCGCGCGGGAATATATACCTCCTGGCCTCTGTTCGCATCAACAATTCGCTCGATGGTGAAGTAAGCCGGGAAAAAGATGCTAAAAATCAATACCGCTACGAGCTTATCCGCGTCAACCAAAGTAACAATACCCTGCAAGCCATTAAGATCAACCTGCAAAACAAATATGTGAAGTCTGCTATTCTTTCCGAAGATTTGAACCATGACATTGTGATTAGCGGCTACTACTCCGACATGAAGAACAGCAGCGGTTCTAACGGTGCCTACATCACGCGGCTCGAATACGAGAACAATTCAGTAAAAGATGTACGCACCACCTACTGCGAATTTCCGTCGGAAATACTGAAAGCCTATGAATCCGAGCGCACCAAGCGTAAAATGGAGAAGAAAGAAGACAAAGGGCAAGACCTGGAAGCCTCGAACTTATCGTTGGATAAAGTTGTTTTTTATCCAGATGGCAGTGTAATGGTTATTGGCGAAGAATACTATGTGATTCAACATACATACTACAATGGCCGCTCGACTTATACGACTTATACCTATTACTACAATGCCATTTTGGTGTTGAAGGCCGACAAGAACGGCAATACACTTTGGTGCAATAAAATCCCAAAATTTCAGTCGGGTTCAGGCACCGCTGACCTTTCGTATCACCACCACAACTATAACGGCGAAGATTATTTCTTTTACCTTGACAACATCAAAAACCTGAACCTGCCACTCACCGAAGCACCTGCACCGCATAGCGCGGGCGCAGGCGGCTACCTCACCTGCGTGAAGATCGACAAGAACGGCAAGATGGATAAGAGCTCCATCTTCGACATCCGCAAAGAGGAAATCCGCGTATTTCCGAGGCGATTTGAATCGGTAAACAACCACGTGATCGTGGACCGCATTAAATCCGACAAGAAAGAGTCGGAAGTGTTCAGGATAGAGATCAAGTAAGGCAAAGCGGCAACTCCTTAAAACCCAACTACCACGGCTACGCGGCCCCAACCATGATCGACACCACGAACAAACTCCGGTGTAATGTAAGAGCGGCTGTATTCGAGGCGCACCCGCCGGATCACCAAATGGATACCGGCTGTACCATCCAACACCACGCGGCTGATGTCCTGATCAGGGATGGTAAATGTACTGTTTTGGTTATAAAACACTCCGCCCTGCATGGTTGCATTGTAAGCTACCAGGCGCGCATTTGCGTTTAAAAACAGATAAAGCTGAAATCGCCGGCCTCCAGATGGATCGATGCCCAGGTTATTGAAATAGGGGTTCATCCACCCAACGCGCGCATGCATGCCCAATGAACCATCGGTATAAAGTGTGCCTGCACGCAAAGCCGACGTGGCCATCACTTGCGCATGCGGGACATACAGGATGGCTTTTTCATAAGCGATCCGGTAATTGATGATATAATCCGAAGCGATTTGCGCCTCCCAGCCCAGCGGCTGTATGTTTACTAAGGCTTTGTGTATCGCTTTCTGCTCCTCCTCACAATAAGCGCAGGGACCAATCACGCCCAGGTCGAGTTGTG
>DAIUED010000426.1:0-2987 GCA_036845295.1 Bacteroidota bacterium
GGACTTTTATTTCCCCATTCGGGCATTTCTTCGGCTACCATAAAACGTGAGTCACCGATTGCCAGTTCGGCATGTCCCACTTTTCCATACATGGTAATGCGGCCAATTTCGGTAGCGTCAAACACTTGTTTGTAGAATTCAATGGCTTTTTCAGCGTTTCTTACATTCAGGTAAGGCTGCATGCAGGGCTTTTGAACAGGAGTTGATGTTTTCATGTGTTCTTAGTCGTTGAGGTTAAAAAATGGAATCAAGGCTGATGCCACTGGTGGCGATGCCTTGAATAATGTATATTCGTATCATGAATCGTAACGGCTCCCTCCTGATATTCATCCTGATTTTCTTATTGATTTTGGCGGGCTGCCGTCCGCATTACGATTTTTCCAAAGAACGAAGTGCTATCAGAAGCGCCACGAAGACCGACAGTTTGGTTTACCAACCAACAGCCAATGACACGACCAATGCCTGGGGCAAACCTACAAAAATGTTTGTTAACGCAGCAGGTGTATTTACCTTACTGGTAGATACGGTTCATGGTTTACAACAAAAAACAGCACCAATTGGTGCGCTCCGCTATGACTATGTGGTATCTGTCAAAATAAAAATGGTGGTGCGGGATTCGACAGACACCGGGTATGCAGGGCTTTTGTTCGATCACATCGATAGCACTTACAGCCGCATGCTGGTGATTTCCAATAAAGGTACTTTCTACCTCCTCGATCGTTGTGGTGGCGAGGAGGAATTGCTTATTCCCAAAATATCTTCCCGGTATCTCAACCAACAGGCAGATGCCTGGAATACCGTTGAAATCCGGCATCACCGGAAGCAGGTTCATATTTTGTTCAACAATAACCTGGCTGCTATATGTAAAATCAATAAAGCATTTTCTTATGGTGAGGTGGGCCTGATTGCCGCCACTACCGAAAACCAGGTGCATTATAGCCCCGTAAAAGCCGTGTTTTCCCAGTTTACGGTCAAGAAGATCAGAGAACCCCGTTGATCTACTTACAGCATGTATTGGGGCTTGTGCGGTTCCGATGCATGCGCTGCCGGATGTTTGCTAAATTCGCTGAAAAGGCTGAAAATAGGGTTGAAGAGGCTTGATACCAAGGATTTGGCTGTGTAACTTGTAGAAACTTATTAAGAGCTACATGAGTAAACCCCAACTTCAGGCCACACGCTACAGCGATGTGGTGTTTTCTGTCGTGAGTGCTGGCGGCGAGCTGGTCTCCATTCATTTTCATCTATATACCGGCAGGGTTGTGGCCCGCGCCGAAGCCGGAGCGCCCGGCGGTTATCATTCTGGTATTCTGCTGGGTGCCGATAAATACGGCCGTTTCTGGATCGCTCACCATCACCGCGTACACGGGAAGCCAGTGATGCAGCCTGTAGAAGATTTTTGCGGGGAAGGCACTCTGCTGTTCGATCTGCGCAACGTCGCGTTTTCCGGTCTTGAAGTGGCTGCGCGCGCAGCCTGTCAGGTAACAGAAGCAAATGCCTGGTGCGAAAACGGCTACAACGACGAAGACTTTGTTAATTTGTGCGTTTGCACCGAACCTGCCGTGCGCGCTGTTTTCAAGGTGGAGAGTGCCTTGTGGCTGGGCTTATTCAGTGCCTTTCTTCGGGTAATCGAATAAGACGAGGCGTCCCGAGCCAGGGGCGATGCCTTGCCAGGTAGGAGATGGAAACGCGATGCGTACGACCGCACAGGTTGGCATTTCTGCCGGCATTTCGGGGCAAAGTTGCGCCGCTGTGTCGCTGATGATGGGATTATGGCCAAAGAGTAGCACCGTTTGGAACGTATCTTCCACCTGCCGGACTGTGTTGAGATAGGTTCTTACCGAACTTTCGTAAAGTTCTTTCCGGATCCGGATGCGATTGGCATCATAGCCGAGGTTACGCGCAAAAATGAGGGCTGTACTGGCAGCTCTCACCGCCGGGCTGGTAAGAATAAGATCAGGCACGAGGCCAAGTCGCCGGCTCATGAGGTTGGCGGCGCTATACCCGCGTTCGTTCAATGGCCGCTCAATGTCTTGTAACAAACCATTTTCCCAGTCGGATTTGGCATGGCGAATCAATACTAATGTTTTCATGGCAATCATTTATTTAGAGCCCGCTGCCTGTGCGTGCGCGGATGTGTTTTGCAGTCTTCGTGTTGAGTGTGTGCATCAATGGCTAATGATAAGAGGCGACACACGATCCCATGGCAGCTACGCATTTTTTTTAACCTTGTAATCTTCCATGGTAAGTGTCCGGTTGCAGAATCCGTACTCTTCTTCAATGGAGTTGGAGCACACCAGGATGGTTTTTTGCATGGCGTAGCTTGCGATCAGGTCTTTATACCAGCGGATAACCGTCACATCTAGGTTAGTCGTAGGCTCGTCGAGAAAGAGAACAGGGGAGGCATCCAGGATGGCCAGGCTGAGTTTCAGGCGTTGTTTCATGCCGCTCGAAAACAAGCGGATGAATTTGTTGCGGTGTGCCGAAAGGCCCGAAAGCCCGATCACTTCTTCGGCAGAAAGCCCGTTTAAAAAGGGCTTGAAGAGTGCCACATGGCGGATGTGTTCTTCCAAAGTAAAATCTTCCACCAATTCGAGGTAAGGCGAAGCCAGGCTGAGATGGCGGTAGAAATCTTCGGTTGCTATGTGTTCCTGGTTGCTGCGGCTGTACAACACCTCGCCTTCGTTCAGACTCAGGTAACCGGTGAGGGCCTGCAACAAGGTTGACTTGCCCGAACCGTTGAGTCCGAGTACCGCTATTTTTTCGCCGGGAGCTATTTCCAGGCTCACATGCCGGAATATCCATTCTTTACCGAATTTTTTTCCGGCGTTGTTGGCACGTATGGTAAGCGTATTTTCCAAGACAGGATCTGGAGAGCAAAAGTAGCAAAAAAGAGCTAAGAACGCCCTTGAATCTTCCCCGAGTTCTGCCAAGGGATTCAACCATTCAAAAAAGGCTGGGTGGAGCATTTTCACATCCGGGGTTTCAGG
>DAIUED010000427.1:0-2979 GCA_036845295.1 Bacteroidota bacterium
TACGTTGCGCAAATAGTATTCATACACTTCTTTGTCTGTTGTCACGGCCCTGGGCACATTGATGAACATGTACAGGTATTGCGGCTGCAACAGGTCTTTTGCGTATAGCTGCTGCCTCGGAGAACTACCATCGTTGAAAGATTTTCCAAAACCGCGAATGGTGCACATCTGCATGGCAATGCGGTTCTGCACAAATCCATAATCATCACTTTCGTACAACACGCGCATACCGCCGCCGCTGGGAAGTACGATGGAATCCAGGTTCCAGGCCCCGGCATTGTAGGCCGCCAGGCTACTGTCTTGTAACGGAAATGGATAGTCGGCGTTGTTAACGGGTTTTATATCCGTATAGCCTGGATTTTGTTTTGGGTCCTTGTAGTTTCCCCAGGAATCGTATGATCGAAGATTGTAAGCCGGGTTGTTGGCATGGTACCGGAATACATACGGGTTCTTTTGTCCCTTTGCATTGCCGTTATAGGTAAACCAGAGTCTGGTCAACGTCAGCTTTCCCTGGGCGGCGTTGCCGTAAGCACCCGGGCAAAGTTCATAGCTGTACTCAAAGTGTACCGTTTTAACCGGCTTTGCGCCGGTGCCATACTTGAAAAAATCTGCCTTACTATACAGGTTGATTTCCTTTAAACGCTTTGCTTTCCCTGTTGTCGCATTACCACGGGCATCGATCGATGGCAGGTCGTCGCGGTTTTCAAGCGTAAAGGTAGCCACCATGGTTTTCGAGAGAATCGAATGCATATACCACAGTTCTTTGTCGCCGTAGACCAGGTTGCCTTTGTCGTCGCGATAGTCCGTTTTAAGGTTAAGACTAAAACTGGCAGAATCTTTGGCCATGGGAGAACGCCATTGATAAGGATTGCCCAAACCTGCCACCCGCGTGTAATTAAACTTAACAGCATCACCCAAATCATCATCAGAAATGCCATTGCCGGTGAGATCAACGTAATCGGGCGATAATAAACCGGTGAGCAAAAAGCTGTGCGCATAGGCCGGTACTTCTTCACTACTGTAATATTTATCGCGGCCCTGGTTGTTATTGGTTGAGTTATCGGCATCGCTATATGCCACCAGTCCGGCGAGGCTATTGCCACCATAGCGACCATTGGCAGAGAATGAGGTCTCTTTCTGTTTTAGATTATATACCGGGAGGCCGTACACATACCGCTTACCATCGCCATTGAGTACGGTAATTTCCGAAAGATGGGTGCTTTTTCTAAAACCATTGTTCCGCTTTTCACGAAGCAATGTCGCATCCTGCCAGGTTGTTTGTTCGGGACCGTACAGATATTCCTGCTTTATATTGCTTGCCTGTCCACCAAGATTTTCTCCAGGCGTTATCCAATGAAATTTAGAAACAGATTTACCTTTTTGCTGAAAATATTCCATCCGCAACTTATAGAACTGCCCGCTGATGAGGTTAAGTGTAGTGTCTTTAATGATTTCGCCATGCACATACCAGTTGTTCAGGATGAGTGAGTCATTTAACCAAATGCGCATACCATCGTCTGAAGCAGTGCGAATTTTATATTTGCCGGTATACGGCGCTCGCAGTCGACCATTCCATTGCGCCGAAAAATTGGTTGTCCCAAAACCTGCAGGGGGCTGCACATTGTCAAACCTGATATCTACTTGTGGCACGGGTGTTCCGGTAAAATTCATTGACTGCTTAAAATAGACACCCGGCAAACCGGTACCAGCACCTTCGCTGGGTTGGGCTTCCTTACCTGCGCATTTCAGCGGGTTGAATACATTCATCGAATAAGACTCGATGTATTTATCAAGCGCCGCCGCATCTGCTTCGCTGGCTGTTAAAAAACTAACTACCTGTGATTGTTTATCACGATTGGCGCGAACCGTATTGGTTTTGGTTAAACTGCTGGTTTTATTGAGCGGGAGTTTGTCTTTGTAGTGCGCCAGCATGGTGGTAGCTTGCACAAAAGAGCTGCCTGAACCCGCCTGGTAAAGTACCGGCGTTACGGTATTGTCGCCCCCAACGGCATTGAAAAAAGCAGTATCAACACTGGTTTTTTCGGCCGGATTTCGGAAGTAAACAGATCTGAAAGCGCCATCTGATTTCCTGAACTGTAGGACCGACGCCAGGGAGTTATCATTTTTCCAGGCACCGGATTGAGTGATAGAACGATTTATATTCACGTCTACGCCCGCATGAACCAGGTCTCCCAAGCCAACATCCAGGCTATAGTTATTGGACGCGTCTTTGGTGCGCATGAAATGATCGCGGATAAATCCGATATCTCCCCTGTAGGCCCTGAACTGTCCCGTAGAGCCTTCGCCTGAAAAAGAAAACAAATCGTAGGTATAGAAAGGCATCGCGATGTGCGGCATGGCAGGTTTTTCGCGATAGGGCAATTCTTTTTCCCGGTTAAAGTCAAGCAATGCGTCGATATCACCCTCTGCATTTTGATAGTTGATATAACCGTATGCCGGCATGGTTTTGCTGGTGTCGGCATACGCAATGTATTGTTTGGATTGATAACCGCTGATCGATAAACTAGGATGAAAAGCAATTACTTCGCTTCCTACCTTAGCGGTGAAAGAAAATTGCTCACTTGTATAAGGGATGGATATGCCCGGAACAAAAGTTGGGCTGGCAAACGAAATATGTGTTTGATAGTGAGAACTGGCCGAGGTTAGTTTGTCTTTGCCGCTTTCCCTGTATTGTTTCAGGCCGGCAGACATTTGCAGCACCCGAATACCTGCTCTGGAATTATACGGAGCAGAGATCGAAAAGCTGCCCCCATACCCGAGATTGTTTTCAGCGTTTGTCCTGGAGGCCTGAAGTGTAAAACTCGGTGTCACGGTTATGCCGTCTTGTGAATTGTTGTTAAAGGAAAGGCCGGCCGGCATAGATCCTTTACCACCAACACCTGCGCTGATCGACGCATTCAGCCCCGATTCCATGCCCCAGCCTCGATAGTTGTTTTTGGATAATCCTAATGAAACACC
>DAIUED010000428.1:0-2956 GCA_036845295.1 Bacteroidota bacterium
TAATTGTTTTTTTACGTAATCTAATAATAAACTCATGTCCTTTATTTTTAAATTTTCATTTCTGGCATTCGCTGCACCGTGCAGCCAGAGGCTAAAAATTGGATGGCAAATGTAGGAAGATTCCTGTTGATTTGCAAAAATGCAACCAAAAAAAGCTGTTTTTCGGCAAAAAAACTTCAATTAAAACATTAGGCCGATCGTCATGGTGGCCTGCGCCGTGAAAAAATGATGACGTGCCTTGCCGTTGCCCTTGCCAAGCACCAGGCAAGTGGTATAATCGGCAAAGGAGCCTTTCCCTACAAACTCAAATACCCCGTGCTTCAGGAATTCTGCCCGGATGCCGCCTTCCACTCCAACGATCCAGCCAGCTACATGCCAGTTGTTGTTAAGCCGCGTGCCGTAAATGGTCACATCTGTTCTCGGAAATACGATACCAGCACCTGGTTTTGCCACCAGTCCCACATTGAATAATTTCGACGGATTATACACTTTCCAACGCTTGATAAAGTTGATCATCCAGAAATTGGCGCCATCGGTATGCTCGAAATGCACAAAATTTGTCGGATCCAAAATGGTGTCTTTATCAACATAGTTACCGTTAAAATCGCCTTTCACCCTTACTTTCTGGTAGTCGTCAACCACGTATTTGGTATGATCGTAATTGATCTCGATCCCAAAATCTTTTTTGTTGTTAAAATAATAACCTCCTCGCATTACAAACTGCGGGATTGTGATATTGATGATATCCGGGATCTGATCGAAATCGGGTCTATCATGCGCCTTGGCATCATATATCGTAAAATCGTAATTATGATAGCGGCCTGTTTCGGGATAATAAGTATTCGAGCGGTTCACGAAATGAATGGAGCTACGGCTGTATTCCGCACGGGTGTAACCGAACATCAGGTAAAAGTTACCTTTGATTTTCTTAGGCGATAAAGTTGCTGTAGGAACGGTGTTGTTTTGCGCATGATGCGCCAAAGCCGACACCAGAATGCATGCGAGAATAATGTAGCGCATATTAGCTGGAGATATGTTGCGCGCAAAGATAACGATTATTTTTATCGGTCTTTATGATTATGCTCAGTCCTCCGTCAATAAGCGGCAATGCGAGCTCAGGCCACTCAATGAACAGGTAGTGCCCGCTTTCCAGGTATTCTTCGAAACCGATATCCAATAGTTCAACCTCCGATTTCAGGCGATAAAGATCAAAGTGGTAAATTTTCCCGCCGCCGGCCATGTGATATTCGTTCACCACCGAATAGGTAGGGCTGCTCATGGTTCCCTGTACGCCCAACTCGCCGCAAAGCGCTTTGATAAACGTGGTTTTGCCGGCGCCCATTGGTGCCGTGAACAGAAATACGCGCTCATTTCCGCCAAACGCTAAAAGCTCGCGGGCCGCGGCAGCATGAGAGGCGGGAGACGAGATATCGATGCTTAAATCCATAGCGACGTGAGTTTGAGCGAAAGGGTCAACACGTTTCCGTTGTTGACGCGTTGCTTTTTGCCAGTTTGCAGATTCACCAAAAACCAATTTGAAGCACCGGTTACGAGCGCCATACGGCCTTTCAATGGATAAAAGTGCTCGCCTTCAACGCCAAATAAATCCTTGCTACCATTGCTTACCATGAACAGTTCTTTTGGCTCGAACAACCTGTACACAAATAATTTTTTGGCTGCAAACTCAATGTGATTTTTATTGCTGTACACCACATTGCCATCATAATCAAACACTTCATCGCTCAACCTCCGGTTGAAAACCGTACTACAGGTGTAAATCAAACTATCCTCGGTATTGATGTGGATCTGCCGTTTTTCGCAATTTACGATCTGTTTTCCACTCGTATCGATCAAGCCTTTCACCCGCACAATTTCCTTTTCCCATTCGTTGTAAGACTCGGTGATGTAGAAACGTTCGTCATCAGGCACAGCATAAATATCGTCGTAACCTCCCGAAAGTTGCCTGCCATTTTTAGCAAACAGCCACACTTTTTTTCCATACAAAACCTTAAAAACTGGCGCCATATAAAGGTAGTTGAGGCACAATTCCTGCTGATCGGGGAAAACCGATGTGCTATCTTTGCCAGCCACCAGCACCAGTTTGGCATTATCAGGGCGAATAAAGTAATAGTCGAACGATTGCTTTTCTTCGCCCGTCAGTGGGTCTATCTCCGTTCGGTCAACCCGGCGATTGCCTACCATGGCAAAAGCCCCGCCCGGCGCAAACGCAAAGGCAGTATCGTATTGCGGAGTGATGGTTGTATTACTGCCCAGGCGATATCCCCATTTACCACCCATGCGGTAAGGTTTCGGGAGTTGCGCGGCCAGGCTGCCTGCCAGGCTGCATAACACGACTATGAATGAAATCTGATTGATAAGCGGATTGTCAACTACGAAAATACGGATTATTTCAGGACTACTCCCTTAAACCGGATATTTTGTGATGCTTTGGAAGCGTTGGAGATGATCTCTACAATGCGGTCCTGCCGGTCGTAAACCGAATGCGTATCGAAGTGAACAATGATCGTATCCGTTTGCCCGGGTTTGATCATATACTTCGGATAATCAACACTGGTGCAGGAACATTCGGCCTTGGCATCAAGAATTTCCAGATCCTGATTACCTGTATTGCTAAACACAAACGCGACGTTGACCCTATCGCCTTTACGCACCATACCAAAAGATTTTTTGGAATCTTTGAAGGTTAGTTTGGCTTGCGCCTGCACCTGCAATGCGGCAAGTACCATCAGCGCCAAGCAAAAAACCCTCTGCCTGACGGGCAAAGGGCTTTTAAATAAATACAACAGGCGTTTCATTACGGAGCGGCTGGAGCAGGTGCTGCTTCGACAACACCTTTGATTTTAACAACTTTGCTCGGCTCTTTGGCGTTGGAAGTGATGGTGACATTCTTTTCGAAAGGGCCCGGGCGTTTGGTATCGTATTTCACACGGATCAT
>DAIUED010000429.1:0-2950 GCA_036845295.1 Bacteroidota bacterium
AGGAAATAGACAGGTTTGAAAATCTTACGTTTCAGGTCGGTGAGTATCTGGTTTACTTCTTTCACTGTCGTTCGGTCATTTCAGGAGCATCTTACTTTCCGATGGCGTAGCTCCTAAACACCAAGGGTATTAATGAGTTGTTATTTTTTAAAGAAAAAATACACGGCTGCAAACAAACATAAAAAACCGAAAACATGATTCCAGCGTAAGGTGTCTGTTTTAAAGAATACAAGCGTAAACACAACGAAGATGCTGATGGAAATTACTTCCTGGATGATCTTAAGCTGAAACATATTGAACGGGCCGCCGGTGGTGTCGCTGCCTATTTTATTAGCGGGCACCATCAGCGAATATTCGGCCAAAGCAATGCACCAGCTGATGAGAATCGTTGGGATTAAGCCTACATGTTTGAATTTCAGATGGCCATACCAGGCAATCGTCATAAACGTGTTGGACGCCATCAGAAGTAATATTGTTTGAAGTGCTTTAGGCATGTGGTACAGTGCTATTGGTGTGTGTCGAAAACGGATAAAAAGAATAATATCTTTACTCAAGGCGCGCGATCAGCTTTTCAAGGATTTCAATGGCTGATTTACTGATCACGGTTCCTGGTCCGAAAATACCCGATACGCCTGCCTGATATAGGAAATCATAGTCCTGTTGCGGGATCACGCCACCGGCAATAACCATGATGTCTTCGCGACCGTATTGTTTCAGTTCTTCGATGACTTGGGGCACCAGTGTTTTATGACCAGCGGCCAGCGACGATACGCCCAATACATGTACATCGTTTTCCACTGCCTGTTTGGCGGCTTCGGCGGGTGTTTGGAATAGCGGACCGATATCGACATCAAAACCCATATCGGCAAAACTCGTGGAGATAACTTTAGCGCCACGGTCGTGCCCGTCCTGGCCCATTTTGGCGATCATGATGCGAGGCCTGCGGCCATCGAGCTCTGCAAAACGGTCGGCCAATTCTTTTGCTTTCAAAAAATAAGAATCCATGCTGATCTCTTTACTGTACACGCCGGCAATGCTCCGGATATTCGCTTTATAACGGCCAAATACTTTTTCGAGCGCATAGGAAATCTCGCCGAGGCTACAACGCACACGTGCCGCTTGTATGGCCAGTTCCAGCAAATTACCTTTTCCAGAGTGAGCAGCTTCCGTCAGGGCGTTCAACGCAGCCTCTACGTCGGCGGCGTTGCGTTCTGCTTTCAGTTTTGCCAGGCGTTCCAGTTGTTGGGCGCGCACTTTGGCATTATCCACGTCCAGGATGTCGATCTGTGTTTTATCGTCGGTTTGATAGAGGTTAACACCTACTATAATGTCTTTTCCACCATCGATGCGAGCCTGTTTCCGTGCCGCCGCTTCTTCGATGCGCATTTTCGGAATGCCGGTTTCGATGGCTTTCGCCATGCCGCCAAGTTTCTCCACTTCTTCGATCAGCGCCCAGGCTTTGTGTGCCAGCTCGTGGGTTAGGCTTTCGAGGTAGTAAGAACCAGCCCATGGATCAACGACTTTGCAAACGTTGGTTTCATTTTGCAGGAAGAGTTGGGTATTGCGTGCAATGCGCGCACTGAAATCGGTAGGCAAGGCAATGGCCTCGTCGAGGGCATTAGTATGCAGGCTTTGTGTGTGGCCCATGGCAGCAGCCAGCGCTTCTACGCAGGTACGGGTTACGTTGTTAAAAGGATCTTGCTCCGTCAGGCTCCAGCCGCTGGTTTGGCAATGGGTGCGCAGTGCCATTGATTTCGCCGATTTAGGATTGAATTGTTTCACAATCCTCGACCACAGCATGCGCGCAGCACGCATTTTAGCGATCTCCATGAAATGGTTCATGCCAATGGCCCAGAAAAACGAAAGCCGTGGGGCAAACGCATCAATATCCAACCCCGCTTTGATACCGGTGCGGATGTATTCCAATCCGTCTGCCAACGTATAAGCCAGTTCGATGTCCGCAGTGGCGCCGGCTTCCTGCATGTGGTAGCCACTGATGGAAATGGAGTTGAATTTTGGCATCTTCTGCGACGTGAACTCGAAAATATCAGCAATAACTTTCATCGATGCCTCTGGCGGATAGATGTAAGTATTGCGCACCATAAATTCTTTGAGAATATCGTTTTGGATCGTCCCCGACAGTTTGTCCATGCTCACACCCTGTTCTTCGGCAGCCACAATGTAAAATGCCAGAATGGGCAGCACAGCGCCGTTCATGGTCATGCTCACGCTCATCTGGTCGAGTGGGATCTGATCGAACAATACTTTCATGTCGAGAATAGAATCGATGGCCACGCCGGCTTTGCCCACGTCGCCCACCACACGTTCGTGGTCGCTGTCGTAGCCACGGTGTGTGGCCAGGTCAAAGGCTACCGACAAGCCTTTCTGGCCCGCAGCCAGGTTGCGCCGGTAAAACGCATTGCTCTCTTCGGCCGTGCTGAAACCTGCATACTGCCTTATCGTCCATGGATTCTGCACATACATGCTGGCATAAGGACCGCGCAGAAACGGAGGTCGTCCGGCGCCGAAACCTAAATGTTCTAATCCAGAGAGATCTTGCGGGCCGTAAACCTGTTTCACGTCTATCTGCTCTGGCGTTGTAAAAGTAGTGCTGCTTCCTGCGGTTTGCTTACCGGAAGCAGTTTGATAATGTATGGTCGAAAAGTCTTTTCTCATGATATCGTCGCCTCTTGCTGCCTGGCGAAGTTCTCCAGGCGTATCGGTTTAATAATCGTTGTAATGTTGGTTGCAATTTGCCCGTGTGAAGGCGTAGCTTCCTGTTTGTTTTGAAACTTATTGACGCCAACAAGCACCAAGCTACCGTTCCGGAACGCATCGATGAGCTGTTCAGCATCCGTTGATACAAGTTTTTCGATTTCCACTGATTTTAGTCAAGCCAGGAGCCCGCCTTTGGATTCGATCTGTTTGAAAACTTCCCAGGCGCGTTGAC
>DAIUED010000430.1:0-2938 GCA_036845295.1 Bacteroidota bacterium
ACCTGTATATTCCACTCGGCGGCAACCGGGTATCGACCTATCGCCTGTATTTCAATCTTTGGCTGGTATTCCTCGCTTCAGGGTTATGGCATGGTGCCAGCTGGAGTTTTGTATTTTGGGGCGCCTACCATGGTTTTTTCCTGGTGGCAGAAAGGGCATTTTGGGCGAAGGTACTCACACGTATCGGCAAAATCCCGGCTGTGCTTCTCACGTTTTTTATCGTCAACATCGGTTGGGTATTCTTCCGCATCGATCACATCCGCGATGCATTTCATTATTTGGGACGCATGTTCAGCATCCATCGTCCGGTTTCCATCCATTTCGAGCCCGAATTTGTAACCTGGTTTCTACTAGCGATCGTGTTTTCATTTTTTGCTTTCGGAAACGTTGGTAAACGCATCCAGGATGCCGTCTATTTTAGCCCTTATACTACGCGCAGGCATGTTGCGGTATGGGCATGCAGTCTTGTTTTGTTTTTTCTATCGGTAAGTTCAATCACCTCCTCAGGATTTAATCCTTTTATCTATTTCCGTTTTTGATGAGCAGGCGACGTGAAACATACCATAAATTATTGCTGGGCGGGCTATTTGCAGTGTTGTTCCTTCCTCTCATCCAGGAGCATCTGCATCTGAAAAAAGTATATCCGCTGAATGGCGATGTGACATTGCCGCCGGATATCGAGTTCGATAAGGAAGATTGGTTTTCTGGCTATTACCAGGAAGAAAAAGAGAAGTTCATCAATTCAGATTTTGGGTTTCGTAATCAGTTTGTTAAGCTGAATAATCAAATAGCATACAGCTTGTACCATAAAGCCAAGGCAAATGGCGTTGTCATCGGCAAGGAGACCTATCTTTACGAACAGAGTTATATTAATGCATATACCGGCACGGATTTTCTCGGCAAAGACAGCATCGATCATACCATTGGCCGGATGAAATTTGTTTCTGATACGCTTCGTAAATTGGGCAAACAACTCATCGTTGTGTTCGCTGCCGGCAAGGCCTCGTTTTATCCTGAATATATTCCTGATGAATACCTTCCGGTGCGCGGTCCAACCAATTATGGCTATATGTCGGTTGCAGCTCAACAAGCAGGGTTGCATGTGATCGATTTCAATCGGTGGTTTATCGCAAATAAATACCGCTCTAAATACCCGCTGTACCCGCAACATGGCATTCATTGGAGTACATATGGCACAGCGCTTGCCGCGGATTCGTTGCTTCGTAAGATCGAAGAGCTAAGAGGCATCGATGTTCCTGAACTTAAATTTGACGGCGTGAATATGGAACAAGCGCACGGCGTGGATTATGATATAGGTGACGGCATGAACTTACTATTTCACCTGAAAAGTTTTGATATGGCGTATCCTCAGATGCTTCATGTTGATGCCAAAGGAAAAACCAAACCTCGGGTTCTGGTTATATCCGATAGTTTTTACTGGGGCATGTTTAACCTGGGGATCAGAAATTGCTTCGATAACAGTCATTTTTGGTATTATAACCGGCAGGTGTATCCCGAAAGTGAAAAACAAGACCTGTTGGTGGACGATGTGGATCTCGGTGAGGCTCTGGCGGCGCACGATGTGTTTGTGGTG
Organism: Bacteroidota bacterium; assembly: GCA_036845295.1. Taxonomy (GTDB): domain Bacteria; phylum Bacteroidota; class Bacteroidia; order B-17B0; family Aurantibacillaceae; genus UBA4416. The sequence goes on from DAIUED010000430.1 coordinate 1,595, forward strand.
ATGGCCACAGAGGCCACGCTGCGTAAGATCAGCTGGGGGTTTCTTGAAAATGCTGAGCGTTACTATAAAGGTTTTAGAGTGCCAAAACCTGATGCCGAGGCAAAGGAATACGAGCAAAAAGTAAAAGACATGGTGAAATACATCAAAGGCAACGAGCAATGGCTTAGTGATACCAAAAAACGTGCCCGCGAACGCGGAATATCAACAGATTCGATGCTTCTGTTGGAAGCACGTTGGAACCTCGATCACCAGGGAAAATAAAAGATTTACGGTATTTTTCCGATAACAAGATCGAAAGATCAATCAAGCATCCAATTATCAATAAGGCGGATACTGCCAACAAAAACGGCAATGAGGCTCACCGCTTGCTGTCCTGGTTTCAGGGAATCGAGCGGCTCGAGCGTTTGTGCATTACAAATTTCGTAATAGTCGAGTTTCATCAGCGGTTGTGCATTTACCTCTTGTTGGATGTAGGCTTTGGCAGTGGCAATACCGCTTTCCCGGGCAATGGCCAGGGCCTGCCGCATCATTTGAGGTATGTGAGCCGCCACGAGGCGCTCTTCCTTGGTTAAGCGCGTATTGCGCGAACTCATGGCAAGCCCGTCTGGTTCGCGCAAAATAGGGCACGCCACAATTTCTACTGGCAACCGGAGTTGTTGTACCAGTTCTTTCACCACCATGACTTGCTGGTAGTCTTTGCTGCCGAAAAAGGCTTTGTCGGGTTTAATTCCTTCGAGAAAAATACTCACTACCTGCCCTACGCCATTGAAATGACCAGGCCTGTGCGCACCTTCCAAAATGGTATCGAGATATCCGAAATTAAATCGGCGTTCATCTTTGTTGGGATATACATCACTCACATCGGGCATGTAAACCACGTCACAACCGGCAGCTTCGAGCATGGCAAGATCTGTTTCAGGTGTGCGTGGGTATTTATCGAGGTCGGTCGAGCTATTGAATTGAGTGGGATTGACGAAAATACTGCAAACAGTAATGTCTGTTTGGTTGCGGGATATCGCAATAAGCGATATATGCCCTTCGTGCAAAGCTCCCATGGTTGGTACAAAACCTACGCTGGCCCCGTTTTTTCTCCTTTCAGCGAGGTACAGGCCCACGTCACTGATTTTGTGAAATACACGCATAAAATGGCGCTTAATATATAAATAATAGGGCTCAAAGCTAAATATTACTTTGATATATGGATTTTTTTTTATTACTTTTGTAGTACAAAATCCCTAAATCCAGTTTATGAGAAAAGCAAGAGTTCTTTTTGTGTCGCAGGAGATTACCCCTTATTTAGATGAAACCCATATCGGAAAGATCACCAGAAGGCTGCCACAGGCC
>DAIUED010000431.1:0-2921 GCA_036845295.1 Bacteroidota bacterium
TCATCAATATTGCCTATACCAAAGCCATTCCAGGCCTCAATACACGTGCCGATTACGATCTGGTGCGCATCAGCATCAACGACCGGATCCGCCTGGGGCTTGTCGGGCGCTTCCACTATCGCCTCAAGGCCGGCTATTTCCTGAACACGCGGTATATGGATTTTATGGACTATAAGCATTTTGAGGGCAATCAAACGGTGTATTTGAGTACCGACTATTTGAATTCTTACAAGTTATTGCCGTATTACACCTACAGTACCAAAAATTGGTACAGCGAAGTGCACGCTGAACACCATTTCAATGGTTTCGTCTTCAACAAAATTCCTTTGTTGAAAAAAACACGTTGGCAGGAAGTGGTTGGGGCTCATGCCTTGTTCAGCGATAAACTCAGCCAGTATTATGAGTTTAATTTCGGGGTCGAACGCATTTTCCAGCTGTTGCGGGTGGATTATGTGATGGGTTATGGTCCTGGTAATACGTTTAGCCAGGGTGTGGTTGCCAGCCTAAAACTGAGGTTCTGAGCCCGCACGGGTTGCCTTTCGTGAAAGAACGTTAAGCCCTTCGCCGTTCCGTATAATTTGCTAAATTTGTGATCCGTGAAAATCCTAGCCCGTATAAGCGCCTGCCTGTTATTGCTTTTGGCTTTCAGCCAGTGCGCTGTCAAATATTCACTCAACGGAGCAACCATTCCGCCCGAGGCCAAAACGGTATCGGTTGGTTTTTTTACCAATAATACAACCCTGGGTAAGCCCAGTATGAGCCAAAAGTTCACCGAGAGGCTGCGCGATGCCGTATCGTCGCAAACCAGCCTGGCCCTTATGAAGTCGGGCGCCGATCTGCAATTCGAAGGGCAGATCACCGATTACAACGTTGCACCGGTAGCTATTCAAAGCAGCGACGCGGCAGCCCTCAACCGCATGACGGTGACGGTAAATGTAAAATACACCAATCGCTTTGATGCTTCCAAGAATTTCGAGCAGTCGTTTACCCGGTTTACGGATTATAGCGCCAAAGACAATCTGTCGTCGGTAGAAGACGGTTTGCTTGATGAGATCAACCGCCAGCTTACGGAAGATATTTTCAACAAAGCGTTCAATAACTGGTAATGCTCAAAGCCCAATTCATAAATATGATACGGGAGCCGCGGCCGCTGGATGCAGGGCAGGTGGCCGAACTCGAAAGCATTGTCAACGAATACCCTTTTTTTGAAAGCGCCCACCTGCTATATACCAAAGGTTTGCACCAGGTAAACGCACTCAATTACCAGCGACAGTTGCGTAAAACGGCTATTGTTGCCAACAGCAGAGCTGTTCTTTATGAATTGCTGCATCCCAGGGAAAAATCTGTGTTGAAGCAGGTATCGGACAAAACGGCTGTTTTGGTGGAAGAGACAAAGCCGGAAGAACTGACAGTTCAGAACCCGCAACCACCTGTAGATACCATCGAACAAGAGCAATCGCCTTTACCGAAACAAAACCCGGTAAGCATCACCAGCGACGAGATCAAAGTTATTTATGTAACAACAGTGCCGCAAACCACTGAACCGGCAGTTGGGTCATTAAAACAGCCTGAAAAAACTGCAGAACCGGAAGAAAAGCCGGTAGTGGTCGAAGATAAAGCGGAACCATTGCAGGATTTGGCATCCCGCGACGAAATAGGCATTCTGCAGGTTATTGAGAATGAGACCGAAACATCTGGCCAACATCAGGAAGACGAGCTGAACCGCTCAATTGGCCAGGAGATCAGCCGCTCTATCATTCAATCCTATGTGGAAGCTGAGGTGATCAAAACGCCGGATCTTCAAAAAGAAGAAGAGCGGAAGCCATTGTCGTTCACCGATTGGCTCAACCGGGTAAAAACAGAATCACATACCATTTCAAAAGCAGAGCCTGTAGAACAAGCAAATGCCGTAGATGAGGGGAAAAAGGCTGAGAAAAGCGATACATTGCAGGGAAAAACGCCTAAAACGGAGAAAAAGGGGTCTAATATCGAACAACACAAAAACATCATTGATAAAATTATTGAGGCCGATCCGGGTCGTATCAAGCTGGGTACCAATAAGTTCTTTACGCCAGCCAGCGATGCCAAGCAAAGTCTCCTCGAAAATGAACACCTGGTAACAGAAACGCTGGCCAAAATATATGCCCTACAGGGAAATATTTCGAAGGCAATTCGTGCTTATGAAATATTAAGTTTGAAATTTCCACAAAAAAGTGTTTACTTTGCATCCCTTATCGAGAAATTAAAAAAATAAACTGACCACATAAGCCTATGCAAGCATTTATTACCGTAGCCATCATCATCGTGTGTGTATTACTCATTTTGGTAGTACTGATTCAAAACTCCAAAGGTGGAGGCATTTCCAGCAACTTCACGGCAGCCAACCAGATCATGGGTGCCAGGCGTGGTACTGATTTTATTGAAAAAACAACCTGGACATTGGCTATCCTGTTATTGGTGTTGAGCTTGCTTTCAACTCCAAAAAGACCGGGATCTGTTGAAGCTACAGATGTAGAATCGGCTACCCGCGCCAAAATGGACGAAATGGGCGGACCTCAGCAAGCTGCGCCTATGCAACAACCTGCACAGCAACAAGCCGCGCCAACGTCAACACCGGAAAAACCGTAATCAACATTTAGAAGATCATAGTTAAAAGCAGAACATCCGTTCTGCTTTTTTTGTGTGGAGGCAGAACGCTTGCCGCGAATTAAGCCGGCAAGCGCAGCAAATTCAAAATCATTTTAATTATATTCGTACTTTCATTTATCCCAGTAACCATTACTATGTCAGCAAGCAAACCATCCGCAGGTCAGGCCGGAGCGCCGAAATCCTACAACGGTTTTTCCAAAAAAGATTATCCCTACCTGATAGGGCTCGGAATCATCTTATGCCTGATTGCCTATATCCGGTCCGGTTTTCTG
>DAIUED010000432.1:0-2920 GCA_036845295.1 Bacteroidota bacterium
TCCGATCAAGATACTCTTACTGGAAGATTCCCCGGCCGATGTTGACCTCATTAAACGCACACTGCTTAAAAATGACCTGGTGTTTTCAATGGAAGTCGTATCAACACGAACAGGATTTGAGGATAAACTCTTTGGCTTCGATCCCGATCTGGTACTTTCCGACCATTCGCTTCCTCAGTTTTCGTCGCTTGAAGCGCTCGATATTGCCAGGCACAAAAAAAAGAACATTCCGTTTATACTCATTACCGGCTCTGTTTCCGAAGAGTTTGCCGTGGAATGTATGAAAGCTGGCGTTGACGACTACATCCTCAAAAGCAGCCTGATCCGCTTGCCATCTTCCATTCATAACATTTTATCGAAGAACAAGGTAAAACGCGAAAAAGACATCGTGGAGGCTTTGCACCGCGAGCTATTGGTGGCTTACAAAAAGATTGAAGAAAACAGCAAGAGCATTACCGATAGCATCAATTACGCCCGGCTGATCCAGCACGCCATCTTTGCCGATAAGGGCATCCTGAAACAATACATCAGGGATTATTTTATCATCTTCAGGCCTAAAGATATTGTCAGCGGCGACTTTTACTGGTTTGCAAGCCTTGGTAGCAAACTGGTTGTGGCCATTGTGGATTGTACCGGGCATGGTGTGCCAGGTGCGTTTATGAGCATGATCGGTTATGGCATCCTTAATGAGATCGTCAATTTGCAACACGAAACCCGGCCGGCAGAGATACTCCGAAAAATGAACGAGAACCTGAATAAAGCGCTGAAAAAATCCAAAGAACAGCAAAGCTACGATGGCATGGATCTGGCTATCTGCACCATCGATAAAGACAACAATAACATTGAATTTGCGGGTGCTAACAGGCATTTATACCTATGCCGTGATGGACATGTTGAACAGGTGAAGGGAAATAAATTCGGGATAGGAGGAGCGCACATTAACTCACATAAAGAATTTACCAGCCACACCCTGAAATTTAATAAAGGAGACCGCGCGTATGTGTTTACCGACGGTTTTGCCGATCAGTTTGGCGGAGACAGCCTTTCGGCAGCAAGGGCAGGAGGAAAGCGCTTGATGACTAAAAACCTTGTAAAATTGCTTCAGCAAACAGCCGGTTATTGCATCAACGACCAATGCCGTAAACTAAGCGAATACCTTGATAAATGGCAGGGAGGAAATGAACAAACAGATGATGTGTTGCTACTGGGAATGGAATTTTAGTGTTTCTTCTTTTTTTGATGACTAAAACTCGGGCAAGTGTCGCATTTATTCTTTCCCCTGAATAGAAAGCAACTGGAGAACAGGAGTGAGCCTGCAAGCAGGAAAAAAATCAGGCGTATGGATCGGAAACGGATCATAGACGTCTAAGTTACGAAACTCCTCTCAAAATAGAAACCCGGTGGCCGGTCATTTTATGCTTTTGCTGTTAATAAATCGATGCGAAAAGGTTCGGTATGCCTTTAAATCCTGCTACATTTGTAGGTATGAGTACCAAAGAACAGTTTTTGCAGCAGGAACTTATTCCACTGCTTGAGCAGCTATCCGACAATGAAGTTGGTTTATGGGGCGTTTTAACGCCGCAGGGAATGATCGAACACCTTTCCGATTCGTTCGGCTACGCCTATGGGCGGTTGAAATATACCGAATTAGTGACCCCGCCCGATCAACTGGCTGGCTACAAGGCCTTTGTGCTAAGCGATAAGCCGTTTAAACAAAATACAAAAAACAGGTTGATGTCTGAAACGCCCGCTGCCCTGAGACATGCATCGATGACTGCGGCAATTGAAGAATTGCGGGCTGAGATCAAAGCCTTTAGCGATTTTTATGCTGCCAATCCTCAGCACCATGAGCTTAATGCAATTTTTGGAGAGTTGAACCACGAGGAACAGGTGCATTTATTACACAAACACGTCCTGCATCATTTAAAGCAGTTTAATTTGGATTAATATGGAGCAGCGTCGAAGGGAGGACAGAGATCGCCGTCAGGAAAACGAAGAGAACATGATCTTTGGTACACGCGCCGTGATCGAAGCAGTAAAAGCCGGCAAAGAGATCGATAAGATCATTATTCAGAAAGGGTTGTCGAATCAATTGTATTCGGAGTTGCGTAAAGCGATCAAAGACCTGGATATACCCATACAGATCGTGCCGCCTGAAAAGATTGGCCGGATTACCTCGAAGAATCACCAGGGCGTTCTTGCGTTCCTGGCTCAAATTACCTATTACCATACGGAAGACCTGCTTGGGCAGGTGTTTGAAAACGGGAAAGTGCCACTGGTGCTTATTCTCGACCGCATAACGGATGTGCGGAACTTCGGTGCTATTGCCCGAAGTGCCGACTGTGCCGGAGTCGATTTTATCATCATCCCGAGCCGTGGAGCCGCTCAGATAAATGCGGATGCCGTAAAAACCAGTGCCGGAGCGCTGAACCGGATCCCGGTTTGCCGGGAAGACAACCTGAAACAGACCATCGACTACCTGAAGGAAAGCGGTTTGCAGATCCTGGCCTGTCACGAAAAAACCGATAATTATCATTTTAATGCTGATCTGACCAAACCCACAGCCATCATTATGGGATCCGAAGAGAACGGAATATCCAACGAATACCTGCGTCGCAGCGACATGCAGGTGAAAATTCCCATGGTTGGCAACATTGCGTCGCTGAATGTATCGGTAGCCACCGGCATTATCCTTTTTGAAGCCGTAAAGCAACGATTGAATTAATGCTATCGATAGAGTGTTTACCGACATTATACGCATGAAAACCATTGAAGACATACAACAACGCGAACTCATCAAAGAATGTGTGTTTAAAACGGCGCGATCCGGTGGCAAAGGTGGGCAGAATGTGAACAAGGTCGAAACCAAAGTCGAATTGTGGTTCGATATTAGGGAGTCGGCGGGTTTGACCGACGAGGA
>DAIUED010000433.1:0-2913 GCA_036845295.1 Bacteroidota bacterium
CGAGAAGATCGTGGGGAAGTAAGTTCTTACTATTTTTTCGAAAAGGCCTGCACAGGCAACACCTGCAACAACCAGTGGCCTTGAAAGCAAAGACCTAACGGTCAAAAGAAATCACGCGTGTTCATGCGAACCGGCTTTTATTTCCCTAACTTTTCAAACGCTTCCTCTTTGGTTGTAGAAACCTTGAATAAGGTATTGAGCTTGGTGATCACGAGCAGCTCGTTAACCTTTTTGCTCACATTGAAGATCACGCTTTCGCCGCCTTTGTTGCGGGTGCGTGTTAAGATCTGAATGAGCACGTTAAGACCGCTGCTATTCATGTATTTAAGGTCAGACAAGTCGATTGCCCATTTATTTTTATCGGTATCGAGCATGGTGTCAATGGTTTTCATCAGCTCTACCGCCTGATGCTTATCAATCAATTCGCCGCTCAATTTGAGTATCTGGAAACCGTTTTCTTCTGAAATATGATAATCGAACACCATAGAGTACCTTGTATGAACGCTAATTTAACAAATATAATTTTAAAAACCTAAAGCTAGGATTGAAGCCTGCCTTTGCTTTGCTTGTGCTCACAAACACCCTTTTCCTGAAGGCTTCTGCATTTTGCAAAAAAATTGAGAGAATGATGGAAGACATCGAAATTAAGCATGTCTTCCGCCATTTTTTGGATCTGCATGATACGCGGATCACAAAATTCGAAAACCTTTTCGCAATCGCTGCAAATGAGATGATCGTGTTGCTTGAACTTGTAGGCTTTTTCGAACTGTGCAAGGTTTTTACCAAACTGATGCTTCACCACCAGACCGGCATCAAGCAACAACTCAATGTTGTTATATAGCGTGGCACGGCTCACGCGGTATTTTTTGTTTTTCATCATCACATACAGGCCTTCGATGTCGAAGTGCCCGTCGTGAGAATAGATCTCGTTCAGGATCGCAAAGCGCTCAGACGTTTTACGGTGCTTATTCTTCTCCAGGTAGTCGGTCAGTATTTTCTCGACGGCCTCTTTGGTTTCCTGTGTCATGGATGTGTGTTCTTAATTATTGTCTATCCGCGTAACGCTTGTTACGCCTTTCACTTTCAACAGATTATTGATCAAATGGTTCAGGTGCTTGGCGTCATGCACAAACACCATGATCGTTCCTTCAAAAATCCCGTCTTCGGTATCGAAACTGATGGAGCGCATGTTGATGTTCAATTGCCCCGAAATAACTTTGGTGATGTTGTTGACCAATCCTATCTCGTCGGTACCCGTAATCTTGATGCCTGCGAGGAAAGAAATGAGGTGATCGTTGTTCCATTTGGCTTTTACCACGCGGTACGCGTAGTTGGAAAGGAGCTTTACGGCATTGGGACAATTCACACGGTGTATTTTGATGCCTTCGTTTACCGTGACGAAGCCAAACACATCGTCGCCCGGAATGGGGCTGCAACACGGCGAAAGCACGTAATCGAGTTTTTGCATGTCGTCGCCAATAACCAGCATATCGGAACTACCGCGCACGTTCGTTACCAGCTCTTCAATCTTGTTTTCTTTCTTTTTAGGTCTGTATTTTTCTGGATGTGATCTAAAGTCGATAAATTCCCTGATCTCTTTCACATCCACATTTCCAACCGCCGTTCGGTAAAACAGTTCACCGCTTGACGGCAATTTGAGAAAAGCCATTAACTCGTTTACGTTTTGCATGGTGTAATCGAGTTTGCACTTATAGAACTTTTTCTCCAACAGCTCTTTCCCCTCTTCCGCCACTTTGCGGCGCGCTTCTTTCAGGGCATTTTTGATTTTCGATTTGGCGCGGGCCGTTACCACGTAACCGATCCAATCTTCTTTGGGCACCTGCTTGGCGGAGGTGAGTACCTCTACCTGGTCGCCGCTTTTCAGTTGATAACTCAGCGGAACGAGCTTATGGTTGACCTTGGCACCAATGCAATGCTCTCCCACCTTGGTATGTATTTCAAACGCAAAGTCGAGCGCTGTTGAAGTGGCCGGAAGCGTGCGCATCTCTCCCTTGGGCGTAAATACAAAAATTTCGTCTGCAAACAGGTTCAATTTAAAATCGTCGATGAATTCGAGCGCGTTCGGATCTGGATTATCCAGCAACTCGCGGATGCGGCGCAACCAGTTCTCGAGGTTGCTCTCTTTCTCTGCCGCAGCATCTTTGTATTTCCAATGGGCAGCGTAACCCATTTCTGCCAACTCATCCATGCGTACCGTGCGGATCTGCACCTCCACCCACTTGCCTTCAGGCCCCATAACCGTTGTATGCAAGCTCTCGTAGCCATTGCTTTTAGGTGTCGATATCCAGTCGCGAAGCCTGTCGGGATTTGGGTGATAAAAATCCGTGATGATGGAATAGATTTTCCAGCAGTCGGCTTTCTCCTTATCCATGGGTGTATCAATGATGATGCGGATCGCAAACAGATCATAGATCTCATCGAAAGGCACGCCCTTATTTTTGATTTTGTTATAGATGGAATAAATGGATTTCGGCCGGCCGTATATTTTGAATTTAAAACCCTGTTCCTTGAGAATATCGTTGAGCGGATCAATGAAGTTTTTGATAAACTTTTTACGGGCAGCTTCCGTTTCAGCTAATCGCTTGGCAATGTCGTTATACCAGTCTTCGTTGGTATATTTCAGGCCAAGGTCTTCCAGTTCCGATTTGATGGCGTTCAGGCCCAGGCGGTGCGCCAACGGTGCATACAGGTAGAGTGTTTCTCCTGCAATTTTCATTTGCTTGTCGCGCTTCATGTGGTCGAGCGTGCGCATGTTGTGCAAGCGATCGGCCAGTTTGATGAGGATCACACGGACATCTTCCGACAACGTAAGCAGCATCTTCCGGAAGTTTTCGGCCTGGATAGAGGAGGTCTGGTCAAATACACCCGAAATTTTCGTTAACCCATCGATGA
>DAIUED010000434.1:0-2898 GCA_036845295.1 Bacteroidota bacterium
CGAAACCACATCAGCATCACCACCTGGTTTCGCGACTACCTGTACATTGGCCTCGGCGGAAACCGCGTTAGCTATCCACGCTGGCTGCTCAATATCTTCCTGGTATTTCTCATCAGCGGCCTTTGGCATGGCGCTAATACAACATTTGTGGTATGGGGTGCGATGCATGGTATTGTATTCATTCTCGAAACCATCGTCATGAAAAGGTTCCCAGGCTTCAAAGTCCCTAAACTTGCCGGATGGCTATACCTGATAAGTTTTCACACCCTTTCGCTTATTGCCTTCCGGGCGCTGAATATACACGACCTCGGTTTTATCTATAGGCACATCTTCACTGGCTGGCATAGCCAACACCTTCTGCCAGAACTGAGCGCCATTCGCGGTACATTCTTCCTAACGGTCTGCTCGTTGCTCGTCGTGCTCCTGTTCCTGAAAGAAGCCAATGAGGAGTACGCTTTCCTGAACAAACGGAAAGGTTTTGAATACGTGTATAAACCTGCCTTTTATATTCTGGCCCTTGCCGGGATTTTCCTGCTCGGAAATTTTAACGCCAACCAATTTATTTACTTCCAATTTTGATCCGCAAGACGTTACTATATTGCTTGAGTTTTTTTATGCTGGTGTACCTGTTGCGCTGGTTCGTCAACGAAGGACTTCGTCGCAACCGCCAGGGTGTTTACGAAAAATATACTGCGATATTCCTCAACACGAACCACTATAATACTCTTGTCATCGGCTCATCGCGTGCCGAAATGCATCTCGACGTATCATTGCTCGATTCGCTTACCGGGCTGAATAGCTTTAACGCCGGTGTGTCGGGCGGCACTACACGCATGGCCTATACCGTTTTGAAAGCCTATACTTTACACAGCGACATGCCACGCTATGTATTCCTGGAATGTGACTTTCACATCAGCCACCTTCCTACCGACACCATTTTTAATTTCCCGCGCTACTTCCCGTTCCTGGAGAATCCGGTATTGTATGAGGGGTTCAAAGCCATCGATCGTCGTTTTGTACAATTCCGCTACAACCCGCTGTATAGCCTGCCTTATTCGGGCATCGACGCCTTAAGCCCTGCACTCAATGGCTGGATGGGCCGCTCCGGAAGCTACGATACCGCCTACCGCAAAGGTTTTTTCATAAATACTGTAAATGATGGCTACGATCATTTCAATGCCACTGTGTATAACGGCCAGATGCACCTGGAAACAAAACAATACCTCGATTCTATCATCCGGTTTTGCCAGGCACACCAAAGCAAGCTCATCCTAACCATGTCGCCTATATACTCTCATCAAAACGATGTGATGAGCAAGAGCCGGCAACAGGCCATTGAACCATACAAAAAGCTTGCAGCAGAGAACCTTCTGCCGCTTTTCAATTACAGTGCCGATAGCGCCATTTGCGCTAACAGGGGATATTTTGAAGACACCTACCACCTGTTTTATGCGGGCGCAAGGCTGTACACCTCCAAAATAGCGAGCGATTTTAACAATATTAGCCGCTAATTTGCGTTGTTATCCGAGGTTTTTAAGAGAAATTTTCCGTAATTTTAACAGATCATCATACCCCAATGCGACAGTTTTATCCTGCACTTTTACTTTTCATTTCCCTCACTGGTTCCGCACAGATCGCCAAGTATAGCAACGAGTTTCTGAGTGTGGGCGTTGGCGCCCGTGCATTGGCAATGGCAAATGCCAACGTAGCCTCTGTAAATGACGTAACGGCAGGCTATTGGAATCCGGCCGGGCTTTTGTTACAAAAGAGTAACGTGCAGGTAGGCTTGATGCATGCAGAATATTTTGCCGGCATCGCTAAATACGACTTCGGTGGCATCTCTAAACGCATCGACAGCAATAGTGTAGCCGGCCTAACGTTTATCCGCTTCGGCGTTGATAACATTCCCAATACCACTGAATTGATCGATGCCAATGGTAATGTGGACTATTCGCGACTAAAGTCGTTCAACGCGGTGGATGCAGCCGTTCTGTTATCGTATGCACGCAACATCCCGAAACTGAAAGGCGTGAAGATCGGCGCCAATGCCAAGATCATCCGCCGCAAGCTCGGCGAGTTTGGCGGCGCCTGGGGTTTCGGCCTCGACGCGGGCGCTATGTACGATTACAAAAACTGGCGCTTTGCTGCCATGGGGCGAGACATCACCGGCACGTTCAACGCCTGGAGCTACACCTTAAGCGATCAGGTAAAAGAAACGTTTGCCTTAACGGGTAACGAAATTCCGAGCAACTCGCTGGAAGTAACCGTTCCGAAACTGATCCTGGGCGCGAGCCGTACCTGGCTGGTATGGCGCGACCGCGTGTCGTTGGGCGGAGAACTGAACCTGATCAACACCTTCGATGGAAAGCGTAACACGGTTGTAAAAACAGATGTATGGAGCATGGAACCGGCTTTCGGCCTGGAAGCGGGTTACAAAGGCATCATCTTTCTGCGGGGCGGCATTGGCAACGTGCAAAAAATGAAAAACGTGCTTGGCAACGACATCACTACTGTGCAGCCTAACATCGGTGTCGGCCTCAAGTACAAGATCTTCGCACTCGATTATGCCATGACGAACATCGGCAATGTATCAACCTCGCTTTACTCTCACATCTTCACCCTTAAAATCGATCTCAACAAAAAACTCGTCAAATGATCCGGTGCTTACTCTTGTTCTGTTTTCTTGCCGTTGCCGGCTATACGCAGGCGCAGAAATACGGGAATGAGTGGATCCAATATAACCAGAAGCACTACCGCATCAATATTCCCAAAACGGGTCTCTACCGCATCGACTCGGCAACGCTTGCCAATAGCGGCATTCCGCTAACGACCATCAACCCAAAAAACTTTCAGCTTTTCATCAAAGGCAGCGAGCAGTATATCCGCATTGCGGGCGAA
>DAIUED010000435.1:0-2835 GCA_036845295.1 Bacteroidota bacterium
GCATGAGGCGATGAAGCGAGTGAAGATAGACAGCCTGACCATGCACGGCGGCAAAGACCAAGACAACCGCCTGAAAGTGATGGCGGAATTCGGAAACGGAAACGTAAAATTGCTGATTGCAACCGATGTGAGCGCCCGTGGTGTAGATATTCCGCATGTAGATTACGTGATCAATTATGATCTACCCGAAGTCGCAGAAAATTATGTGCATCGCGTTGGTCGTACAGGTCGCGGAAATAATAAAGGGGTGGCTGTTTCGTTTTGCAGCCCGGAAGAAAAGCCGGTGCTGGAAGAGATCGAAGCCTTCATGGATAAAAAGATCGATGTGCTTGAGCTGAAAAGAGCTGATTACAAGGAAACGCTGGCGCTAACCGATGACACGGGGGGCGACTGGCGTAAACTATTGCGTGATGCTGAGCAGGAAGATAAAAAATACAAGGCCAAGAAGAATAAAAAGAAGTAAGCAGCCGTCGCAGGTAATCGTTCTGCGTCGATATATGAGCGTTTAGCAAAAGGTTGTTGCTGCTAACCTATCATTTGCAGAAACTCGTCCTCACCGATGATTTTAACACCCAGCGACTCGGCTTTCTTGAGTTTTTCCGGGCCCATGTTATCACCAGCCAGTACAAAACTTGTCTTCTTAGAGATAGAGCCCGAATTTTTACCACCGTTTGCTTCGATCATGTCTTTATATTGGTCGCGACTATGTTTCGCGAACACCCCGCTTATCACAATGCTTAAGCCATTCAATTTATCACTGGTAGCTTGTTGCTGATCCTCGGTTAGGGTAAATTGCAAGCCGGCTTGGCGTAGTCGCTCAATAATGGCCTGGTTCTGTAGCGTCGAAAAATACCGATGCAAGCTCAGGGCAATAATTTCACCAACCTCATCGATAGCAAGTAATTCTTCGCGAGTGGCTGTCAACAGCGCATCGAGCGACTTCACCTTTTTAGCGATCTTTTTAGCGGTTGTTTCGCCAACGTGCCGGATGCCGATAGCGTACAATACACGCTCGAAAGGTACCTGTTTACTGGCCTCGATGCCATCGATAAGATTTTGTGCCGATTTCTCTGCCATACGTTCGAGTGGCAGTAATTGCTCTTTTTTGAGATCGTATAGATCGGCAATATTGGAGATAAGCCCTGCATGAAACAGCTGTACGATGGTTTCTCCTCCAAGGCTGTCGATGTTCATGGCGCGACGCGATACAAAATGCTCGATGCGGCCTATTACTTGCGGCGGACAGGAATCCTCGTTGGGACAAAAGTGATTGGCTTCGCCGGCGTTACGTTCGAGCGGCGTACCACATTCAGGGCAGGAGTGGATGTATTCTGTTTTTTCGGAACCAGGCAGTCGTTTCGATAAATCGACACCAACGATCTTTGGAATGATCTCGCCGCCTTTTTCAACAAACACCTGGTCGCCCACGCGTACATCTAATTTTTCGATAATATCGGCGTTGTGCAAAGAAGCCCGTTTAACCGTAGTGCCGCCGAGTGGTACCGGTTTAAGATTCGCAACAGGTGTAATGGCACCTGTACGGCCTACCTGATACGAAATGCTTTGAAGTTCGGTGCTGACCTGTTCGGCTTTAAATTTGTAAGCAATGGCCCAGCGTGGCGATTTGGCCGTGAACCCAAGGTTTTTTTGCAGCCTGATATCATTTACTTTGATCACGATCCCATCGGTATCATAAGGCAATTCAAAGCGTTGCTTATCCCAATAAGCGATAAATTTCAATACCTCGTCAATGCCGCGGCACAGCCTTGCTTCTTCCGAGATCCTGAATCCCCAGGATTTGGCGCTCTGCACGCTTTCAAAATGGGTTTTGAATGGCAGATCTTCTCCCAATACATTATACAAAAAGCAGTCGAGCTTACGTTTTGCTACTTGCGCCGAATCCTGCATTTTCATCGTGCCGGAAGCCGCATTGCGGGGATTTGCCATGGGTGCATCGCCGATCTCCTCACGTTCCTTGTTAATGGCATCGAATACCGGCCTCGGCATATATACCTCACCACGGATCTCGAAACGGGGCGGATAATCACCGTGCAATTTCAACGGGATCGACTTAATGGTTTTGGCATTTGTGGTGACATCGTCTCCCTGAACGCCGTCGCCGCGGGTGATAGCCTGAAGAAGTTTTCCATTCTCGTAGATGAGGCTGATGGAAAGCCCATCGAATTTTAATTCGCACACATAGTCTATCTGCTCAGCGTCTGCATGCCCTAATCCTTCGCGCACACGCCGGTCGAAGTCTATCATATCTTCAACACTGTAGCTGTTGCTTAACGAAAGCATCAGGTATTGGTGCTTTACGCTGTTAAATGTTTTGGTGATTTGCCCACCCACGCGCTGACTCGGCGAGTCGGGCAACAGAAATTCCGGGAATTGTTTTTCGAGCCGGATCAGCTCTTCGAGCAATTGATCGAATTCGAAATCGCTGATGGTGGGATTGTCGAGCGTGTAGTATTGGTAGTTGTGCCGGTTGAGTTCGGCAGTAAGGGCTTGAATTTGATGTTGGGCTTCAGCAGGCGTCATAATGGTTTGCAAAACTTTAACAAATTAGCTAATTTTGAATAGATATGAGCTGTAAATTTGTAAGCAGAAATTAACATCGTTTTGAAGCGTTCTATTTTTAAAATATGTTTTTCTCTCCTGGTATTCACCTACGTGTTTTCGTCGGTGGGTATTTGCATTGTTGGCCATTATTGCGGCGGTGAGCTAGAAGAAATTTCTCTGTTTTCCAAGCCCGACAGTTGCTGCGATGGGGCAGAAGAAGATGAAACTGCCGGGTGTTGTAGCAACGACAGCCAGCACGTTGCTTTTCAAAAA
>DAIUED010000436.1:0-2796 GCA_036845295.1 Bacteroidota bacterium
ATAACAGAATCGAAAGTAAATAAGTCTTCATAGTTTTAATATCGCTATGAATAAAGCTAATTCTTTTTTGGAAATGAAACAAGATAGACGGATTCAGTTAACGATAGTTTAGCACAGTATGCTATCCATAAAGAAGGCAATAAAAGAATTGCAGCGCAGGCTTTAGTTATTTAAATAGCGCTACAATCCCTTCAACAAAGCCTGCATACTGGTTTTCTCTGTTAAAATAGAGTGTAGTTCACTAATAGCTACCCGATCCTGCTTCATGCTGTCGCGGTGGCGGATGGTTACTGTTTTGTCTTCGAGGCTCTGGTGATCGACGGTAATGCAGAACGGTGTGCCAATCGCATCGTGTCGTCTGTAACGTTTACCTACTGTATCTTTCTCATCGTAAGCCACCATAAAGTCGAATTTCAGATCTTTCATGATGTTCTCTGCCAATTCAGGTAAGCCGTCTTTTTTCACCAAAGGGAAAATAGCTGCTTTGTATGGTGCCAGAGCTGGCGGCAGGTTCAACACCGAACGTGTATCACCATCGTCGAGTTTTTCTTCTTTCAATGACGCGGATAATACAGCGAGGAACAAGCGGTCGAGGCCTACTGATGTTTCTACCACATACGGCACGTAGCTGTGGTTGTCTTTCCAGTCTTCCGGCGTTTGGGTTTTGGCAAGTTCAGAATTGAGTGGTCCGGTGTATTCAGGATCGAAGTATTGCAATTTTTTTCCACTGTACTGTTCGTGCTGTCTCAAATCGAAATCGGTACGTGAGTGAATGCCTTCCAGCTCTTTGAAACCGAATGGGAACTGGTGCTCGATATCGGCCGCCGCATTGGCATAATGGGCCAGTTTGAGGTGATCGTGGAAACGGTATTTTTCGGCACCCAAGCCCAGAGACAAATGCCAGTTAAGACGGGCTTTTTTCCAGTATTCGTACCATTCCATTTCTGTACCCGGCTTCACAAAGAACTGCATTTCCATTTGTTCGAATTCACGCATCCTGAAAATGAACTGCCTGGCGACGATCTCGTTGCGGAAGGCTTTCCCGGTTTGAGCAATCCCAAACGGAATTTTCATCCGGCCCGTTTTCTGCACATTGAGGTAATTCACAAAAATGCCCTGGGCCGTTTCGGGGCGCAGGTAAATGATATTGGAGTCATCAGTAACTGCACCCATCGACGTGTTGAACATCAGGTTGAACTGGCGTACATCCGTCCAGTTGCGTGTGCCACTGATCGGGCAAACAATTTCCAGATCGATAATGATCTGTTTTACTTCATCCAGGTTGTTGTCGTTTAATGCGGTTTTAAAGCGTTCGTTGATTTGATCGATCTTCTCCTGGTATTCTTTCACACGGCCATTGGTAGCTTTGAACATGGCTGCATCGAAGTTCTCGAAGCGCTTGGCCGCTTTTTCCACTTCCTTGTTGATCTTGTCTTCGATCTTGGCTACATGGTCTTCAATGAGCACATCGGCCCTGTATCGCTTTTTACTGTCTTTGTTATCAATCAACGGATCGTTGAAGGCATCCACGTGGCCGCTGGCCTTCCAGGTGGTGGGATGCATAAAGATGGCGGCATCGATGCCCACGATGTTCTCATGCATCTGCACCATCGCCTTCCACCAGTATTCCCGGATATTCTTTTTTAGCTCAGCCCCCATTTGTCCATAATCATATACAGCGCTGAGGCCATCGTAGATCTCGCTGCTTTGAAAGATGAAGCCGTATTCCTTACAATGTGAAATGATGTTCTTGAAAAAATCCTCCGGTTTAATATTGCTCATAGCCTGGTGTTTAAAAAATGTCTGTATTTATGGATCGTTACGAATGAGGGTACTGCACCGTTAGTGCAAACATAACCACATACCGTAACTGGTTTTGCAGGGTTCAAAAATAGCAATATTTATGGTTCGGGGACTAGCGGTAAAAGGTTCGTGACGAAAATAATTTTATCTTAGTCGCGTTAATAACTTATGGTATTCAGCAGCATCGTTTTTTTGCTATACTTTCTTCCGGTATTCATGCTGGTGTATTTTCTTGTGGACCGGAAGTATAAAAATGCGGTGATTCTTGCGGGAAGTGTCCTTTTTTACGCCTGGGGCGCCCCAAAATTTGTATTTGTTATCCTCGGAACGACCCTGCTCGATTTTTACCTGGTTACCTGGATGGACCGTACGGCCAGCGAAACGCGCCGAAAGCTGATGCTTGCGCTCTCGGTATCAGTTAACATCGGCTTGCTTTTTTATTTCAAATACTCCAATTTTTTCATCGATAATGTCAATCACGCGTTGTCACTGTTTACCGATCGTCAGATCCACTGGACCAAATTGGTGCTACCTATCGGTATATCCTTTTACACCTTTGAAACCATTACCTATGTTGTAGATGTTTACAGGCGTGTACACAAGCCGCTCACCCGTTTTTGGGACTATCAGCTCTATATCATCCTTTTTCCCAAGCTCATTGCCGGACCGATTATCCGATACCACGAGCTGGCCGATCAGATAACTGCCCGTCGCGAAACAAACGATGACCGTTTACGTGGTTTTTACCGCTTTGCCATTGGTCTCGGCAAAAAAGTGCTTATTGCCAACCAGATGGGAATGGTGGCCGACGCCATTTTTGGTAGCGACTACACGCAACTCGATACGCTTACAGCCTGGGTGGGCAGCCTGGCTTACACGTTTCAGATCTATTTTGATTTCAGTGGCTACAGCGACATGGCTATTGGTCTCGGCAAAATGATGGGGTTTCGATTCCCGGAGAATTTCAATAACCCGTACATCTCGCAGAGTATC
>DAIUED010000437.1:0-2794 GCA_036845295.1 Bacteroidota bacterium
ACCGCATTAACCATGTCAGGAACTTTGCTGATGATGATGATGTCGGCGCGGCGGATGCCCGCTTTCGATTCGCGCAGGTTGCCAGCCGGCAGCAGGTGGTCGTTAAGGTACATGTTACTGTATTCACTCACCACAATATTCAGTTCGCACTTGAGTGCCCTGTGCTGAAACGCATCGTCGAGAAGGATGACTTTAGGAGCATTTTCCAGGGCCAACAGGTTTTTTACGCCATTGGGCCTGTTGGCATCCACAGCCACCATAACGTCTGGGTATTTGTTTTTGTACTGTAACGGTTCGTCGCCAATGTCGTGTGCTGTACTCGTTGCATCGGCAATCAGGAAACCGCTTGTTTTACGTTTGTAGCCGCGGCTGAGTGTTGCTACGCTAAACTGGTCTTTGAGCAACCTGATCAGGTATTCTACATGTGGCGTCTTGCCGGTTCCGCCCACCGCAAGGTTTCCAACGCAAATGGTGTGTACATCGAAACTCCTGCTTTTAAATACTTTCCAGTCGTACAAGCGGTTGCGAAGGCCAGTGATGAAGCCGTAAATGACGGACAGGGGAAAGAGCAGTATTTTTCGAAGGTTTGCCAAACAGAAAAAGAGCCTGATAAAAAAGTGAATTTACAGTTTTTTGTTTAGAAAAAAGAAATCTTTTGGCCTATTCCTTTACCCGTATCCAAAGCGCGGGTGCTTCGTATATGCAGCCTTCTGTTGTGGTTTCAATAAGTTCCAGGAAGCCACTGGTGTAATCAGGTGTAAGGCTTATGCGGTGGCTGTTTTCGCCTTCCGTAATCCACATGCCGGCAGGCGTTTTCCAGCGGTAACGCGACCCCTCGTGAAAAGGAACCGAATAGAGCAGGCCGGCTTGTTGGGGTTTAACCAGGGTATCGCCTTCGATCGTATAGCTGGTTTTTAGCACACCAAAAAAATGCGCTGCCCACCAGGTGCTATGAAAATCCTTATCTGTAGCAAATAGTCCGGTTTTGCCGCCCTGGTTGGCACAACGGCCGGTATCGAGGGCCACCGCGTGTCCGAGGCCTTTGATGCGGTAATAGGTAAGCACATCCCGGCCGGTTTTGTCTTGGTACACCGTGCGTTCCACATCTTCGTTGCCGCGGAAGCGCGCCTCGTAGCGGTCGGGCTCGTAGTCGGTGCCGTGCACATTTACCCATTGTTTGATAAGCTGGTTGGCATTGTTGCTGCTTACCACTGGGTCTGCGCCGCCATGAAAAACAACCATTTCAGGATAGTTGCCAGCGTAGTCTGGATTCTGTTCGCGCACCAGGTCGCCCCAATCCTCCGGTGAATGTGATACCATGCCAAGCATAGCAGGTCCTGCTTTGACCACCGATTCTGCTGATTTATAAGGGCCTCCGGCTATCACGCCGCCTTTATCGAACACAGCGGGGAATACCGACAGCATGATACTGCTCATGGCGCCACCCGCCGATAGGCCGATGATATAGATGCGGGTAGAATCCACAGGTTTGTTGCGCTTCAGGTAGTCGATCATTTGCATGATCGAAGCAGGCTCACCCTTTGCCGCCGATTGATCGGCACTCCGGTACCAGTTGAAGCAATTTTCGGCGTTGTTAAGAATCAGCTGTTCGGGATATAATACAAAAAAACCATTTTGTCTTGCCAATTTATTCCAGCCGGTTTGCTCGGCGCAGCTGGCTGCCGTTTGCGTGCAGCCATGAAGTACCACTACCAGCGGTGCCTTTTGACGGATCGTTCCCGGCTCGTAGAGCATCAGTTTCAGGTTTCCCGGATTTGTGCCGAATGGCCTGATCTGCCGCAAACTGTCTTGAGAAAACACATAAAGGCATTGGAAAAGACACCAGATACAAGTGGTTAAGCAGATAGGCGCTTGTTTCATCAGCGGAATAACGAAATATGGCCGCTGCGGCTTACCTTCTTCTCGGAGCTTCTTTGTATCGCTTCGATTTTGTACACATACACATCGTCAGGGCAGGGGTTATTTTTAAATTTACCATCCCATTTCCCATTTACGTTGGTCGATGTGTACACGGTGTTGCCCCAGCGGTCGTAAATGGTAATGAGGAAATAGCTGTATTCGCACTGAAATACCGGCGCAAAAAAGTCGTTACGGTCGTCGTCGTTAGGCGTAAAGCTATTTGGGATGTACATGTCGCAATCACAATTTTTATACTTTACCACTACGCTATCCGTGCGGGTACCACAGTTTTTGGAGGTGCTTTTTACCCAATAAATGCCTTCGCGCGCGGCATTAATGGCGTTGGTGTTTTCGCCGGTATTCCAATATAGTTTGGTGTCGGGTGGCGCTTTCACCGACAGGATCTTATTTACATCGTTCTCGCAAATAAGCATTTCTTTTCCAAAGTTCGGAATCACTCCGTTGGCAGTAATTACGCGGAATGTATCGGCATAAAAGCATCCCTTATTGTTGAGTTTGATCCAATATTTTCCTGGTTTGTCTATTTTCAGGTTTTCCGACGGGTCGCCGGTACTCCAGGTGTATTTGTATTTGGTTTCAGGCTTGATAATAAGCGTGCTGCCCGAACATAATGTTGTGTCGCGGATGTTGTAACGCGGACGTTCATTCAGTTTCACAAATGTGGTATCGTAAAGTACACGGTTGCCGTCGTAAATCTTTACGGTATAACGCCCTTTTGCCTTTACATAAAGCTGTTTGGCATTTTGGATGATGATCCGCGGAGAGGTCCATTCGTAAGTGGCGCCCGGACTTACTTTATCTTCAGGAAACTTCACCAGAAACGAGTCGCCGGCACACACCACGATGGTATCCG
>DAIUED010000438.1:0-2761 GCA_036845295.1 Bacteroidota bacterium
TGCAATATAGCGAATAAGCCCTATTTCACAAAAAACGTGTTTTTGATCAATACGGTTTGTGTGGCGGTGTTCTCGACTTTGATACGGATGGTTCCGGATGGTTCGCAGACGCCTTCGAGCAACGAAATATAGGCCGTATCGGGTTTGGTGAGCGAATATTTCATTCCGGGAATATACACCACGCGAAAGAGCGAGTCGCCGGCTTGCTTCACCAGCTGTCCATTTTCGAGCCGAACCATCAGTTGGTGCTGGATGCTATCCGGAAAATGGATACGGAATACATTGCTCCGTTGCCTGGCAATGGTGTCGGAAGGCTGGCCGGTTTGGAAAAACAGAAACCGGTTATCGGCCCGCCGCACTTTCAGCGATTGCTGGGCAACTGTTGTGAAAGGCAGCAAACCCAATAAAATGAATGTGTGCATGGCCCATTTAGGCATCCGGTGTTTATGAGACGAGTGAATGATGGTGTCGTTTGACGGTTTACCTGTTTAGCCCGAAGTTCAGCGATTAACGGCTTGCTCCTTTGAAGCGAATGCTGCCAAATAAATCCAGTACTTTTTTAAACACATCGAAATATAACATTATCATCAGTACCAGGCTCATTAGCCATATCACGCAGATATTGAACCAATACGTTGGCACAAAATTACCAAGGAATTTTTTGTTTGGCGCATAAAAGTGCGCGCCTCCCAGGTTCGACTCGGTAGGATCGGCATATACAGGATCGATGCGTTGGATCAGGCGGCCGTCTTTTTCGAGGCATGCCTCGCCGCTAATGTCGTTGGCATTACGCACCAGTTGCGAGAGGCTCTCATTTTCGTAATCTTCCTGTAACTTGATGAATGCGTCGTTCCCCATCTTATCGATCATTGCGCGTACTACTTTTTCCTTCTCGGCGCGCTTCTTGTTTTCCCGCAGTACATAATGTTCGTTGATTTTATCGAGAAAAGCGCGAAGGGCCGTTGCTACCTCAGGATTATAATCGTTCACATTCAGCTTATCGATAAACTCAAACTGGTATTTGTTGTTCAAAAAGGCCTGTTCCTTAAGCAATTCATGCTTGATGAGGGCAAGGTCTTTTGCTGTTTCGTCTTTTTTCAGGTACTCCTTGCTGTCGCGGGCAATCTTACTCATTTTGCCCTCGATTTTCTGTTTCCAGTAGTTCTTTTTGTAACCGGCAATACTGATGGCTTTTTCGTATTTATAGAAATTTTTAAAGTACTTATTCTCTTTAAACTGATTCACCGCCAGGGCTTCAAAAGCCCAGCGGCTGGCCATCATCTCTCCAACGACCGGCACGCCGCCCTGTTTAGCCAGAGCGGGATTGAGCTTGTCAAATTTTACCACTACACCAGCCAGAAGCAACTGCGGGATGATGAGAAAAGGAATGAGAATGTAAATGGTCACGGCGCTGTTAAATGCACTCGAAATATTGAGCCCGAGCATGTTGGCAAAGCACGAAGTGGTAAACAATACCAGCCAATAGTCGGCAAACATGCCTTTAACACCCAATACAAGATTGCCCACCACCACAAACAGCAGGGTCTGAAATGCAGAAAGGGCAAACATAATTACAATTTTACTCCACAGGTAACTGCCCTTACTCAGGTTCAGGAACGATTCGCGCTTGCGGATCTTACGATCGCGGATAATTTCCTCGGCACTTACCGTAAGCCCCAGGAACAAGGCCACCACAACGGCCATAAACATATAGGCCGTAAGGTTTTCGTTTTTGAAAAACACATAGCCTACGTTGTTCTCATCGTCGGTATTGAAGTATCGCACCAGGAAAGCAAGGATAAAGGCCAGCAGGGGCGCTTCCAGGAAATTGATCAAAAGGTATTGCGTGTTGGTGAGCTTACTCTTAACATCGCGGGTAATGAAAACCTTGAATTGCCTGAACGGGTTCGGGATCTTGAAAATTGCTTCCGGTATCTCGTCCTGGTGTTTGATGTCACCAATGGTTGCCTCAATTTTTTCAACGTAGCTTTTGTTCCACTCCTCAGGACTTACTTTCCGGTTGTGGGTCAGGTTGCCGTATTCGTCGAGTACCTTGCTTTCGATAATGTTAAAGATCAGTTCCGGGTTCACGTTACCGCAATTCCAGCATTCGCTTTCTTCGGCATTAACGTGTTGTACCAGTGTTTTGAAATAAGATACCGCATCTACCGGGTTTCCGTAGTAGATGGGGTAGCCGCCAACGTCCAGTATTTGCAGCTTATCGAACATTTTGAAGATATCCGATGACGGCTGGTGGATCACCACAAAGATCAGCTTCCCTTTGAGCGATAATTCTTTCAAAAGGTCCATGATATTCTCCGAGTCGCGTGAGGAAAGGCCGGAGGTAGGCTCATCCACATATAATACCGAAGGTTCGCGGATCAGTTCCAGACCAATGTTAAGGCGTTTGCGCTGGCCGCCGGAGATCGTTTTTTCAAGGGGCGAGCCCACTTTCAGGTCTTTTGTTTCCGACAGGCCGAGATCAGCCAGCAAGTTGTGGCATTTTTTGGCGATCTCTTCATCCGACAGGTTGCCGAAACACAATTTGGCGTTATAAAATAAGTTCTGATAAACGGTCAGTTCCTCGATCAAAAGGTCATCCTGTGTAACATGCCCGATCACACCCTCGACCGATTTTTTATCAACGTGTATGTTCTTTCCGTTGATGAGCACCTGCCCGGCACTCGGCACTTCTACGCCATTGAGCACGTTGAGCAAGGTTGATTTTCCGGCTCCGGAACCACCCATGATGCCAATGAGC
>DAIUED010000439.1:0-2760 GCA_036845295.1 Bacteroidota bacterium
TTGTCTAGTTCATTGGCCGTAGCTGTCTTATTCGTTTTTTGCAATCGTTTTTTCAATAAAACCACGGCTATCATCGCGTCATTCTTATACCTCTCGAGCGATATGCTTTTTTTCTACGCTCACGAAGCACGGTCATATTCCTTAACCGTGTTGCTCTGTCTCATGGGCTCATGGCTGTTTTTTGCCCTGAAAGAGAAACCTGATTATAAGCATTCGGTGCTGCTCGGCTTGGTTAATTTCCTTGTGATCTATACCCACTACATCAGTGGATTGATCCTGCTCGTTCAGGGAATATGTATGTTAGGTTATTTGGAGAAAAAAGCAAAAATAAAATTTCTTGTGTCTTCTCTCATCACATTGGCATTGGTATTATTACGTTTCACTAAAAAGCAATTTCTGCTTATCACCGCATTCAACAGCGCTCAGCATACATTTTGGTTAGGGAAGTCCAATTTTTCTTATCTCACGGAAGTGCTATCAGAGATCTTGTTTAACAGGTGGATGATCCTGCCTTTACTGTTCGTCACTTTGGGTGGGCTCGCCCTTGTCATAAAGGATCGGAAAGCCGATCGTTTTTACTATGTATATTGCGTCCTGGCGGGTTTCGGTTCCGTAGGCATCTTATATTGCCTGGGGAAAATAACCCCTATATTCCTCGATCGCTATCTTTTATTTTCCGTGCCATTTGTGATGGTGACGATCGCATGCGCTTTGTCGCTGACACGATACCCCATTGTACCCCTGATACTCGCCCTTGGCTGGTTTGGTTTTTCCTTATGTCAGATTAATTATCGAACGGATAAGGGAATGGATTACAGGAATGCCGTTCGTTGCATTCGTTCCCTGAAAAAACCAACCGACCTTGTAATTGTTAAAACGAAGGACGTCAGGCCTTTATTCGGATATTACTACGACCGTACTTTTCTGAAAATGCGGAAGGAAAAATTTGATGAATCCGAACATATTTTGTTTTGCGATTCGTGGGCAGATGTCGATCAGGATGTAACGACCTTTAAAAAAGTGATAGTGGTCGACTCTTATCAGGAGCTTAATCCTATGGAGGAAGACTTTAAAGCAAAACTTTCAGAGAAAAAGCCCCACCACGTAGCCAGTTGCTATTACAAAGGTGTGCGCATTTCCGTTTACCAATGATCAGTGATTTTCAAAAAAAGGCACCGCCACATGCGGTGCCCTCATCAGGAAACAGATGAGATATTTTACAAAATCAACATGGCATCGCCATAAGAGTAGAATTTGTATTTTTCCTTGATTGCTTCTTTGTAGGCTTTCATGATCAGGTCGTAACCACCGAAAGCTGCAATTTGCATTAGAAGGGTAGATTCAGGCATGTGAAAATTGGTGATCATGCAGTTGGCCACCGAAAAATCGTAAGGAGGGAAGATGAACTTGTTGGTCCAGCCGTTGTATGGATTTACATGCCCGGTGGTAGAAACGGATGATTCCAGGGCACGCATTACGGTCGTACCAACTGCACAAACTTTTTTCTTTTTGTCTTTACCGGCATTGATAATGCGACAGGCTTCTTCGCTGATGATTGCCTCTTCGCTGTCCATCTTGTGCTTGGTCAAATCTTCCACTTCCACCATACGGAACGTTCCAAGGCCGATGTGAAGCGTTAAGCGGGCGAAGTCAACTCCTTTAATTTCAAGGCGTTTTAATAATTCGCGGCTAAAATGGAGCCCGGCAGTAGGGGCAGCCACGGCACCTTCATTTTGAGCAAAAACAGTTTGGTAACGCTCTACGTCGCTTTCTTCAACGGCCCGTTTAATGTATTTCGGAAGTGGGGTTTCACCCAAATCATAAAGTGCTTTGCGGAACTCTTCATAAGAGCCGTCGAACAGGAAACGCAGTGTACGCCCACGGGAGGTCGTGTTGTCAATTACCTCGGCAACCACATTGTCGTTTTCACCGAAATACAATTTATTGCCGATACGGATTTTTCGTGCCGGATCTACCAGCACGTCCCACAGACGGCTTTCGGCGTTGAGTTCGCGAAGCAGGAATACTTCGATCTTGGCGCCGGTTTTTTCTTTGTTGCCGTACATCCGTGCCGGAAACACTTTGGTATCGTTCAATACCATCACGTCACCTTCATCGAAATAATTAATAACGTCTTTGAATTTTTTGTGTGCGATCTTTCCGGTAGCACGGTCAACAACCATCAGGCGGCTTTCGTCGCGGTTTTTGGAAGGATGCTCTGCCAAAAGTTCTTTCGGCAGATTGAATTTGAACATGGATAACTTCATCTGTATCTGTTATAGCGTTGTATAAGACAGAATGAAATAAACCACCTTGGAAGGGCAGGCCATTTCATTAATCTTACGGGATTAATAATTGACCGCAAAAATACTACCTGAAAGGCACTTCGGGTAAAAAGAGTGATATTTGTAATTATATGATAAACAGATGTTTATTATTTTCTATTTAACATAACATAAATTATAGTTCAAAATGAACGTCAGGTTTCTTTGTTTCTGCGAAAAGACAATTTACATCAGGTCTTGTCAGACATTAGCATATCGATGGCCATTTGGCCAACCAGCGAGCCGATGGCTACGCCCATGCCACCCATGCGCACCGCGCAAACCGTGTTCGGTCCGGTTTTTCGGATAATTGGCTTTTTCTCCTGGCCCACGCCCATAATGCCGGCCCAGCGTTGCTCGACCTCAACCGTTTTGCCTGGCAGGATCATGTTGGCAAGCATCTCGTCCAGCCTGGCCTGGATCATCGGATTAAGTT
>DAIUED010000440.1:0-2744 GCA_036845295.1 Bacteroidota bacterium
CGGGGTGTTGCATAAAAATATGACCATCGAAGACCAGGCCATGCACGTGCGTAAAGTAAAACGAAGCGAAAGTGGTATGATCGTGGATCCCTTAACGGTTCCTGCAACCGCGACCATTGGCGACGTTCTCGCCATCATGTCGGAAAACAAGATTGGTGGTGTGCCCGTAGTTGACAAAGACAATAAATTTGCCGGTATTGTCACCAACCGCGACCTGCGTTTCGAAAAAAACCTGAAAAAGCTGGTGAAAGACGTGATGACACCGGCCAGCAAATCTGTAACCGCACAGCACGGCGTTACCCTCAAGCAAGCAGAAGAAATCTTACAGGACCACAAAATTGAAAAGCTACCTGTACTCGACAAAAATAAAAAGCTGGTTGGCTTAATCACCTACAAGGATATTATCAAAATTAAAGTTCGTCCTAACGCGGCAAAAGATGAGTTGGGAAGGCTTCGCGTTGCGGCGGCGGTAGGCGTTACCTACGATACCATGCAACGTGTGGATGCGCTCGTAGCTGCCGGCGTGGATGCCATTATCATCGATACGGCCCACGGGCACTCCAAAGGCGTGATCAATATGCTGCGCGAGGTGAAGAAAAAACACAAGAACCTGCAAGTGATCGTTGGGAATATTGCAACCGGTGAAGCGGCTATCGCATTGATGAAAGCCGGAGCAGACGGCGTAAAAGTAGGTATTGGACCGGGATCTATCTGCACCACGCGCGTGATTGCAGGTGTAGGTGTACCCCAATTGACAGCTATTCTGGAAGTGGCCAATGCCCTGAAAGGAAAATTGCCGATCATTGCCGACGGAGGCATCCGTTATACAGGCGATATCGTTAAAGCCCTGGCCGCCGGAGCCAGCACGGTAATGATGGGCGGCATGTTTGCCGGTGTGGAAGAAAGTCCGGGTGAAACGATCATTTTCGAAGGCCGTCAGTTCAAAGCCTACCGCGGCATGGGATCACTCGAAGCGATGCAGAAAGGTTCCAAAGACCGCTATTTCCAGGATATGGAAGATGATATCAAAAAGCTGGTTCCGGAAGGCATCAGTGGGCGTGTTCCTTATAAGGGCCACCTGGCAGACGTCATGTATCAACTTATTGGCGGTTTGCGCGCTGGTATGGGCTATTGCGGTGCCAAAGACATCAAAACCCTGCAAGGCGCCAAATTCACACGCATCACAGCTGCCGGCGTGAAAGAAAGCCACCCGCACGATGTGGTCATTACAAGAGAAGCACCTAATTATACCCGGTAAACCCGTGGGGCAAAACCGCACCAAAGCCACAGCCGGTTTGGAATAATACAGCTGGTCGTTTCGGGCATTAAGGGCCGGTCTGTAAATTGATAGAGATAACTTAAAATAGAATACATGATATTACCCATAGTTGTTTACGGAGATCCGGTATTGCGGAAAAAGTGCGAAGACATTGACAAGGACTATCCGGGCCTCGATCAGCTCATCAAAGATATGTACGAAACCATGTACGATGCGTTGGGCGTTGGTTTAGCAGCACCACAGGTTGGCAAAGCCATTCGCTTGTTTGTGATCGATGCTTCGCCTTTTGCCGAAGTAGAAGAGGGCGAGGAGCCGGAATATACCAAAGAGGAAATGGAAGAAATGAATGGCTTTAAAAAGACATTCATTAATGCACGCGTGATTGAAGAAGCCGGGGAAGAATGGAAATTTAACGAAGGTTGCCTGAGTATTCCGCGCATTCGCGAAGATGTGCTGCGCAAGCCGAAAATCACGATCGAATATTTCGATGAGAAATTCAAAAAACACACGGAAACTTACGAAGGCGTTATTGCCCGAGTGATACAGCACGAATACGATCATATCGAAGGTATTTTGTTTACCGACAAGATCAGTGCCTTTAAGCGTAAACTCATTAGCGGCAAACTTACCGATATCAGTAAGGGCAAGTTTAAAGCAGATTATAAAACCCGCGTTTACCAACCCAAAAAATAAACAATGCTTAAACCGATCACGTTTATGAGTGCTTTAGGTCTGCTTGTTGCATCCTGCGGCGGAGGCACCGAAACTGGCAAGGAGCAGCCTGTAAAGACCGACTCGGTGGCTTCTTCCGTGATGTCTGATAGCTGCCAGCGTCTGCTGGCCAACGCCAAAGCCTCAGACGCTGTATTGATGAGAGCCCTGGTGCTCGACAAAGATATAGCAGCCAAAGCCATTGCAGATTTCAGCAATTTTGCAGGTTATTGTAAAAACGATTCTTTGTCGCCTGTATTCTATTTCAAAGCCGGGCAAGTGGCGCAAGCTGTCGGAAATTACAACCAGGCCCAGGCAATGCTCAACAACTGCCTGAATAAATACCCGCAATTTGGCAACAAAGCAGCCGTTTTGTTTTTGTTAGCACAGCTATACGATGATGCATCCATGCTTAATAACGAGGAAAAGGCCAAAGAATACTACGAACAGATTACCAAAGAATTTCCGAAAACGTCTTTTGCCGCCGATGCCCAGGCTGCTATTCGTAACCTTGGAAAAACAGATGAAGAGCTGATCCAGGAGTTTCTAAAGAACAATAAATAAGCAATTCAAATTCAACATGCAAAAGCCTCCGACGCAGGTCGGAGGCTTTTTTATGGAAGTAGTCAGCGGCATATTCGCACATCGTTGCCTGGTGCGATAGGATTGATTTGTAGAAATAAAAAAGCCTCCTGCAGTTGTTGCAGGAGGCTTGTTCATGTGATACCGCAAATTACGCTTCAGTAGCAGGCGC
>DAIUED010000441.1:0-2732 GCA_036845295.1 Bacteroidota bacterium
GCAATGAGTGCGGCATCAAGCGGGTGTATAAACTCGTGGATACCTGCGCGGCGGAGTTCGAAGCCAAAACACCGTATTATTACTCTACGTTTGAAGACGAGAACGAAAGTGTTCGTACCGATAAGAAAAAAGTGATCATCCTCGGCAGCGGCCCTAACCGAATTGGCCAGGGCATTGAGTTCGATTATAGTTGCGTACACGGTGTGTTGGCGGCCAAGGAAATGGGCTACGAAACCATCATGATTAACTGCAACCCCGAAACGGTTAGTACCGATTTCAGCACGGCAGATAAGTTATATTTCGAACCTGTATTCTGGGAACACATCTATGATATCATCCTGCACGAAAAACCGGAAGGTGTAATTGTGCAGCTTGGTGGCCAGACAGCGCTGAAGTTAGCAGAGAAGCTAGATCGCTACGGTATTAAGATCATCGGCACGGATTTTAAGTCACTCGACCTTGCGGAAGATCGCGGTAGTTTTTCGACCTTGCTAAAAGAAAATAATATTCCTTATCCAAAATTTGGTGTGATCAACGATGCAGAAGAAGCTATCACGCTTTCCAAAGAGCTTGGTTTCCCGTTGTTGGTTCGCCCAAGCTATGTGCTCGGTGGTCAAAGCATGAAGATCGTGATCAACGAAGAAGAGCTGGAGCAGCATGTGGTGAAACTTCTGAACGATCTGCCCGATAATAAAGTGCTGTTGGATCATTTCCTTGCAGGTGCTATTGAAGCAGAGGCCGACGCAATCTGCGACGGTGAAGATGTTTACATCATCGGAATTATGGAACATATCGAGCCTGCCGGCATTCATAGCGGCGATAGCTACGCCGTGCTTCCACCTTTCGATCTCAGCGACGACATCATCCGTCAGATCGAGCAACACACCAAAACCATTGCTGTAGCACTTAAAACTGTCGGGCTCCTCAATATCCAGTTTGCCATCAAAGACGGGATCGTTTACATCATCGAGGCCAATCCGCGCGCGTCACGCACAGTGCCGTTTATTGCCAAGGCTTACGATGAGCCTTATGTGAACTATGCAACCAAAGTGATGTTAGGCGCGAAAGTGAAAGACTTTAAATTTGCACCTAAGAAAAAAGGGTATGCCATCAAAATACCTGTTTTCAGCTACGAGAAGTTCCCGGAGATACAAAAAGAACTCGGTCCGGAAATGAAATCGACCGGCGAAGCGATTTATTTTATCGACAGTCTGCAAGACGAATATTTCCAGAACATTTACAGCGAGCGAAACTTATACCTGAGTAAGTAATTAGTTGGGACATTTAACAAGAACCGGTTTTTCTTTAAACAGAAAGCCGGTTTTTTCGTTTCTGATTTTTCCCTGAATCGGTTTACCTGTGCATTTACTCAGTAAAATACGCTTTTCACGAAGCAGAGCTGGATGTCTGTTCTTTTTGATCTATTTTTAAGGATAATTGGATTGCTAACCACTGCTTGGTAACCCAACTCAACATCAAACCCCACAATGATGAGATCTTTATTCGTTTTTTCTGCTTTCCTGTTCTGCAGCACCTGTACATTCGGACAATTTAAGAATACGTTTGCGGCCAACGGCAATCCCACCACGCAAATTGTAGATGCTTCGGGCATGAAACAAGGGAACTGGTATTACTACGATTCCGGCAACCAGGTATTTAGAACTGAAACCTACGCCGACAATGTGTTGGTTGATCATGTTTACGGGCAGACGCCATCCACCGCTGATCTCATGTCTTGCCAATTCAGGCAGATTTCCGAGATGAGCCAGGCTACTATTGATTTCATCGTTAACAAGCTGCAACCCATTGGTAGTGGCGAGTTGATTGTAGGGCGCGACGGCGCGATACACCTTCATTTTTATTTCGATAAGCTGAAAACCAGCATTCCGGTTAATCTCAGTGCTGAGGCTGCCCGCTTGCAGATCCCTGTTAGTTCCATTATTAAATTCTAAGATCCATGAGAAAACTTTGTCTAATCGTTTCATCGATCTGGCTTTGCGCGGCTACTAGCCACGAAGCTGGTGCGCAAAATCTGGTATTGAACCCGAGCTTTGAAAATGTGAACCTCGGCAACCTGAAATGTTCCTGGTACCTCGACAATTCGGAATTTACCCCAGCCATTGCCAATTGGGATATGCCTACCGGCGGGAGTACCGATATTTTTCACACAAGCCTGGCCACGAGTTGTTTCTGTAGTCCTTATTCAACCGACCCCTCAGCTGTTGGTTCCCAAACGCCGCGTACCGGAAGCTCAATGACAGCACTGGTGACTTATGGATCCGGCGGATGTACGCCTTACCGCGAATATGTGCAGGGGCAACTTTCCAGTGCCCTGGTGCCCGGAACCACGTATAAGATCGAGATGTATGTATCGCTGGCGGACTACTCGAACAGGGCAACAAACAACATCGGCATCAAGTTCCTTACCTCACGGTATAGTTCAACTAGCATGTGTGTGTGGTCAACGACACCGGATGCCAACTATACTGGCACCCCAATCTCCGATAAAACGAACTGGACTAAAATCTCCTTTTGTTACACACCGACGGCATCGAACCTTCTGTATTTTGCTATCGGTAACTTCTACAACGATGCTTCCACAACGGCTTCAGCTGTGAGTGGCTCTCAGGGCACCATACGGTATTTTCTCGACGACGTATCGATTGTGGCTTCAAGTGCCGGAGCTGCTACAGCCTCGGCTTCGGGAGTCATTACCTGTGCCGAGAACACCG
>DAIUED010000442.1:0-2690 GCA_036845295.1 Bacteroidota bacterium
CATTATTGGAATCAACGACATCACAGATGCGGCAACATTGGCTCACTTGCTCAAATACGATTCGGTGCACCGGAAGTTCGATGGTGAAGTAAAATTCGATAAAGACCATTTGTTTATCAACGGAAAAGAGATCCGCATTTTTGCATCGAAAGATCCTGAAAGTCTTCCCTGGAAATCCTTGGATGTGGACATTGTGATTGAATCTACCGGCTTGTTCCTCGACAAAGCCTCTGCCCAGAAACACCTGAATGCCGGGGCAAAAAAAATCATTCTGTCTGCCCCTGCAAAAGATGATGATATCAAAACGATTGTGATGGGTGTGAACGATCACCTGTTGAACGCGGAAGACACAATTGTTTCCAACGCGTCATGCACTACCAACTGCGCGGCCCCAATGCTTAAGGTATTGCAACAATGGGGCATTGAAGAAGCCTATGTCACAACGGTACATTCCTACACCGGCGATCAACGCCTGCATGATGCGCCACACAAAGATCTTCGCCGGGCAAGAGCTGCTGCGATGAGTATCATTCCCACCAGCACAGGAGCTGCGAAAGCCTTGGGCAAAATATTTCCCGATATGGAGGACAAACTTGGCGGCTGTGGCATGCGTGTCCCGGTGCCGGATGGCTCTCTTACCGATATTACCTGTGTGTTGACTCAGTATCCAAGTGTCGAACAGATTAACGAAGCATTTAAAAAAGCATCGGAATCCGACCTCAAGAACATCATGGAATACACCGAAGACCCTCTGGTATCAACCGATGTGATCGGAAACACGCATTCGGTGGTGTTCGACTCCGAATTTACCAGCGTAGTGGGCAACCTGGTTAAGATTATCGGCTGGTACGACAACGAGTTTGGCTACAGCAACAGGCTGGTAGATCTTGCGCTTCGCATGCAATCGCTTTAATTGCATAACGTGTACTGCAGGGAATAACAGATGAAACCCGGCAAGACCGCCTACGTGGCATTTTGATTGGTCCATTAAAACCGCGTTTCGGGGAAAGGCACCGGGTTTGCTTTGTGCAGGAGATACCTGACAAAAAGCAACATGACATCCCTGAAACCAAGTAATTTCGCGCCGCAAGAGGTCGTGATCGTTCGATTGATTGATGCGCCATTGATCGACGTATGGCAGGCGTGGGCAGACGCTTCCATACTACGCAAGTGGTGGGGATCTAAACACTGCTTCTGCACCTACGTTACCATTCATTTCACCCCAGGCGGGAAATATTTTGCCAACCGGCGATCGACGGAAGGCACAACCTGGTGGTCAACCGGCGAATACAAGGAAATTGTTTCCCGAAGAAAAATAGTAATGAGCGATCGTTTTGCGGACAGGCATGGTAATGTACTCACTGCCCGGCAAGCAGGTTGGGATGCAAGTTGGGAACATCAACGCCTGATCACCCTCGAGTTCAGTGAACATTCTGAACAAACCTTTTTGAAGCTGAGACATTCAGGGATTCCGGCCAACAAGCATCAGGCTTGCATTCAGTGCTGGGAAGAGGCACTCGATAAATTAGAAACTGTATTGCGCTCACCCTTGTAACTACAAGATTCTTAGATCACTGCTAACTTATTAAGATTTAATCTAAATTGAATTTACTTTAACCTTTTTTGTATCTTTTGACTAAACCCGCCGTTCATAAACTTTATTAATTTGCACGAGCCCGGATGATCATATGAAGTCAATATATACACTCTTTTTATTTTTCGCTGTTTCCTATTCGTTTTCACAGAAGTTGAATGTTTCGGGCAATGTGCAGGACACAGCTGCTAAACAGCCTCTGCCCTATGCCGTGGTGATGGCGGTGAAACTCATGGACTCGACTCTGGTGAGTTTCACACGAACAAAAGAAGACGGAACCTTTAAGCTCGAACCGTTACCGGTAGATACCTACCAGGTAATTATCTCGCATCCCAAATTTGCCGATCAGGCTTACTTTATCTTCGGCGATGCGAAAAACCTCGATTACGATTTTGGAAAGATCATTCTCCAGCCCAAAAATGTTTCGTTGGATGAAGTAACCATCTTCGCGTTTAAAGACCCGATCTACTACAAAGGCGATACGCTGGTATATACTGCTGATTCATTTAAAGTAAAGGCCAACGCCACTGTAGAAGACCTATTGAAAAAACTGCCCGGTTTGAAAGTGGATAAAGACGGCAAAATAACCTCACAAGGACAAGCCGTAGATAAAGTACTGGTGGACGGCGACGAATTCTTTGGCAGCGATCCAACCGTGGCTACCAAAAACCTGAATGCGAACGCTATTGAGTCGGTGCAAGTGTATGAGAAAAAAAGCGAAGATGCCTCTAACTCCAACACGGGTGAAGAGACCCAGAAAATTCTGAACCTGAAGCTGAAAGAAGAAGCTAAAAGAGGCTACTTTGGTAAATTGAGTGGGGCGAGCGATTTTCAAAAATTTTATGAAGGCGAAGCGCTGGCCAACTACTTCAAGAAAAAACTGAAGGTTTCGGTGTTTGGGTTGGCAAGTAATACGCCGCGGTCGAGTTTCGGCTGGAGCGACGTGTTTAAATACGGACTCAATAACGAAATGAACATGAGCTTCGGTGATGATGGCTCCACTTATTACTATTCTAATGACAACCAAAACCAAGGCATTCCTCAGACCCTGAAATCAGGTGTGTATTACTCCGATAAACTATCCAAAAAAACCAAG
>DAIUED010000443.1:0-2667 GCA_036845295.1 Bacteroidota bacterium
TCCAATGTGTTTCCCTCATACACGCGAATAATGCGCTCGAAAAAGCAAAGGTTGAGTGTATCGAGAAAAACACTATCGCCGCGTGCCGGAATCCGCAAAGGTCCATAATGATCTACATTCCATTTATAGTGGCTGTTGAGCGGGAATACAAATTCATCCCACATCTCTGTTTTTTCGGTATTCTTTTCGATGCCAGTGATAAAGGTTTTACTTCTTAACGTATCGGCCATTGCGTCGGTAAGTGTAAACGAATAATCATTATTATCTGATATCTTCCCGCCTTCATACAGTTGATAACGCTCAATAAAAGCCGAATCGATTGGCACCGACGATTTGATGTGGTAGTTGTATTGCAATAGCGACTGGTTATCGGCAAACTGCCCGTTCACATACACCTTGCCCTGCTCTATCGATAGGGTGTCGCCTGGCAGAGCCACGCAACGCTTCACAAAATACGAGCGATGATCGACCGGGAACTCATCTTCCTGCGGGTAGTTAAACACAACCACATCGTTGTGCTCTACACCCGGGCTACCGAAAAGCCTCAGGTACGGCAAATTGATCCAGTCGAGGTAATAGCGCTGGTTGACAAAGGGCAGGCTAAGCAGCGTATTGGGCAGCCTCGGCCCGTAACTTAATTTGTTGATGAGCATGAAATCGCCAGTGAGAAGGCTTTTTTCCATGGATGGCGAGCGCACTGGCGAAATTTCGAAGAAAAACGTCCTGAGAAATAACACGAACAAAAACGAGATTATAAGAGCTTTGGCCCATTCGGCCAATACACGCCTATTTAGCAATCCCTTCAGCATATTTTCAAAGATAACCAAAAAAGGAAGTGCAGGGCCTAAAAACCGGGCACAAAAAAACCTCCCACTGGAAGATGAGAGGTTTTTTTAAGCAATTTAAAAAGTTTAACCCTTAATTATAACCCTGATCAATTGCTTTACCGTAAATCAGTTCAGGCTTATCGCAGGGATTTTTCCCTCGTTGATAAGCATTTGCGTTTTTTTCTTGTGATCTTCAAAATTACCGAAAGCCAGGGCATCCAGCATCTCTGCACGAGACATGTTTGGGTTGCCGAATTGCTTGCGAATGTCATCCGAACAACGGTCAACGTAATTCTCGAAACGTTTTGGCGCCCAGAGGTAGTCTTTCTTCAGTGTTTCCTTTTCAATCTTGAATTCTTCCGGCAAACCGCCCTCGATCTTCGATTTGATTTCGAGGCCTTCATACGATTTTGGAAGTTGGCGATTATCGAACAAAAACGGTTTGGAAATCATGATCACATGCTTTTTCCGTTTCGGGTCGATCATTGACAAGCCCTCAATCCGTAAACCTTTCTTTTTCAGGGGACCAAATTTTGTTTCGAAGCTCTTTAAAATCTCAAACATGACGGTTGCGTTGCAGTTATTAACAAAGGTAAGCTGATAAATACGAATCCGATAACTTATTAGACGAATCGACTTCCTTTGTAAAAACAAAATATGTTTAAAATCGGTTTCTTAACTGTTCACAAATTGTTAAAAAGCAGTTAATTAACCTGCAAGTTGCTGTCTATCAACGAAAAGCAAATACAGATGCATTTGTTAAAAAAAGGCTTTTAGCTAGGGTTGATAAAACAGGCGAATGCCGATAATTCGTTGAACGCCGTTTTCAGCTAAAACTCGTTCCTGATTTTAAGCCTTGGCCCTTTCGAGGGTTTGTGCTCCAAAATCGAGAATGGAATCGATAAACTGATAGGGCTTATAACCGTTGATGGCGGCCTGATGGTAAATGCAGGTTGCCGGTGTCATACCAGGTAGTGAATTGACTTCGATAAAGATCACTTCAACATGTTCTGTATCAAAGATTCTAACAAACGCATCAATGCGGCAATAACCTCTGATATTGAGAACCTTTGCTGCCGCGCCGAGGGTTTCCCGTACTTTTTCCGAGATCTTAAGCCGGTCTTCGGCGTTGCGTGCATAGCGGGCCGGTGTAATGTTCTGCCCCTGCCCTGCCAGGAACTTTTCTTCCAGGCTAAGAATATCACCTTCTGCCAATGCTTCCGACGCTTCAAACACTTCATATTCTACCTCACCGCGGCTGTTCAGCGTCGTCAGCATGCCACCGGTTATTTCCAGGAAATGCGCGGCCCCATTCTTCGAAATCAACTCTTCGACAAGGATTACCGGTTTCTGCGGAAACTCTTCTTTGGCTTTGATGTGGAGGATGTTGGCCGCTGCCTGGTCAAATGCCTCCGATTTGCGGAACATAAGTGTGGCAAAAGCCTCGAACTCTTCAACATTTTTAATTTTCTTCACAGCGCTGCTACACCCGTCGTCAACCGGTTTGGCAATGAGTGGATACTGATACTCTGTTTCGAGTTTATGAAGGATCTCCTCTTTATGCTGTTTCCAATCGTTCTCAGTAACCAGGCAGTGCTTAGCGACCAGGAACCCGTGTTGCTGCAAAATTTCGTTGGTTCTGTATTTGTCGATCGTCACCGAAGAACTCTCTTTGCCGGAGCCATTGTAACTTAATCCCACTTTTTCAAGTTGTTCCTGCACGGCACCGTCTTCGCCCGGGCGTCCGTGCAAGGCTATAAATACCTGTTTCACCAAACCTGCCAGCTCCTCGTAACCGAGCGGCTTTGGTGCCATGAGGTTGTCGGGCGATCCGTACTTG
>DAIUED010000444.1:0-960 GCA_036845295.1 Bacteroidota bacterium
GATGGTTTCGGAGATATTCTGGTTGGCAGGCAATATAACGTCATGAATAAATATAGTTACCAATCGGGAAAGGGTTTCGAAGCACAGTTTGGCGGTTCTTATCTACAAGACCGAAGAACAGGTGGCATGTTCCGTTCCGCGGTGTCTTCGGATACGGTGCCCTTGTATAATATCGGAATCGAAAATACCAAATGGGAACTTTACAGCAAAACCGGCTATGTTTTCAGGCGAAAGCCAGGTACCAGCATGGGCCTGCAAATGTCTTACCTTAGCCATGATCAGCGAAACAATTACGGTGCGAACAACTACGATGGCACGCAACATACGTTCTATGCCAACTATATTTTCCAGGGTATCATCGGGAAGAGTAGCAATGGCTATAAAGTTGGCGCAAGTTTCATGAGCGACGACGTAAACGAATCGTACCGTTATTTTAATTTCAACCGGCAAGAGCGTGTTGCCGGGGTTTTTACCGAAATTTCACATAATACAGCCGATCGTTTTAACGTGGTGGCAGGGCTTCGTGCAGATTATCACAATTACTATGGTTTATTTTTTACACCACGTCTTCATCTCCGTTACGCCTTGAACCAAAGCAAAACGGTATTCAGGCTCAGTGGTGGCCGTGCGCTTAAGACAGCTAACGTATTTGCGGAGAACATGGCTTATATGGCCAGCGCACGAAACTGGATCATTCGTACCAGCGATTTGTCTATGCCCTATGGTCTTAAGCCCGAGATCGGCTGGAACTATGGCTTTAATTTTACTCAAAAGATGAAGTTAAATTACAAAGACGCTTACGTTACCCTGGATCTTTACCGCACCGATTTTGTTCAGCAAGTGGTAGCTGACCTTGATGCAAGTACGCAGCAGGTTATTTTTTATAACCTCCAGGGCCTTTCGTATTCAAACACCATTCAGGCGGAATTCGGCTGGGAAATCCGAAAGCGTCTTAACGTA
>DAIUED010000444.1:970-2639 GCA_036845295.1 Bacteroidota bacterium
TACGCCGACGGACTCAGGCAGAAGCCTTTTGTGTCGGCACACCGTGCATTTATAAACCTGGCTTATGAAACCAAAAACAGGCATTGGTTATTCGATGCAACACTTCAATACAATGGAAAAAAACGCCTGCCGCAAACCCGGAGCAATCCGATAGAATACCGTCGCGACGATTACTCCCCTGCATTTTATAACGTACTCGGTCAGGTAACTTACCTCACGAAAATCCGGCGTGCCGATTTTCATATCTACATCGGGGTAGAAAATGCTCTTGACTACAAACAGCAAAACCCGGTGATAGCAAGCGATGCACCATTTAGCCGGTATTTTGATGCAAGCATGGTTTGGGGACCGATCTATGGTCGCATGTTATACGCTGGTTTGCGGTTTAAGATAAAATGATACAACCAGCATCGTCTGTTTTTATATCAGACGATGTTCGACAGCATACAGAACGATGCCAGCCAGGTTTTTGGATCCGGTTTTCATCAGGATATTTTCTTTGTGGCTTTCTACTGTACGTGGACTGAGTTTTAGGTGCGCGGCAATATCTTTGATAGTGTATTGCTGACAAATAAGCCCAATGATCTCAGTTTCACGTTCAGTAAGCTCTGAAGTGTTTTGCGAATTTCGTTGTCTTTGCCTGTTGGTGACGCCATTCAACATGGCACGTGTCACCTCTTCGGTGTAGTAAAAACCTTTCTCCAAAACGGATTGCATAGCCATGAGCGCATCGTCGAGGTGTTGGTGCTTCATGATAAAACCGTTGGCGCCATGCTTTACCATTGAAAATATCAGCATTTCGTCTTCGTCCATTGCTGTTACCAAAATCTTGATATCTGGATAAAGTCTCTTGATTTCCGTTATGCAAGCTGTAGCATCGTTACTACCGAAAGTGGCGCTCATGAGAATTAGCTGAGGCTGGCTTTTTTTCAGTAACTGAAAAAGCTGTTTTTCGTTAGACGCTTCGAATGAAATTTTAAGTTTACCCGTTCCCGCAAGTTGTTCCGACAAGGCTTGCCGAAAGAGAACACAGGAGTCGGCAAGAACTGTTTTTATTTTAGAGGCCATCGCCTTAAAGATAAAAAAAAACAAAATTCCATGTTGATTTTAATATGATTTTATTGGGTCTTGCGTAAAATTACGCAACAAAATCAGGGCTTTTACGGACATTTAAAAAACAGGAATAATACGGATATAAAAACCGGCAGAATGTTTTTACTTAGTAATATGAGAGAGATCGACGTGTCCAATATCAAAATCGTACTGCATAATCCGGCCTCGATTACGGCCTGGTGCGAGGTGCTGAATTGCAGCGAAAAAGACCTGTTGAGTGCCATTGCCATTGTTGGTAATTCGGCTAAGGCCGTTGACGATTACCTCGAAAGAAAGAAGACAACAGTCGATCAGGCAGACGGATAAATTGCCTTCGCCCCGTTTTAGCATAATTTATAGTGTAATTACAGGATCAGGACATTTATGCAAAAAAATTATTTTTCAAAACAAGCAGAAGAAATTGCGAATCTCGGAAGTTGGGAAGTTGACCTCGTGTCGGACACCGTTTACTGGTCTGATCAATTTTTTAAGATCTGTGGTTATGAACCCGATGCCGTCACGCCCTCTATTCAGTTGAGCATGAAAATAATCCATCCCGACGACCGGGATGCAGCCG
>DAIUED010000445.1:0-2615 GCA_036845295.1 Bacteroidota bacterium
GATTGCATGAACATATTCACCGCATTGAACATGTAGCGCGGATCGGCAATGGCTTCGATAACGGCGGTTTCGGGAGCAAGGATTGAAACGGTTTTCATCATAACAAGGTCTTATAAGCAGAAAAATGCGTTGCATAGCAAAAATACAACAATGCAGTGTCGTAAACAACCCTCGAAAGGGTCGTTTTTGCACCCTTTCGGAATGGAACACCTGGTATAATTTTGCCATGCTAGTGTGTATGATTGACTTTATGACTAACCTTTTAAAACGACAAACATGAAAAAAATTGAAAAAACAATCACTATCCAGGCTACACCGGCTAAGGTATGGGATGTACTTACCCTGGATCATTACACCCGCAGTTGGTATGCTGCTTTTCAGGCCGGCGCCTATGCACTTACGGATTGGAAACAAGGCAGCAAAGCCTATTTTATGGATAAAGACAAGAACGGCATGGCAGCAAAAATTACCGAGAGCATCCCGGGTCAGTCGCTCGTGATCGAATACACTGGTTTTGTAAAGGATGGCATAGAAGACCTGGATAGCCCCCAGGCTAAGCGCTATCAAGGAGC
Organism: Bacteroidota bacterium; assembly: GCA_036845295.1. Lineage (GTDB taxonomy): Bacteria > Bacteroidota > Bacteroidia > B-17B0 > Aurantibacillaceae > UBA4416. The sequence continues at coordinate 573 of DAIUED010000445.1, forward strand.
CAACGAAACATATCGCCTCACGTCAATTGGTGATGCAACCCGCCTGGATATGACTTCGGACATGGAAGAAAGCATGTACGAAATGATGTCGGAGCGTTGGGAAAAGGCCATTGCTCAACTCAAAGACCTGGCGGAACAGGGATAACTATCTTTTCTCATACTCCAGTTATGAAAACAATTCGATCTTACCTCACGTTTAGCGGCAATTGCCGGGAAGCCATGCATTTCTACCAGCAATGCCTTGGCGGAACGCTGGCTTTTCAGGCTATCGCCGATTCTCCGCTTGCCAAGGGCATGCCGCCCCACATGCAGCAGTGGATCCTGCATGCTACACTAACCAATGGCGGCACGGTGCTGATGGGAAGCGATATGGTACCCGATGAAGGACGCATCCGCGGAAATGCCCTGGCCATGATGCTCGACTGCAACAGCAGGCAAGAGGCAGAACAGGTTTTTGAAGCGCTTTCCGGCGATGGCGGAACGGTATTGCATCCATTGGAAAACACATTCTGGGGAGCGCTGTTCGGCGACCTGAAAGACAAATACGGCAACACCTGGCTTATACACTTTCACGAAAACAATTAAACAGTTATTTTTAACCAACGACCATGAAAAAAACAAAACTATTTTATTGGATCTTTACCGGGCTGTTTGCCACCTTTATGATGATGTCGGCAATTCCGGATATCCTGATGGTGGATATGGCGGTGCAGGGCTTTGCCGAAATTCAGTTGCCTGCCTACCTTTTACCGCTGGTAGGCGTTGCCAAAGCACTCGGCGTAATCGCCATCCTGGTTCCTGGCTTTCCGCGCATCAAAGAATGGGCTTATGCAGGGCTTATGATCGATTTGGTGGGCGCAATGTATTGCATTGCAGCAGCCGGGAAGTCGGTCGGGAACTGGGCTCCCGTTTTGTTGCCAATATTACTCGGCGTTTTATCTTACTATTTTTATCACAAGCGTCTCCGGCAGGCAGTATAACACATCCTGAGGCATGGTTGAAGTTTTCAAAACAGATATTTCCGATGTGCAGCAAGCGCGTTTAGTGCTGGATCTGCTGGGCGAACGCTGGCCCCAATACCTGGCCAATTTCGATCTCGAAGATTGCGACCGTATTCTCCGCATCGAAAGCAAAGCTGTACATCAGCAGGACATTGTTTTACTGCTGCAACAACACGGGCATCGTTGCGAAGTGTTGAACTGAATTTGAACCTGCCTGCTTATTGAATACAGAAGACATGAAAAACCAGAAAACAGTACGTCTTTGCCCCAACGGCCACCGTTACTCCAAAAGCAGTGACTGTCCGGTTTGTCCCATGTGCGAAGCAGAAAAGAAACCCGGTGAAGGTTTTTTATCAGCATTAAGCGCACCGGCCCGCCGTGCGCTCAAACACGCTGGCATTGGCCAGGCTGAAGACCTGAGCCATTGGAGTGAAAAGGAATTGATGAGGCTGCATGGCTTGGGCCCGTCGTCGCTACCAAAATTGAAAGCGGCGATCGAAGCCTGTGGTTTATCATTAAAACACGATTAAGAAGCTGTGCGCATAAAATCGAATGCGCCTTTTCGGAGGTTAATACCATATTCTAAGTAGGCCTTCAGGCATGCCAGAAAGTTCGCCCAGCCGCCGGAATTACCTGCAAGCCACTTGATACCGGCTTCCGACGGAGGCATGCTTTTTTCGCTAACACTTACCTTGGTACTTCCGTTTTGCTGTTCTTCGAGGCTTATTTCAACCAATGTTCTTTGCTGTTCCGAACCGCCCCAATAAAATGACACCAGCTTGCCCTGCACCATGGTTGCTCCGGTAACCGGAACAGCCGTGGTAAACTCCGGGAAATGCCAGATAATTTCAATGTTGTTTTCAAGGCGGCCGGTACTACGTGCAATAAAATATTGCGACAACTGCGCAGGATCGGCAATAGCTTCATACACTTCAAGCGGTGTCTTGTAAATTTGTATGGTTTGCCTGATTTCGAGTGCTTCTGTGTTCATAGTGTCACGAAAATAGAACATTTAACAGAATAAGCGTAAGATTATTTGCTG
>DAIUED010000446.1:0-2609 GCA_036845295.1 Bacteroidota bacterium
CAACGGTGTTACAATGCTGCCGCGATTGGTGTAATCTTCGGGGTTGGCGGTGAAGATAAATTCGATGTCGAGTGCCAGGCGAAGTTTGAAACCGCGGATCTGGATGTCGCCTTCTTGCAAGATGTTGAACAGGGCAACCTGGATGCGCGCCTGCAAGTCGGGCAGTTCGTTGATAACAAAAATGCAGCGGTTGCTGCGTGGAATGATGCCATAATGGATCACGCGTTCGTCGGCATAGCTGAGTTTGAGGTTAGCGGCCTTAATGGGGTCAACATCGCCGATAAGATCTGCTACCGATACATCGGGCGTAGCCAGTTTTTCGACGTAGCGTTCCGAGCGGTGCAACCAGGTAACGGGCGTGAGGTCGCCTAATTCGGTAATTTTTTGTTTGGCAAACGACGACATTGGCGCCAGAGGATCGTCGTTGAGGTCACTGTGCTCTACTACAGGTACATATTCATCGAGTAACTCTGTCATTTGCCGGGCAATGCGTGTCTTGGCTTGTCCGCGCAAGCCCAGCAGGTTCATGTTGTGTCGCGAAAGGATGGCTCGTTCAATGTCGGGGATCACGGTGTCTTCGTAACCGATGATGCCTTTGAAAACCGTTTCCTTGTTTTTGATGTGGGCAATGAGGTTATCGCGCAGCTCATCTTTAATGGATTTTGGCTGATAGCCAGATGCTTTGAGTTGTCCGAGTGTTTTGATGTGTATCATAAATCGTTTATCGTTTTGTGTAGAACATTTGTTATGTGCGACGTTGAGTGTCGTTGAGATGTTTCAGGATGTTGGCCAATTATTTTTTGATATCCGCTGTGGAGGCGCGTTTTCATCAGCCGGACATGTGTTTAAAGCGATTCACCTCACATTTCTTCGTTTATTCCGTTCAAAATCTTCAAAAATAAAATCGCCCAAGCCTTCGAGCGAGGTATAAAACGCTTTGCCGTTGTTGGCTTCCGTAAATTCGTGTACAAACTGTTGCAAATACGGGTCGCTGGCCACCATGAATGTGGTGATCGGTATTTTCAGTTTCCGGCAGCTTTGAGCGAGCGTCAGGCACTTGTTAAGGATTTTCTGGTCGATACCGAAACTGTTTTTGTAATAGCGGCCATGTTCCTTGAGGCAGGTAGGTTTCCCGTCGGTAATCATGAAAATCTGTTTGTTGGCGTTTTTGCGCCGGCGCAGTAAATCCATGGCCAGTTCGAGGCCAGCAACAGTGTTAGTATGGTAGGGGCCAACCTGCAAATAAGGCAGATCTTTGATCTCTATTTGCCAGGCATCGTCGCCAAATACAATAATATCGAGCGTGTCTTTAGGATAGCGCTGCTTAATGAGTTCCGCGAGCGCCATGGCAACATTTTTGGCTGGTGTAATGCGGTCTTCCCCATAGAGGATCATCGAATGCGAAATGTCGATCATCAATACCGTAGAGGTTTGGGTTTTATGTTCTTTCTCCCGCACTTCCAGATCGTTTTCCGTCATGCGAAAGTCGCCGATGCCGTGGTTGACCTGCGCATTTTTGAAAGATTCCAGCATCGAGATCTGTTCGGGCGAATCGCCAAATTGAAAAGGACGTAGTTCGCTGCTTGTTTCCTCACCCGATCCTGTGTATTTGGTGGTGTGGTTTCCTGATTTTCCTTTTTTAAGTTTACCAAAGATGCGTTCAAGGGCTTGTTGCCGAATGGCTTTTTCGGTTTTTGGTGTAATGCTGATGCCTCCCGAACCGGGTTCCTCTTCGCGGATATAACCGCGATCTTTCAATTCCTGTATAAAATCGCCGATGCCGTAATCGGGTTCGGTTAATTTGTATTCTTTGTCGAGTTCGGTAAGCCAGCTGATGGCCTCATTGAAATCGCCGCTGGTATAGGTGATAAGCTGCTTGAATATATCGAAGAGCTTATCGAAAGGTGTTTGGTTAGGTGCTGTATAATGCGAAAAACGAAATCCGAGCATGGTGTAATAACAAACAGGAGCATAATAAGTTTATTTTAGAATGTAATGCTCCTTTTTGGAAAGGTAGTGAAAAAAGCCCTTTGTGCTATTTGCTTGCCGGCTGATCACGGGAAGTTCTATAAACCTCCATCGTCAATCCGGCCTTAGAATGGAGGTATCTGAGTGAAATGCTCCACACATTTGTGCTTTAGGCGAACGGGATGGGACGAATCGCGCCACAAAATCCATAGTCTGGCTGGCAAACTTTTTTTTAAGCTGTACCGTATATGACCGTTATGAGATCAGCTTTCATGTTGTACATGCTATTGGCTATGCAATTTGCCTGCAAAGCGCAGGTGCGCGATTCGTTGCCGGTAACCGAAAGCTATGTGAGGCTGCATTATGATAACGACTTTTTCAGCGCTACCGACAGGTATTATACACAAGGCATTCAATTACAGTTTATTCACCGGTGGGTTAGGTTTTCTCCGGTTGCGTATGCATTGGCAGGTTTCGGGAAAAATGCCAGAAATTACTATGGACTTAATTTTGAGCAGGATTGTTTCACGCCAAAAAGCATTCGTTACGACACGGTTAATTTTCTCGAACGCCCTTTTGCGGCGACGGCTTTTGTGTCACATTTCAGGATATCGCTCGACGAACCGCGGAAGCAGCTGCTA
>DAIUED010000447.1:0-2578 GCA_036845295.1 Bacteroidota bacterium
CATGCCGGCAATGCAGAGAAAAGCAATAGATGCTTCATGGTGTTGGGTACAATGCCTTTATGAGTTTTATTCCCGAAACTCTCAACATCGGTTCACTAACAGGTCTTCTGACTTACCCTGGTTGTGCGCCTTCCCGAACTATTCTATTTCAGTGGCTTGAATGCGCAACCCTGTTTTAGGGCTTACAGCTGCGGGTACAGTTTTGGTCTTGCACCAAATTCCCTTGATTAGCTGCGCAAATATACTATTTTCTGAAATAACGTTAAATGTATTTGTAGAACCCGGTAAAACAACCTCCTGACACAAAGTCGCAAAATACGAATGGCACAATAATCGTATATTGTTGAGCGAATCAGACAGCTATTTGAGTATGACTTTCTTTAAAACCAATGATAAACTGCCCTTTGAGCCATTGATGGACGAGGACACCGATTTTATCCCCCTGTTATCTACCGAAGACGAAGACAATATGCATGCGGAAGATATTCCGGAAATACTGTCAATTTTACCGCTCCGCAACACCGTGTTGTTTCCTGGTGTGGTGATTCCGATTACGGTTGGGCGCGATAAGTCCATTAACCTGATACGCGAGGCCTACAAAGGCGATAAAACCGTGGGCGTGATCACCCAGCGTAATGATTCGATCGAGGATCCGGCGCCGGAAGATCTATACACAGTGGGCACGGTGGCACGCATCATCAAAATGCTACGCATGCCGGACGGCAATACGACCGTTATTATACAAGGTAAAAAACGTTTCAGCATACGCGAGTTCATCCAAACCGAGCCTTATTACAAGGTAAAAACAGAGGCGTTTGAAGAAACCCGTCCGGGGAAAGATGACGAAGAATTTCAGGCCATTGTATCAGGCCTCAAGGAAACGGCTTTACAGATCATTCAGAAATCAGCCCACATTCCTACCGAGGCGGGTTTTGCGCTCAACAACATCGAGAGCCAGAATTTCATGGTGAATTTTATTTCTTCCAACATGAATGCGTCTTCGGCCGAAAAACAGGCCATGCTGGAAGTGCCCAATTTAAAAGAACGCGCCACGATGGTGCTTGCTCACCTCACCAAAGATTTACAGATGCTGGAGCTGAAAAACCAGATACAAAATAAGGTGAAGGTGGACCTCGACAAACAGCAACGCGATTATTTCCTGCATCAACAAATAAAAACGATCCAGGAAGAGCTTGGTGAAAAGAGCTATGAACAAGACATTGAAGAATTCAGGGCACGGGCTGCTACCAAAAAATGGAATGCTGAAGTGGCTGAAATTTTTGATAAGCAGATCGGGAAACTATCCCGTATGAATCCCAATTCGGCGGAATTCGGTGTGCAGACGAATTATGTAGAACTGATGCTGGATCTGCCCTGGGGCGAATATACCACGGACAACTTCGACCTGAGGCATGCCGAAACGGTACTCAACGAAGACCATTTTGGACTCGAGAAGGTGAAAGAACGGATCCTGGAACACCTGGCTGTATTGAAACTGAAAGGCGATTTGAAAGCGCCGATCCTTTGCCTTTACGGGCCTCCGGGCGTTGGTAAAACCTCATTAGGCAAAAGCATTGCCCGGGCTATTGGGCGCAAATATGTGCGCATGAGCCTCGGTGGCCTTAAAGATGAAAGCGAGATCCGTGGACACCGCAAAACATACATCGGCGCCATGCCTGGCCGCATCCTTCAAAATTTGAAGAAAGTGCAATCATCGAATCCGGTATTTATTCTCGACGAGATTGACAAAGTGGGTAACGATTTTCATGGTGATCCGTCGTCGGCGCTACTGGAAGTACTCGATCCTGAGCAAAACTCGACCTTTTACGACAACTTCCTGGAAACGGATTACGACCTAAGCAAAGTGATGTTCATAGCCACCTGCAACAACCTGTCGAGCATACAGCCAGCCCTGCGCGACCGGATGGAAATTATTGACGTGAGCGGCTATACGGTGGAAGAAAAAATTGAGATTGCAAAACAACACCTTCTCCCAAAACAGATATCGGAAAACGGCCTCAAAAAATCGCAATTGAAACTGAGCGATAAGTTGCTGGAATACATCATTGAAAATTACACAGCCGAAAGCGGTGTGCGTAACCTGGAAAAGCGCTTATCGAAAATAGCACGCCATGTAGCCGTACATGTGGTAAAAGAAGATGAGCTGCCGAAGATAAACGAAGAAACAATTGCCAAAATCCTAGGCCCTTCGCACGAAAAATCTAAATATCAGGGGAACGATGTACCTGGTGTGGTAACGGGACTGGCCTGGACACAAGTAGGCGGCGACATCCTTTTCATTGAAACGAGCCTCTCAAAAGGCAAAGGCGGCAAACTGACGCTGACAGGTAACCTTGGCGATGTGATGAAGGAAAGTGCGACGCTGGCCCTGGAATACATCAAGTCTCACAACGAATTGCTACATATCGACGCTGACATGTTTGACACTTACAATGTGCATGTGCATGTGCCGGAAGGCGCTACGCCTAAAGATGGACCAAGTGCGGGCATTGCCATGCTCACATCGATTACATCGGCTATGACACGGCGCAAGGTAAAAAAACACCTGGCAATGACC
>DAIUED010000448.1:0-1762 GCA_036845295.1 Bacteroidota bacterium
GAGTGCCAATATCGATGGCATTGTCGGGCACCGCGATGTGGGCGGCTACCGCGCTTCGATATACAACGCCATGCCGCTTGAGAGCGTACAGGCGCTGGTTGATGTCATGAAAGACTTCGAGCAGAAGTTTGCTTAGTCAGCTGCAGGACAATATACTATTGCCCTGGCCGTTTTAAACGTATGAAAAAATACTTTTTGAGTAGCGTGTTGTGTTTGGCTGTTTTCTTCGGCCAGGCACAAGACGGGCCCACCAAAGGACCCGATTTGCCGCGGCTTGCGATGCGCGCCAACCTTGGTATTCCAAAAATCGTTTCGAGCCAGAAATACCGTAATTCGTTTTCAGGCGTTTTCTCCGGTGAGTTCGGCCTCAGCTATAAGCTGGCGGGGAATTATTTTTTTGGCCTGGGCTATAACTACAACTACTTCAAAGCCCAGCGTTACTTTCGCGAAAATACCGATCCGAAGATCAACGCCAGCATGCAAATGCATGGAGGTTTCCTGAAGTTGGGACGCGATCATTTTTTCAAACCCAATGCTTTTACCACCGTTTCGGTGAACATGGGTTATCAGTCTGGAAAATATTACGGCTTGCAATACCCTTTGCGCGATACCATACGCGCGCCTTACGCGTCCACCTTCGCCAATGTATTTGTAGAACCGATGGTGGGCGTTTATTTTATTGTAGATCCGAATTTTGCTTTCGGCGCTCATTTGTCATACAGCTATAATGCGCAGGTGTTTAGCGCTGAAGATATCGGGTTCGATAAGTTTGGTTTCGGCTCCAGCCCAAGTGAAAAAGGCTATAACCAGTTGAAAAATAATTGGGGCATGAGTATGTTCACGCTTGGCTTTGGCTTTTATTACGGTTTTCAGAGAAAGTAGCTACCGAATAAGTAAACTTCCGGTTGGTTTTCTTCGTATAACACGGACGCGTCTGGTTCCCCATCAGCATTTGTTAACCGGCGTTGATGGTTGTTCTATGTCCTGTTCCTTTTTCGTTTAAACGGCATCTCCTGAATCTTAACCATTTAAAAAACAAGAGATGAGCAAAACGATTTTTAGTTTATTCTTTATAGTCTGCCTATTTTCTGGGATGCGTTCGCAGGATGCGTCATTTGTCTTGAACGGAAAAGTAGTGGATGCGGCGACGAAAATGCCGATCAAAAATGTGAGTATCACCGTAAAGGGCACGCTGAACGGTGTGCTGAGCGATAGTTTAGGAGCGTTCAGCTTCCTAATACCCGCTACGCCAGCATCGCTTCATTTCTCGATGTTGGGCTACGAGAAAAAAACAATCGGCGTAGGCCTTGTGCGGCCTACGGATACATTGCAGGTAGAGCTTAACTCAAAAGCCAATGAATTACAGGAAGTCCAGATCAATGCGCAACCCATGCAAGTGGTGAGCAGAAGTAAACGCTTCCATGTGCTGGATTATGCGTTTTACCAGGAACACATCCTGATGATCACCTATGTGGATTATCCGAAGACAAAGCTGGTGCTCATCAGCCGGAATTCGGATACGCTCGGCTTCAAAAAAATTCCTTATGAACCCAACCGTTTGTTTAAAGACTGTCTGGGAAACGTTCACGTGGTTTGTAAAGACAGTATTTACCAGGTACACTATTCTGATCGTCAGCTCAGGTTGCTGCCGGGCAAGAGCATCGCCGATTTCGAAAAGATCCTTCTGCCCTGTGTCGCAAAAGATTCATCGGGGTTTTATCTGGTTGAAAAATACGGTGGCGGTGAATTAATTGACGTGGGT
>DAIUED010000448.1:1772-2539 GCA_036845295.1 Bacteroidota bacterium
TCGGCGCTCCCTTGCGTACGAACAACCTGGCCTTGCGCTATGTGTATGTCGATAAAAAGAAGCGGCAACGGAGTCCGCTATTACTGGTTGCCGATGAGCACAAGATGGTTATGAAGGCAGACGAGGCAGATTTTGAGGCACGGAAAACGGCATCAGGGCTGAAATCAACTTACGACAGGTTGTTTGCAGAAAGTTTGATATTTACAGAAGTTTACTCGCCGTTATTCAACCTTGAGGGTCATATATATGTCTTTGATTACGTCAATGGCAAGATCGTGCAGTTTGGGCCGGATCGCAAGCCGGTGAAAGAAGTGCCTGTGGACTGGCATAAAAACCTTGCTTTCCAGGAAGACATGCAGATAGACGAGACGTTCCAAAAAGCCTATGTACTGTTTGAATCCGGAGGAATCAGCGAATTGAAGGAAATCAACTTGCAAACCGGTCGCATTGAGCATTCGTACCGCCTGCCATTTTCGTTTTTAACGCAAATTAAAGTTGATCGCGGTTATGCTTATTTCATCCGCAAGGAAAAAGGGGATGACCAGACACGTTATCTGTTGCGGATGAGGCTCGAATGAATAACGGCGACGTCTATTCGAAGCGGAGGCTTTCGATCGGGTCGAGCTGCGACGCCCGTTTAGCCGGCAAATAGCCACTGGCAAGACCAACGCCAAGGCATACCAAAAATCCGGTAATGATCCAGAACCAGGGCATGAAAAATTCGGAGCTTAGGTTGTAGGAGATGAGGTTGGCGGTGATAATACCCA
>DAIUED010000449.1:0-2534 GCA_036845295.1 Bacteroidota bacterium
ATTGAAAGGTGTTGAAAACACCTGGAAACCCGAGCAGCGCGAGCAAGAGAAAAAGCAAAAAATCCTCTTGCTTGGCGTTACGTATGCCTTGCTCGACCTTGCCGATACCGGACTTACACTCAACGATCAGGTTATCGTGATGGAAACCGGCGGTATGAAAGGCCGGCGTAAGGAAATGGTGAAAGAAGAAGTGCATGCTATTTTGAAAGAAAAGTTCGGCATTGCGGCTGTGCATAGCGAGTACGGTATGACAGAGCTTTTGTCGCAAGCCTATTCTTCGGCTAACGGCCTGTTTTCGTGTCCGCCTTGGATGCGCGTGCTGGTGCGCGATGCCAACGACCCATTTCATTACCTGGCGCCAGGCCGCAGTGGCGGCATTAACGTCATTGATCTTGCCAATGTGTATTCCTGCTCTTTTATTGAAACCAAAGACCTTGGGAAAATCCACGGTGCGTCAGGTTTCGAAATTTTAGGGCGTTTTGATAACAGCGACCTCAGGGGATGTAACTTAATGATAGGTTAACTTATGGCAGATAAAGATTTCTTCGATCAGGTATATCAGGTAGTGCGCCTTATTCCAAAAGGGCGTGTCACCAGTTATGGTGCAATTGCGGCCTATCTTGGCGCCAAAGGTTCGGCTCGGCTGGTGGGCTATGCCATGAATGCGGCGGGTTCGCAAAAACCAAAGGTGCCTGCCCACAGGGTTGTGAACCGAAACGGGCTTCTATCAGGAAAACATCATTTTGCAACGCCCTTTACCATGCAGGAGTTACTGGAAAAAGAAAAAGTAAAGGTGGATAACGATCGTGTGGTTGATTTCAAAACCAAATTTTGGGATCCAAGCATCGGCCTGGCATTGTAAGATAATCCAATTTATGCCCTTAGGATAGGCTGTAGTTTCGTTCCCCGAAAATACTGCTGCCGATGCGAACCATGGTGCTGCCTTCTTCAATCGCAATACGGTAGTCGCTGCTCATACCAAAACTCAGTACGGAGTATGCCGGAAATTGCTCCCGAAGGTTTTTTACCTGCCTGAATTCGGCCCTGATTTTGTCTTCGTCGCTTGTATTGGAGGCCATGGCCATAAAACCGTCGATCGCCACGTTTGGGTAAGCCACAAGTTCTTTGCTATTGAGCAAGGCAGTCGCTTCCGCAATGCTGAAGCCAAATTTTGTTTCTTCCATGGCAATGTGCAATTGTATCAGGCAATGGATGACGCGGTTGTTTTTACGCCCTTGCTTGTCGATCTCTTTTAGCAGGCTCAGGCTGTCCACACCGTGGATGAGGTGTACAAATGGGGCAATGTATTTTACCTTATTGCTTTGGAGGTGGCCAATAAAATGCCAGCGAATATCGGCCGGTAGGCCGGCTTGCTTTTCTACCAGTTCCTGCACATAATTTTCGCCGAAGTCGCGTTGTCCGGCGTCATAGGCTTCCTGCAGCATGGCTGCCGGTTTTGTTTTTGAAACCGCCACCAGGCACACGTGGGCAGGTAATGCGGAGCGAAAATGGAGAATATTTTCTTTCACTGCCATTGTTCTTCAGTTGAGTTGTTTTTCCATCAGGTAATCCGTTTGAACGTCGGAACCCAGTATAAATTCGTGCGATCCGGTTTTAATAAAGCCGTTGTACTCATAGAATCCTATGGCTTTGGTGTTGTGTTCCCACACACCGAGCCACACGCTGTTGTAATTCTTTTCGCGGGCAATGGATAGGGCATGGCTTAGCAAGGTTTTACCGAGTTTATGCCCCTGAAAGGCTTGTAAAACATAAATGCGTTCTATTTCGATCGCGTGTTGTTTTCCGGTTACCGTTTGGGCTGTGCCGCTATTTAACTTCATATAGCCAGCCAACTCGGTTCCTGAATACATCAAGTAAAAGGAGGAACCTGCCGTATTTAACTCTTCGAGGAGCCTGGATCGACTGAAATTCTGGTCGAGGTACTGCTGCATATCCTCGCTGGTATTGTAGGCTGCAAATGTTTCGGTAAATGTGCGAACACTGATTGTTTGCAGAGCCTCAAGCTCATCCACGCCGGCCCGTTGGATATGAGGTGCATGTGCAGGCATTATTCTTCCAGGCTGTATATCAGCAAACCGCTGCGCATTTTAGGTTCTACCCAGGTTGATTTTGGCGGCATGATGTTGTTGGTATCGGCAATCCATTTCAGGTGTTCCATGGTTACGGGATACAAGCCAAAGGACACGGCGGCCTTGCCCTCGTCCACCTGCCGTTTCAAGGCAATACTTCCCTTTACGCCGGGCACAAAACCGATGCGCTTGTCAGTTTTAAGATCGTGGATGTCGAAGATTGGGGAGAGGATGTATTTGGTAAGGATATCGGCATCCAGGCTTCCGATCGGATCTTCGGGATTATAGATGCCTTCGCGCACCTGTAGCGAGTACCAAGTGTTATTGACGTACATCGACAGCTCGTGTTTACGACGTGGTCTGAAATCAGCATCCGCAAGGGCCGTGACAATAAAGTGCGACTCAAGGCGATCGAGAAGTTCAGTTACCGATAAGTCATTCAGG
>DAIUED010000450.1:0-2525 GCA_036845295.1 Bacteroidota bacterium
CAAGCCATGGGCGAAATAGGAAGTGCGATCATTGCTATTACGTTGGTCATGTCGGCCGTATTCATTCCGGTAGCTTTTCTGTCGGGTCCTGTTGGTGTTTTTTACCGCCAATTCTCTATCACCATGGCTATTTCCATTGTCATTTCGGGTATCAACGCCCTCACCCTCACCCCGGCGTTGTGCGCGCTCATGCTCAAAAACCCGCATCATCATCCCAAACCCAAAAACGTACTTAGCCGTTTTTTCGAACGCTTCAACCGTTCCTACGATGCCGTGTCAGGAAAATACAAATCGCTTCTTGGCCTTATCATCAACCGGAGAAGTGTAACCGTTGGTATATTGTTGCTATTCTGCGCCGGCACCTGGGGCCTCGGGAAGTTCCTTCCTACAGGATTTATTCCAACAGAAGACCAAGGCACGATCTATGTAAACGTTACAACACCTGCCGGAGCAACACTCGAGCGAACCGAAGAAGTGATGGATGAAATAGGAAAGGCGGCGGCATCTATTCCTGAAATCGAATCCAGTTCAACACTAGCGGGTTTCAGTATGATGACCGACGGCTCGGGCGCTTCCTTTGGTATGACAACGATTAGCCTTAAAGCCTGGGACCAGCGCAAATTAACAGCCGACGACATTATCCTGCGTTTGCAGGAAAAAACACAGCACATTAAAGATGCCGAGATCCAATTCTTTCCGCCACCGGCCGTACCCGGCTTCGGCAATGCCAGTGGCTTCGAACTTCGTATGCTCGACAAAACCGGTGCGGGAAACCTACAGCAAACGTATGATGTAAGTTTAAAATTCATGGAAAAGATACGCGAGCGAAAAGAGATCAAATCTATTTTTTCAAGTTTCAACCCTACCTTTCCGCAATACCTCATCCACATCGACCAGGACGTAGCTGCGAAAAAAGGCATCACAGCCGAAACAGCGATGAGCAACCTGCAAACCTTAATGGGAAGTTTTTACGCAACCAATTTTATCCGTTTCGGGCAAATGTATAAAGTGATGCTGCAAGCAGATCCTAAATACCGTGCACAACCTGAAGATATCTTACAGCTGCGCGTAAAAAACAACCAGGGCGAAATGGTTCCGTATTCGTTATTCAGCAGTATCGAACGCGTTTATGGTCCTGAGCAACTTACCCGCTACAACATGTATATTTCGGCGATGATGAACGGAGAAGCCGCCGAAGGATACAGCAGTGGTGATGCCATTGCCGCCATTGAAGAGGTAGCCAAAGAAACACTGCCTCACGGCTACACACACGAGTGGTCGGGCATGACGCGTGAGGAAATTCTCTCCGGCAACCAGGTGGTTTATATCTTCGCGCTTTGTCTGCTGTTTGTTTACCTTTTGCTCTCTGCACAATACGAGAGTTTTCTCCTCCCGCTACCTGTACTGCTCTCCCTTCCAGTTGGTATTTTCGGTTCTATATTTCTGCTTTTTGTGATGGGACTTGAAAATAATATTTACGCGCAGGTAGCCATGGTTATGCTGATTGGATTACTGGGTAAAAACGCGATCCTGATCGTAGAATACGCATTACTGAAACAAAAGCACGGCATGAATGCTGTTCAAGCCGCCATCGAAGGTGCCACTGCCCGGCTGCGGCCCATCCTGATGACGTCTTTTGCGTTTATTGCAGGGCTGATTCCGTTGATGGTTGCGTCCGGTGCCGGAGCTATTGGTAACCGCACCATTGGCACAGCAGCAGCAGGCGGCATGCTCTTCGGCACCGTGTTTGGCGTTATTGTGGTGCCAGGTCTATACGTGCTGTTTGCTTCTAAAAAAATAACGACAAAAAAACACAAAGAAAAATTACCCGAACATGTCAGCTTATAAACTTATTTGCGCGTTGGGAATCGCCCTGGCTTTTACAAGCTGTAAAAGCACCGATATAAGCACCAGTAGCTGGAATAAGAGCATACCGGCCTCCTACCTGCCAGCCTCCGACAGTATGCCGGCGGTAATGAAACCCTGGCGCGAGTCTTTTTTCGATCCAAACCTGATATCGCTCATCGATACTGCGTTGAAACACAATTATGATCTGCGGGAAGCAATGCAAAAAATCGAAACAGCGCGGGCAGGCATTCAATTTACCAAAGGCATACGTCTTCCATCTGTTGCCGCTTATGGTTCTGCCGGTATCCGCAAGTTTGGTGATTATACGATGGACGGCGTAGGCAATTACGACACACAGTTTTCGACAAACATCAACAGCAAACAGCAGATCCCGAATCCCTTGCCCGATTATTTCATAGGCATTCAATCTTCCTGGGAAATAGACCTGTGGGGCAAATTGAAAAGCAAGAAAAAAGCAGCGGCTTCACGGTTTATTGCTTCGCAGTATGGTCGCGACCTGATTGTCACTAATTTGATTGCCGAGGTGGCCAACACGTATTACGAACTCGCAGCACTCGACCAAAGCCTTGATATCCTGGCGAATAACATCACACTCCAGCAAGAGGCGCTCGACATCGTTAAAAGCCAAAAAGAGGCAGGTAAAGCGAATGAGCTGG
>DAIUED010000451.1:0-490 GCA_036845295.1 Bacteroidota bacterium
CTACCATCAGGATTTACAAAAATACGATCGCCTACGCTGCTGTTACTTTGCAAATCGTAGTAAGTTTTACCAACTACCGTAGAGCTAACGGCAGCCGTCCTAAGCGCCTCTTCCTTTACTTTTCCTGGTTTGATAACGCCAGGTTGAGTAGTAGGATCAACGATCACCTTTTTCATAGGTGCAGACATGTTGGCTAAGTGAGCAGGGATTCTTTGCGACGACACCTTTACCCGCTTAGACACCTGGGCGCCAAGCAAGCCGGAAATCACAATACCCGTAGTAAGAAGTAAGTGTTTTTTCATGTTTTAGTTTTTTTAATTGAACAACGTTTAACGCAAACCTAACAAAAAAATAGCACAAATCTAATTTATTTAACAAGAAAAATCATATTCACAAATGGGCAACAACACCCTCAAGTCTCATGCCACGAGAGCCTTTGACAAGGATTGTATAGCCAGACAAATTTCCTGATTTCAGGTAAGAAAAAAGT
>DAIUED010000451.1:500-2502 GCA_036845295.1 Bacteroidota bacterium
TTGCGAATCATTAAAAAAAAGATAATCCGGATAAGCCGATTGCAAAGCATAAAAATGAGCGCCTACCAGCAGTACATGGTTTAGTCCAAATGCTTTCACGTTTTCCAATAGCACACGGTGCTCTTGCTGAGCGTACTCACCGAGTTCGAACATATCTCCTAATATCAGCAACTTATTTGCAACCGGTTGCGCTGCAAAATTGCTTATGGCCAGTGACATGCTCGAGGGGTTCGCATTATACGCATCGAGGATAAGTGTGTTTCGCTCCGTCCTCATCACTTGCGAGCGGTTCATTTCCGGCCTGTAGGCCGACAATGCCTCATTGATCGCCTCAGTACCCACGCCAAAATAATGGCCAATAGCTGCCGCACATAATAAGTTGATAAAATTGTAATGACCAAACATGTGGGTGGTCACAAGCGCCGTACGTTCAAGCGCTTCCTGCCCAGTAGCCCATTGAAAAGCCACATATTCCGACGCGGGGATTAACCGGCCACAGACATCACAATCCGGCGTCTCACCAAAGCGATAACACCTTAACCCTCCGGCCAACTCCTTCAATACGGCGTCGTTGCCATTGATGAAAATCAATCCGTCTTTTGCACGAAGGTGCGCATACAGTTCACTCTTCCCTTTCTTAATGCCCTCTACGCCGCCAAAACCTTCCAGGTGGGCTTTCCCGATATTGGTAATCAAACCATAATCCGGATCGGCAAGGCCGCTCAAAAAGGCTATTTCGCCCTGGTGATTAGCACCCATTTCCACAATAGCCATTTCATGTTCTTTCCGAAGCGACAACAGCGTTAATGGTACGCCAATGTGATTATTAAGATTGCCTTTCGTGGCGTAAGTATGGTATTTTTTAGACAAGACGGCATGAATAAGTTCTTTATTGGTGGTTTTGCCATTGCTACCTGTAATTCCTATGACCGGTATGCCCAATGCCTGCCGGTGGTGTTTTGCCAATTGTTGCAGCGCTTCAAGCACATCAGGCACCAGCAAAATAGAGGCTCCGTTGGCATGCGATGGCGTGTCTGTAATGGCATAACGGCAGCCCTGCTCAATTGCTGTAGCCACAAAGGTATTTGCATCGAAATGCTCGCCTTTTAGCGCAAAGAATATGCCTCCGGGAACGATGTTTCTCGTGTCGGTTGTGATTTTTTGTTCACACTCGGTGAATACCTCGTAAAGCCTGGAAATGTCGGTATAACTGATCATAAGGTCTATAAAATGAAGCCGACGAGACGGCACATCATAAAAGTAAAAAGCCTCCTGCATTGATGCAGAAGGCTTCTCTGATAGTTTTCAACAAATTATTTTCCTAAACCTACAGGGCTGCCCACACGGGTCATCGCGCACCTGAAACCAAGGAATGCTGTCGATTGGCGTTGATCGAGGTATCTCCTGGTACCAGGATTCAGCCAATATGCACGGTCTCTCCAGCTACCGCCTTTGTAAACGCGTGATTTATCGTTGATCAATGACGTTTTTGCATATTCGTACATCAGCTTATCGGCTTTGTCAGTATAAGCGTCTTCACCTTCCATGTAGTAGATACTGGAGTTCACATCGCCATCGAGGTAACTGATGTAGTCTGCTGTTTTATAGTTCCTGCGCTCATCAAGGTTATCGGTTGATACAGCCGAAGATACTTCCCTCCACTGTACGCGGCCCGGGATATCAGACTTACCTTCTGCGGTAACGTTCTTATTACCGTTCATGGCATCCACATCATTCGGGCTACCAGTCATGCGCGTCAGTACGCTGTCAATTACCTCTGTCGTTTCCTGGCTCACGCCATGAGGACCCGCAGGGTTAACTTTTTTTTTGAATTTTTGGAACACAGGGCCGTCGATGTTAGTAGAAATAGTACCATCAGTACTGTCTTTCACCTGAGTGGTAAATACGTTACCACGGAAAGGCCTGAATTCGTCGGCATCCTGCAATGTAGTAGCTCTGTACACGTCCATTACCCATTCCGCTACGTTACCTGCCATGTTAT
>DAIUED010000452.1:0-2489 GCA_036845295.1 Bacteroidota bacterium
ACCCGCGACCTCCGCCGTGACAGGGCGGCATTCTAACCAGCTGAACTACCAAACCATCACCATTCTTTCGAATTGGGATTGCAAATTTACAACATTTTTTTCATCCGCAAAATTTTTATGTCTTTTTTTAGAAAAAAACTTTTCTTTTTGGACTGAATGTTCTAAGGTGTTAAAATCCAGTTAGTTTCATTATGCAACTATTATCATTAACACATTTAAACTTTTTGCCTACTTTTGCGTCCTATTTTTGGCACGCTGATTGGTTAATCCCACATAACACAATTGAAAACTATGAAAAAATTCGTTGCAATATTCTCAACGCTCCTCCTTTCTGCTAATTTCTGCTTTGCCCAGGATCAGGACCCCAAAGCCAAAGCCATTCTCGACGATCTGAGCAAAACCACCAAGTCTTATAAAACCATTGTTTCCGAGTATATTTTTACAGCCCTCAATAAAGACAAAAAAGTTGTAGAAAAGCAAAACTATAAGGTGCAGGTTAAAGGCGATAAGTTTCGACTCGATATCCCCGGAAACACCATTGTTTGCGACGGTAAAACGATTTGGGCTCACAACAAGGATGCAAACGAAGTAACCATTAAAAGTTTCGATCCGAATAACGAAGACCAGTTAAATCCTTCTAAGATATTCACACTCTATGAAAATGGGTTCAAATACAAATACGATAAAGAAGAAAAGGTAGGTGCAGTGACGTACCAGGTAATTACCCTTTATCCATCCGTAAAACCGGAGAAGAAAAAATTCCACACAATTAAATTGTATGTTGACAAGATCAAAAAGCAAGTTGGCAAACTGGTAATGCTTAACAAAGATGGAACCACACAGTCTTACGAGATCAAGTCGTTTAAGCCAAATGTCGATTTGCCTGATGCCACCTTTGTATTCGACACCAAAGGATTTAAGGCCGACCAGATTACCGACGAGAGGGACTAAGCTGTATGAACTTTGGTTTGATTGGCAGATCCGTTTCGCACTCTTTTTCCAAAGCGTATTTCGAAGAAAAATTTCGCAATGAAAATCTTTCTGGTTTCACGTACACCAATTTCGCTCTTCCTGCGCTTGATTCAATGCCTGAAATTGTCCGGCAGCATCATCTCTCAGGTCTTAACGTAACAAAACCTTACAAGCAGCTGGTGATGCCATACCTCGATGCAATCGACGACGTGGCGCAAACCATTGGCGCTGTCAATTGCATTCACATCACCTGGCACGGAACGACACCGCACCTGAAAGGTTATAACACCGATCATTACGGATTTGCCCAAAGCATCAAACCGTTTCTTGAGCCTGGTCACGAACGCGCCCTCATCCTCGGCACAGGTGGCGCCTCGCTGGCTGTTGCTTATGCGTTGCGCCAGGTAGGTGTAGATGTGTATTTTGTCAGTCGCGGCCAAACCCAGCTTTCCAATGTATTTAGTTACAGCGCCGTAAACGAACATGTGCTTAACGCGTTCAAGCTCATCGTAAACTGTACGCCTACAGGCATGTTCCCTGATGTAGAGGCATGTCCGCCATTGCCTTACAACTTGCTTGGCCCTGGCCACTTGCTCTACGACTTAATCTACAACCCACCCGAAACCTGTTTCCTGAAACGAGGCAAAGAGCAGGGTGCTGTTACCATCAATGGCTTGAATATGCTCAAACTACAAGCTGAGAAGGGTTGGGAGATTTGGAACAGGCAGGCTTAGATTAGCGTTGCTTGCAGGCTTTAGTGGAACTTGCATGCCATGAGGGCAATATCATCTACAAAAGGCATTTCGCCCTTAAACTCTTCAGCATAATACATAATCGCTTTATTGATCATGCTGCATGGTGCCAGCTTATTTTTCAGAATAATATGCTCAATGTCCGCGACAGATACGTTGTCTTCGGTATCGTTCATGATATCTGTAAGCCCATCGGTGTAAGCAAAGAGCAGTGAATGCCTTGAAATGAGGATCGACTCTTTTTCTACTGCCAGCAGTGGGCTGGTGATGCCCAATAGCGTGCAACCTTTGTCGAGCAATCTCAATTCGCCTTTGTTGAAGAGAATGGGCGCATTGTGTCCGGCGTTGATGTATGTAAGCTTACGTGTTTTGACGTTGTATTTGGCAATAAAAAGGGAAATGAATTTTTCGGTTTTGGCGTTGTCGTAAATGAGTTGGTTTATATCGATCACGACTTCGGTAAGATCGCGGGTGTACTTGAGAAGCACTCGCAAGGCAGCCTGCAAGTTGCTCATGAGCAGCGCGGCTGCCACTCCTTTGCCCGATACATCGGCCAGGCAAAAGATGCATTCTTCTTCAGTGGTCCAGATCACATCATAGTAATCGCCGCCTACCTGCTGGTGCGGAAAATACATGACATCCATTTCCAAATCGGCGGTATTTGGTAGTGACGATGGGAACAACAGGTTTTGCATGCCTTTGGCCAATTCGAGTTCTTTCTGAATGGCAGCACGCTGAATGGATTGTTTGGATAGCTTTTTATTT
>DAIUED010000453.1:0-2474 GCA_036845295.1 Bacteroidota bacterium
CCCGACATGAGCCCGGAAATGGCAAAGGCGGCTACCTCGAATGTAAATTGAAGCGCCGAGGTAACACCGTCTTTCAACAACTGCCAGAAATGGAGGGCATTGAGTTTTGCCTGCCGGTAAAAAGGCGCAAAAGAGTTCACACTTGGGTGCCTGAATATAAATACGAAGAAGCCTGCACCCATCAGCACCCGCGCAATAAACGTGGCCCAGCAGGAACCCATGTAGCCAAGTTCCGGCAGCCCCGCTTTGCCGTAGATAAGCAGGTAGTTGAGAATGATATTGACAATATTGCCTGCTACGCTGATGTACATAGCCGCCCTGGTGTTACCCAGGCCTTCGGTATATTGTTTGCACACAAAAAAAAGAGAGATCGGAACGATTGAGAAAATGAGTACATTGAAAAACGGGATGGCCAATCTTACCACGTCTTCCGGTTGCTGCATCCAACGCAACACCCCCGATGAAAAAAACAAGGCTATAAAAAGCAATACACTCACGGCTACATTGATAAACAAGCCGTTTTTTAAAAGAGAGGCTTTCTCGGCTTCGTTGCGGTTCACATTGGCTTCGGTAATAGCTGGCGTGAGCACATAACTCATACCGATACTGAATACCAGAAGGATTACAAACAGGTTATTCGAAAGGATGCCTGCCGCCTGTTCCGTTTTGCCAAGCCTGCCAAGGAATATATTATCAACCATGCCTGTGATGATGTGCCCAACCTGTGTGAGAACAAGTGGTACAGACAAGCGGATGGTGTCACGTATGTGAAGGGATGCGTTTCCGTTTTTCAAAGCACGCAAAGGTAGAACAAATTTGTAGCTGCGCGATGTACCGCCGTTTTTATTCCACAAAAAACACTAAGGCATTTTAAATAGTTAGTATATTTGTTTCATCAAAAAATCATCCTGCATGCAGCGCGTCACCCTCAAAGACAAAACCTTTGTTCCTTACATTACATCCGATAAAATCCAGGAAAGTGTACGGCAGATGTCGAAAAAAATCAATGCCGATCTGGCCGGCGAAACACCTCTTTTTCTGGTGGTACTCAATGGCTCGTTTATGTTTGCCGCCGACCTGCTGAAAGAAGTGACCATCCCCTGCGAAATATCGTTCATCAAACTCGCGTCTTATCACGGAACCAGTAGTACCGGCACGGTAACCGAAATGATCGGCCTTACCGAAGAGATCAAAGGAAGAACCGTGGTAGTTGTGGAGGACATTGTGGATACAGGCGTTACTGTAGAGAAACTGGTTGCCCTTCTCGAAAAAAAAGAAGTAAAGCAAATCCGCATTGCGTCCTTTCTTCTGAAACCCGACGCCTACACAAAAGATATTAAAGTGGACTATGTGGGCATGGAGATTCCTAACGATTTTGTGGTAGGATACGGGCTCGACTACGACGGGCTCGGCCGTAACATGAAAGATATTTTTGTACTTGATAAATAACCCTCTAACCTCATAAAAACCTCTCATATGCTGAACATTGTTTTATTTGGCCCTCCGGGCGCAGGAAAAGGGACGCAATCCCAGAAGTTAATCGATAAGTACGGATTGGTGCATCTATCTACCGGCGATCTGCTCAGGAGCGAGATTGCCAACCATACACCGCTTGGCATGGAAGCCAAAGCTATTATGGACCGTGGCGACCTGGTGAGTGACGACATCGTGATTGGCATGATCGAATCAAAGCTGGATGCCAACCCTAATGCCAAAGGGTTTATTTTCGACGGTTTTCCTCGTACCGAAGCGCAAGCCATTGCACTCGACGACCTGCTTCAGAAAAAGGGAACGGCCATTAGCGCGATGCTGGCTTTGGAGGTAGATAACGATGAATTGATCAAACGCTTGTTGCTCCGTGGAAAAGAAACCGGGCGACCTGACGACCAGGACGAAAGCATTATCAGCAACAGGGTTAACGAATACAGCAATAAAACCCTGCCGCTTAAAAAATATTATTCCGAACAATCAAAATTTCATTCCATCCATGGCATCGGCACCGTGGAGTCCATTTTCCAGGAATTGGTTGACAGGATCACATTCGTCAATGCCGAGATCGAACTGACGATGCTCGAAAACGACATCGAACACCTCGACCTGACGGTGAACGATTTTGAAGAGGCGACTGAGATCTCACCTGAGCTGCAAAAGGATATGGACGAAGTGAGGAAAGAGGACGAGGCAAACGCTGCTCCTGCAGAAGAGAAAAAAGGCTTGCTGGCAACCATCAAAGAAAAGGTTAGCCATTTCTTTGGCAGCGATAAAAAAGAGGATGAGTTTGCGGCCGACAAGGTGAAAGTGCCAGCAAAAAAAGCTGTTAAAAAGGCCGCACCGAAAAAATCTGCTGCCAAAGCGGCTAAAAAAGCGGTGCCAGCTGCAAAAAAAGCAGGCGCCAAACCTGCTGCCAAGGCTGCTAAACCGGCAGGGAAAGCTGTTGCCAAAAAAGAAGCTCCGAAAAAAGCGGTAGCGAAGAA
>DAIUED010000454.1:0-2446 GCA_036845295.1 Bacteroidota bacterium
TCCCGACTATTGGGGCAAAGGCATTGTTCCTGAAGCCGCTGCGGCTGCTGTGCACTATGGCTTCAACCATTTACGTTTCCATTCCATCGAGGCGATCATCGATCCGGTAAATGTAGCTTCCGCGAGGGTACTCGACAAACTCGGTTTTGTGCGCGAGGCTTATTTTCGTGAAAATTTTGTACAGAATGGCGTCTTCACGGATACGGCTATTTATTCGCTCCTCCGGTCTGATTATCTGAACAATCTTAAGGAGTGAGGATAATTTTCCACAGAGTCTGATTTGGTCTTTCAACCTCCACATGCATTTGAGGGATTTTTCCTCAGGTGAGGGACAGGAACCTGGGGCACAAAGTTATCATGTGTCGTCGTAAACAACGTGCCATGGAAAACACTGTGCTTATTCGCCTGTTAAACGACCATCGCCCTGAGGGGTTCAACCTTCTTTATGAATCGTATTCAGACCAGGTATTTCGCTACATACACCATATTGTAAACGACCGGTTATTTGCTATCCGGCTGATGAACGAAACATTCGCCAAGATAAAAGAGGAAACACCTGTTATTAACTACAATACCGGAAGTCTTTTTACCTGGCTCATTGAGGAAACCATCCAGGTAATTCTTGAAAACTGTCCGGAGAAGCACGGCGAGGTGCGGAAACAATTGATCTGTGAAACGCATTTGCTGAATATCACAGAAACCGGTAACGCCGATCGTTTTTCCATTCAACACCTGGTGATGCCGCATGAAGATCAGCTTCTGCGTTCGGCCTGATACGATTGCTTACTGACTGCTTTTTACGCCATGTGTTACTAATTAACTCATGGTGTTTCTGCATGCATAAATCCGAGTATATGCTGATAAGCCTTAGCATGTGGATTAATGAATTGAAAGATCATGCCAGCGTGTCGTTTCCGCTTCACCGTAATGTACTTGGTCGCTGGCTGATAAGCGGCCACAGCGGAATAAAATTCCTGATTCATCTGCTGTATCACCGGATAGGTTTTTCCGCCTACAAAAAGCAGAAACGGCGGCATGCCTGCATGCAAGTGATAAGCTGGCGATGCTTTTTTCCAGGTAGCCGGGTTGTTACTGAACACCGGCTTATATAGTGTGTCTTTTTCATTTTTCGACAAAGTAAAATAGCGGTACATATCCAGGCCGAACGCATCGATGAGAACGGTGCCTTTCACAGGGTTTTTCATTCCTGCATTGGTAAAAAAGCGTTCGTCGGTGGCGACCAGCGCTGCCAGTTGCCCTCCTGCTGAATGGCCGGAAATAAAAAGACTATCTGGATTTCCGCCGAAAGACGCTGCATGCTGCCTTACCCAGGCAACGGCATCGGCTACATCGGAAGCCATGCCTTCATAATCTGCAGCCGGACTGAGCCTGTAGTTGATCACCGCAGTTACCAAGCCTTTACGAGCCATGCCTTTGCCAAAAAAACGATAGATCGATTTCTTGCCATGCACCCAATTGCCGCCGTGTACAAACACCAGTATTTTTTTAGGCTGCTTTATGTTTCGAGGCGCATAGACGTCGAGTTGCAGGTTTTTCGGAACGCTATATGTTTGGTTTTTTAGCTTATGAACCGGTTTGATCGAGCACGCAGACAGAAGTAACACGCTCACCAGCAAAATCAGGCATAGAGTAGGGACAGAAGAACTGTAATAAGACATACGGTTGATGTACGTAAGGCAGCCACTGGCAGTTTTCATAGATACCATATTTTTTAGTTTCGTTGGTTGTAGTCAACCAAACCTAATGCCTTAAGTGCTTTCCGGCCATTTTTCCGGATGTTGAACCGGTAACCCACAAAACCGACCACACGGGCAATGTATTTGGTGTTATTGAACATCACCTCGTTGAATGCAAAATTGCCATCGTAAGTTGCCAACACACCCACAAAGAAGCGCATGTTATCGTAGCGCAAGGCATTCTTGGCGTTTATTGCCGTGGCCGGATTGAGTTTGAACGATTCGTTGCGCCCGTCCAGCGTGCGGTAATATGTTTTTTGACCGCCTATTCCGATATTGACGGCAATACTAAAACTGAACTTTTTATAGATCACAAATGTATGTCCGTAGCCGCCACTGATGCCTGCCGAGATTTGCGATACCTGATTGATCTCGCTCAAAGCTGGCGTAAAATAAGGGATAAACGGGTAACGGATAAACGACGAATCATTAGCAGAAAATACGACATGAGAGTGGTAAATACCTGCCATAAACGATCCGGCGCTTTTTTTCTGAACATCGGTAAACGAAAAAGCGCCGCGCAACGAATATTTCCGGCTGTTGAATACATAAAACGTGTTGATGCCAAAGGAGGTGACATTTACATCGGGTCTTACCACAATGGTATCGTTGCTTGATTCGTTAACCCGTAAATCGTTGGTATTGTACACATAAAAGCCTTTGTAGCTTTGGTAATTAAGATCGGTAAT
>DAIUED010000455.1:0-2432 GCA_036845295.1 Bacteroidota bacterium
ATTTTGCAGTTCGGCCATCGCATTTTTGGTGTCCGTTTGGTCGAGTTTGTATATCGGCGAATTGAGGTAGTAGCAATAGGCATTCATAAACAAGGCCTCTTCGGCATGCTTACCCGCTGGGAAACTACGGTAATAATTCTTGAAATGATACTGTGCAAGTGCATAATCGCCCTGGTAGTAAGTGCAGTAGGCAAAGTAGTAGTAAATCTCTTCTGCTTTGGCATCGCCTTTATACACCGGGATCAATTCTTCATACAAAGCACTTGCTTTCACGTAGTTGCCCTTGTTGTAGTATTCATTGGCACGTTCCAGCTTAAGCTCGTAATTTTTGCTTTTCAGCAATTTGTTGTAGCCGTCGCACGACGCAAAACCGAGCGCCGCAAGCAGAAGAATATAAACTGAAAGTTTTTTCAAGGCTGACAAAGATAATGGATTTAACGGGAATGACGATGCATTATTGTTAAAGAATGTTGGCTTCAAAAACGCCCGGAAAGGGTAGGGTATTGTGCCTTCCGATGCGTTTACGCAGAACCCTTAGCTATTATTTCAAGGCATCAATCAGTTTCTCGGCGAGCTCTACGCCAATGCGTTCCTGTGCTTCGTTTGTAGCGGCACCGATGTGCGGGGTTAGCGATATTTTCGGATGCGTCAGCAGGCTTTGGCTTGGCGTTGGTTCGTTTTCAAACACATCGAGGCAGGCATGGGCAATTTGACCTGAATTGAGTCCTTCCACGAGGTCGTTTTCGTCAATCACGCCACCGCGAGCTGCATTTACCAGGATCACGCCCGGTTTCATCTGTGCAATTTCTTTGGCCGTGATCATTTTTCCGCCAGGTACGTGCAGCGAGATCATGTCGGCTTGCGCAATCAGCGTTTCGAGGCTCACGGTTTCTATTTTCACGTCGATGCCACTGGTGCCATGAATGTCGA
This sequence comes from Bacteroidota bacterium, assembly GCA_036845295.1. Classification (GTDB taxonomy): domain Bacteria; phylum Bacteroidota; class Bacteroidia; order B-17B0; family Aurantibacillaceae; genus UBA4416. The sequence goes on from DAIUED010000455.1 coordinate 931, forward strand.
GGTGAAGGCTGGCTTCTTTCACGAATGGATCGTAGGCCAGTACTTTCATGCCGCAACCCAAGGCAATTTTTGCCGTGTACTGCCCAATGCGGCCAAAGCCAATGATACCCATCGTTTTGTCGCGCAACTCAATACCTTTAGCGTATTTCTTTTTCAATTCTTCGAACTTACTTCCTCCATGTTCCGGCATCTGGCGGTTGCTATCGTACACAAAACGCACTGCGTTGAAAAGGTGCGCAAATACCAACTCGGCCACCGAATTGCTGGACGCAGCTGGCGTGTTGGTTACCTGGATGCCTTTGGAGCGGGCATACTCCACATCAATATTAGCCATGCCCACGCCGCCGCGCCCAATCACCTTCAGGCCCGGGCAGGCATCGATCACGTCCTTGCGCACCTTGGTGGCGCTGCGCACCGTCAGGGCCACATAGCCTTTGGCGTTAATTTCGTTAGCGAGGTTTTCCTGGGCGACTTTTTCGGTAACTACCGTAAAACCGGTTTTCTCCAGGATGCTTTTTCCAACGGCATCGATGCCGTCGTTGGCGAGGATAAGTTTGCTCATATAATCAAAAAATAAATGTCGTATTTGGCTGTTTTCGTGTGTCTGACACAGCGTTGTTATTTCAGTTGTTCGATGATGTTCTCGATACTCACGCCATCGGCTTCTGCTTTGTAATTGCGGATGATGCGGTGTCGCAGGATCGGGTTCGCCACGGCTTTCACATCTTCAATGTCGGGGCTATATTTACCGTTGATGGCAGCATGGCATTTGGCGCCCAATACCAGGTATTGTGAAGCCCGCGGGCCGGCACCCCAGGCGAGGTACTTTTTGGTAATGTCGGCGCTGAATTCCGAATTCAAACGAGTTTTATTAACCAGCTTCACCGCGTATTCCAGCACATTATCAGCCACCGGAATTTTACGGATCAGGTTCTGGAAGTAGATAATCTCATCGGCCGAAATGATCTTGTTCAATTCCGTTTTGCGGTCGGTCGTTGTGTTCTTTACCACGCTCAGTTCTTCTTCGAAGCTCGGGTAATCGAGCCAAACATTGAACATAAAGCGGTCGAGCTGGGCTTCGGGCAGCGGATAAGTGCCTTCCTGCTCAATGGGGTTTTGTGTGGCAAGCACAAAGAATGGGTTGCCAAGCTCGTACTTTTTGCCGGCTGCCGTTACTGTTCGCTCCTGCATGGCTTCCAACAAGGCCGCCTGTGTTTTTGGAGGTGTCCGGTTGATCTCATCGGCCAATACAATATTGGCGAACAAAGGCCCTTTGATGAACTTGAAATTGCGTTGTTCGTCGAGTATTTCAGACCCTACGATATCGCTCGGCATCAGATCGGGTGTAAACTGGATACGGTTGAACGATAGCCCTAATACATCGGAAATGGTATTTACCAACAGCGTTTTCGCCAGTCCCGGAACACCTACCAGGAGGCAATGGCCTTTGCAAAAAATCGATATCAGTACATTTTTAACCGTATCGTTTTGTCCAACGATCA
>DAIUED010000456.1:0-2407 GCA_036845295.1 Bacteroidota bacterium
CATGCCACCGGTTTGTTTGCCGGGCAATTACCCGATACCGCCCAGGAGCAAGGCATTCAATTGCCCGATATGCCGCTGGCAAGGCATGTGATCGAAGATTACCGATCCACAAGTTTTTCACTGAAAGCCCATCCGCTTAGTTTTGTGCGTCAGAAATTGGCGGGACTCGACGTAACAACACATGCAGAGCTGGCCGCCAAAGCAGACGGCGAGACGGTGCGTGTGGCCGGTTTGGTTTTGGTAAGACAGCGGCCCGGCACTGCCAGTGGAATTTGCTTTGTGACCATCGAAGACGAAACAGGAGCGGCCAACCTCGTGGTTTTTCAAAAGCTCTTTGCCACTTACCGGCGCGAAATTGTACATAGCCGCCTGCTCATGGTAGAAGGCCACGTTCAAAAAGAAAAAGAAGTGATCCATGTGGTTGTAAGGTGTTGTTATGACCTTACTGGCTTATTGGGCCCGCTCAACCGTCCGGTGGCCGACGATGATGCAGAGGGTGTCTTGCCGGCAGAGGACGAAAAGCCATTGTTGCGTTCCAACGACGGCCCCTCTTTTCAATATGGAACATTTTACGGCGGACGCAATTTCAAATAGTTTTCTGAGGAAGTTGTGCTGCGGTTGTCCGAAAATTACTAGGTGAATACATAGGCAGTTTCCTGTTGTCGGTAATTTAATAAATATCATTTTTATTAAATTTGGGCGAACATCCACCATGAATCCATCCATCACGATAATGGTTGCCGACGATCACCAGGTGCTCCGGCATGCCTTATGCCACATGCTCGATGGGGTGGAGGAGTTTACAGTAACAGCACAGGCAGGCGATGGCGCCGAAATGTTGGAGCTGGTAAAACAAAATCCGCCGGATGTGGTAATTACTGATCTCGACATGCCTAAGATGAATGGCAGCGAACTTGCCCGCGAGCTTGGTAAAACCCATCCCGGTATCAAGGTTATTCTGCTGTCAATGTATTATTCGCCCTACCATGCCGCCAATGCATTCGACAATAGTTTGCATGCCTGCTTGCCCAAAGAGTGTAGTTTCGACACCTTGGTGGATGCTGTAAAGGCTGTGTACCACGATGGCTACTTTTTCAGGCCTAATCTGCCGTATTTGCGGTCTAAACCGGAACTGCTGGAACAGAAATTCAGTAAAATTTCACTGCAACTCTCGCTTTCACACCGCGAGGTGGAAATTCTCCGGTTGATATGCGACGGTTTCACCCACAGGGATATTGCCGAGAAGTTAGGCGTTACGTCATCTACTATCGATTTCCACAAGCAAAACATTTACAAAAAAGCCGGTGTCAATTCATCTGTTATGCTGGTGCGTTATGCCATCCGCAATGGCTTGATAAGCCTGTAGCTGCTGTGTTCTTTTTGCCAGGAAGGCAGGGTTAGAAAAGCCTTGGGTTTGGCACATCCTTATTTTTTTCTATATTTAGTTTTTTTAATCAAATTACCATGGAATTATACACCATCAACACCGGTCATTTTAAACTCGACGGCGGCGCCATGTTTGGCGTAGTGCCTAAATCCATCTGGCAACGCAGCAACCCGGCCGACGAAAATAACATGTGCAGTTGGGCTATGCGCTGCCTGCTCGTGAAAGAAGGAAATCGACTGGTGCTGATTGATAACGGTATGGGTAATAAGCAAGATGATAAATTCTTCGGCTATTATTACCTGCATGGTACCGATACGCTCGATAAATCGCTTGCCGCTCATGGTTTTCACCGCGACGACATTACCGACGTGTTTTTAACCCATCTGCATTTCGATCACTGCGGCGGGAGCATTGAGTACAATAGCGATCGTACCAAAATGCAGCCTGCATTTAAAAATGCAAGGTATTGGTGCAACGAAAAGCACTGGGAGTGGGCAGTAAATCCGAACCCACGCGAAAAAGCCAGTTTTCTGAAAGAAAATATTTTGCCGATCAAAGAGAGCGGGCAACTGAGCTTCGTGGATCCTGCATTGGAATTCCTTCCCGGATTCAGCATGTATGAAGCCAACGGCCATACGGAAGCCATGATGCTGCCAGTGTTGGACTACAAAGGAAGTAAAGTGGTATTTATGGCAGACCTTATCCCTTCTGCCGGACATTTACCTTTGCCCTATGTGATGGGCTACGATGTGCGCCCGCTGAACACGCTTAGCGAAAAAGAATACATTCTCAAAGAAGCAGCTAACAACCAATGGACATTGTTTTTTGAACATGATCCGGCAATCGAATGCTGCACTGTCCATCAGACAGAGCGTGGCATCCGGCTCGAAAAAAGTTTCGATCTGAAAGCGTTGTAAACCTCTTACTCCAATTTCAGAATAAAAAAAACAGGCTTTCAAGGGCCTGTTATAATGTTGTGCTTGCTGGTCGAAACCATGTTGTTAACGGGCCGCCAGAAGC
>DAIUED010000457.1:0-2406 GCA_036845295.1 Bacteroidota bacterium
CAGCTTCAGGTAATCGTAGATTTCTGTAATGGTGCCAACGGTGCTCCGCGGGTTGCGCGAGATCACTTTCTGCTCAATGGCAATGGCTGGTGAAATACCTTTGATGTAATCCACTTTCGGTTTTTCGAGCCGGCCCATGAATTGGCGCGCGTAAGCCGACAGGCTTTCCACATAGCGGCGTTGTCCTTCTGCATACAGCGTATCGAATGCCAGCGACGACTTGCCGGAACCGGAAAGACCGGTGATCACGATAAACTTATTGCGGGGTAGCGCTACGTCCAATCCTTTGAGGTTGTGCATACGTGCGCCCTTGATGATGATATATTCCTTAGGGTTTAAGGTCGAAATGTCCTGTTCCTTTGCCAATGTGTTCGTTAATTTTGAGGTACTAATTTAGAGTTTTGTTGAATGCACGAGGCATCTAAGTATTAACAATCCATGCGTGAGATGGTTTAAGGTTTTTCCACGCAAAGGTAAAGCCAAAAACGTGTACAGCCTGCTATAAAACGTAGAGTTCGACTGGTGGTTGATCGTTCCTTTTAGCGCTGAGGCTCTCGGCTGGTGGCTGAGGCTCTCGAAGCCACCGTAAGCCAACGCCTCTTCAAGTGGCCCGGGCGGTTTTTCGTTGTAATCTTTTTGCCTGGCTTCGAGAGCCTCAGCCAGCAAACAAAAAGGATTGCAGAGGAAGTGCTTTTGGGAGCTGAGGCTCTCGATTGGTGGCTGAGGCTCTCGAAGCCACCAAAGCCTGGTCCTTTTGGCTGTTCTTTGCAAAAGGACACGCCCAAATCAACCAGTTTTACCCTGCTTGCGGATCCTGAACGTCAGGCCAGGCGTTTGGAAATGATCTTGGAAATGTTGCCGAACACTTGCCCTGGGGAAAATTTGCGCCACTCGAAATCGTTCAGTTCGCCGTCGGACACGAAATAATAATCGAGGTTGGCACGCTTGAATTCCTTGAGGACGTGCTCACGGAAATTGATGAAGGCGATCCAGCCGTCGCCCACATCTTCGAACCACTCTTCGTAATACGAATCGTCGGAGTGGTGGAAATTGAGCACGTTCTCTCCAATGAGGATGTATTTGTTGATGCCGTAATATGCCAGCTCGTCAATGATGTCGCGTTTGAGCAGCATGATGTCGTTGTTGATGGCGTCGTTCCACTCACCAATAAGTTCGATGATGGCGTATTTTTCATCGTAATCCACAAACAGAATTTTGAGGTATAGCGTTTCGCTGCCCATATCGTCCCATTGTGGGTGGATGTAGTAGTTGTAAACGGTATTGGTAAAGGTAAACTCGCTGTATTCCGCTCCGTAAAACGGCGAAGATTCATCCTCCGAAGCGATGTATAAGTGCTGCCAGTTATAGAAGGGTTCCAGTTCGTGCATGCTGAAGGTACAAACCTAAGAATTTTTATCTTTTAGTTTTCGAATGAAGTGCTTGTATTCGTCGCTTTGTTGGTAACTCGCCGAAACCAACTCCAGGTAAGACTTTCTTAACGGAAGATGACCACCTACGACGGCGCAATCAATGATCTTCTGAATGACATCAAATTCCGTTCTCGAGCGGATCAGGAAACGTTCATGTACTATATCTCCCTCTGATAGAAAAAAAAGATCATTATCGACACCATTGAAATAGCCCGGATGTTTACTAAACTCAATTGCCCCATCTTTATCGAACGTTCGCAGACTAATCGAGAAGTCTTGCATCGTTGTATATCGGTATTCTTTGCCATCAAGTGTAATGCCATGTTCCTGAAATACTACTGAAGCGCCCAAGCAACCGTAAAACGGTAATAATTGATTCCTGGTAGTGCGTTCAATGATCAGAAAACAGATGAGAAGTGATGCACTAATGATTGTCAAGATGTTGAATGAAATAACCACGCTGAATAGCATTACGGCAAAACTGAACAGGAATGCTACAAAACTGTGCCTGCACAGAAATATCCACGAAAAGCGCTCCGGTAAAGTGGTGAATATGCGGGTAGAAACCTGCACCTTACTTCATACTCAATCGTATCTGTGTAATGATTTTTTTTGTATATAGTGGAAAATCGCCCTGCATCATCCAGCTATAATAAGAAGGTTCTTTGGTAAATACTTCACGCACGGGCTTGTCTTTGTGCTTACCAAAATTAAAAACCTCTTCGCCTTTGTCGTTGAACACGATCCTGCCCGCCAGGTCAGCATTCTTCGTGCGTGCTGTAAGCTGGCTCAAGGCAGTCATATCGTTTTTTACCGGCACGGTTCGGTTGCCCTTGTCATCAACCTGTTCCACGCCTTCGTAGCGCGCCAGCTGCGCTTTGAAAATTTCGTAAGTAGCCAGTGTATCGGCCTCGGCCGAATGGGCGTTTTCGAGTGTTTTGTCGCAATAGAAGCGATAAGCCGCGCTCAGGTTGCG
>DAIUED010000458.1:0-2404 GCA_036845295.1 Bacteroidota bacterium
TGCCACCGTACTCTACATCCACCGTTACAGGCTTGGTCACGCCTTTGATGTTCAGGTTGCCATTTAACTTATACTGACCGTTGCTCACGCGTGTAAGAGCCGTGGAAACAAAGGCGATTTCCGGAAATGCTTCTGTATCGAAGAAGTCTGGCGACTTCAGGTGGCCGTCGCGTTGTTCCTGGTTGGTATCAATACTTGCCGGATCTATCGAAAAGCGGATATTTCCCTGATCTGGTGTATCTCCTTCGAATACTGCCTCGCCCGAAAACTTGCGAAAATGGCCGGTAACGGTTGAAATAACAAGGTGTTTCACTTTAAATTGTACTTCGGAGTGTGTTGGGTCTATTGCCCAGGTTGTTGCTGTTGCGCTCATGATTATGGTGTTTTTAGGATTAATCGTTGTTTTTATGAGTACAAAGGTTAGCCTAAAAAAAATCCGCCACATTGATCTATGATAATAAAACGCGATGAGCTGGAAATAGTTTATCTGTATCTTTACAAAATAATCACACACATGCTATGGAGGTCAAACAACATAACACCGAAAAGAACGGTCATTTTTATATCGAAGAGAACGGAAAGACCTTAGCGATCATGACCTACGTGTATGCCGGCGAGCATACGTTCATCATCGATCACACGGAAGTAAAGGAAGGTGGCGAAGGAAAAGGTCTGGGCAAACAACTGGTGCACGCCGCCGTTGAATTTGCACGCAGCAAGGGTTACAAGATCCTGCCGCTTTGTCCTTTCGCCAAAAGCCTGTTCGATAAACTACCGGAATGGTCGGACGTGCTGGCGAAGTAATTTTTAAATAATCACATCGTAAAGATAGTTCCATGTGCCAACTTGGTGCAGTTGGGCACAGTTCCAGGCTGTCACCACACATCGTGGCTTACTGGCTTGACACTATTGACTTTCAGAAGCGTCAGGATGTAATTAATCCCTGCACGTAGAATACTTCTTTGATCTCTTCCGGTTGTCTATTATGCCTATGCCGCTATATGGTTATATCACCGAAATCCCGTTGACATCCGTGGTAAGCACTTCGCTCATGTAATCAAAAAACGGTCGCATGTGGCGGAATGTCTGCACCGTTTGTTTCACAAACGAAGGATCGAGTACCTCGGCATCAGTAAAAGGCCTCACGAGCAGGTATTGTTTATACCGGAGAAGATCAATGGCCGGACTGTCTGCATCGTAACCTTTTGGTGTTGTTTTCAGTTGTTCGCCCTGCAACGTGCCAAACGTGCTGATGAACGGCCTGGCGCCAAGAATCTTCCGCAAGGGTGATGCATCGAAAGCCAATTCATCACGCACGCGCTTCAGATCTTCTGCATTTGGCCCCCAGAATCCGCCGGCGATCACTGAATTTCCTGGCTCGATATGAAAATAATATCCTCCGCGCCTAGTCCGCCCGGCACGCCTGAAACCGCCACTCCAATGTGTTTTGTAGGGCGTTTTCTCTTTCGAAAACCGGGTATCGCGGTATATCCGGTGCAGGCTTTTCTTGCCGCTGGGCGTTTCGATTTCGTCCTCCTTGTTGAGCTCATTCAATACGGCACCGGCATAGTGCTCCAGGTGAAGCTGTTCCTCCAGAAAGCGCTGCTTATGGTCGAGGAACCAGTCGCGGTTATTATTTTTCTTAAGTAGTGAAAGAAATTCCAGGGCTGAACGTGGGATTGCAGGATGACGCATTGATTTCATAACAGATGGTGCAAAGGTATCATAAAACGCCGCGCACTGGCATTAAAACTGCATCTCCAGCAATAAATTCACGATCAAAGCACCTGATGGCATCTGCGCACAAAACATATACGGCCCACCTTAGCGAAGCTCCGGCAGCAGCCAATGGGTTACGACAGAAATACGAGCGGCTGATGCAACAGCTCGATTTCGGTTATTTCGCCTTCATCAGCTTTTGCATTGCTTTCAGCGCATGCCTTGGCGGCGGCTTGGTAAGATTCAGCCTTCAGTACAACAGCGCTTTGTGGCAGTTCATACTCGGCATGTGCTTGTCGCTCGTCAACATCATTGCCTGCGTGGCACTATTACCTGTGCGATGGATTTTCGTGATTTTCGTGGTGAGCACACTTGCCAACGTTGCGCTGATCCTAATCTCTGTTTTCGCTTAAGCAACAGGGAAAATATTACCCATTCAGTCCCCTTTTTCCAACAACCTGGATAACTTCAGGTAGCCGATGTGCTGCTCGTCCTCAGGGCCGTTTTGTTCGCGGATGGCAATTGCAAACGCTGCGAAATCTGACGATAACATATCGCTGACGGCATAAATCTCATCTACATCTATGGCATACTTATCGTCGATATGCGACGCTGCGCCTTTGAAGCCGGCTGCTTTGTAAAATTGGGCTTGTTTGGCGGCCGCAACAGCTTTGGCGCTATCCGG
>DAIUED010000459.1:0-2386 GCA_036845295.1 Bacteroidota bacterium
AGATTGGCAGCGCAACTCCTCCGCCTCATTGTGTAAGCACGCCTGAAACATCTTGTGATGTTGTATTCCAGAAGCGGAACTCTTTTTGACTGTACCAGGCCCGAGCCATCGCAGTGAGAATCGTTTTTGCCGTCGGCTGAGGCTCTCGAAGCCAGGCAAAAGATTGGCAGCGCAACTCCTCCGCCTCATTGTGTAAGCACGCCTGAAACATCTTGCGATGTTGTATTCCAGAAGCGGAACTCTTTTTTGACTGTGCCCAACCTGAGCCATCGCAGTGAGAATCGTTTTGCCGTCGGCTGAGGCTCTCGAAGCCAGGCAAAAGATGGTAGTGCAATTCGGTCCATCCCTTGATTTTACTGCTATTTTTCCTAATGCTACAATTCATAGCAACTACTTGCTTGCTTTTTGTTTTAGCTTTGTCAACGGAACGGCGTTGTTATTAGTTTGTTAACAATACAATGGCGACTCTCCACCATAAACTAGTAACTTAAAACTAAAATATATCATGGCAAAGAAAACAGAAGAAGCGGTTGACACCTTAGACAAAAAAACCGTTGGCAGCGAAAAATTAAAAGCATTGCAGCTCACCCTCGATAAACTCGAGAAAACGTATGGTAAAGGAACTGTGATGAAACTGGGAGACAGCGTGGTAGAGCCAATGGATTCTATTTCCACAGGCTCGCTCGGGTTGGACATTGCCCTGGGCATTGGTGGCCTGCCGCGTGGCCGCGTGGTAGAGATCTACGGGCCTGAGTCTTCAGGTAAAACAACCTTAGCGATTCATGCCATTGCCAATGTGCAAAAAGCGGGCGGCATTGCAGCTATTATCGATGCCGAGCATGCTTTTGATCGTTTTTATGCCGAGAAATTGGGTGTTGATATCAAAAGCCTTTTGATTTCGCAGCCTGATAACGGTGAGCAAGCCCTCGAAATTGCTGATAACCTGATCCGTTCCGGTGCAGTGGACCTCGTGGTAGTGGATTCCGTGGCTGCTTTAACGCCAAAAGCGGAGATCGAAGGTGAAATGGGCGACAGCCGCATGGGCTTGCAGGCCCGCCTCATGAGCCAGGCTTTGCGTAAACTTACCGCTACGATCAATAAAACCGGCTGCTGCTGCATCTTTATCAACCAGTTGCGCGAAAAGATTGGCGTGATGTTCGGAAATCCCGAAACCACTACCGGTGGTAATGCGCTTAAATTCTATGCTTCTGTGCGCCTCGACATCCGCCGCGTGAGCCAGATCAAAGATGGCGACGTGGTAAACGGAAACCGTACCCGTGTGAAAGTCATTAAGAACAAATTGGCACCTCCATTCCGCATGGCCGAATTCGACATCATCTTCGGAGAAGGCATCAGTCGGATCGGCGAGATCATCGATATTGGTGTTGAGAAAAATATCATCAAGAAAAGCGGTTCGTGGTTCAGCTACGACGATACCAAATTAGGGCAAGGAAAAGACGCGGTTAAAGCGATTTTCAACGAAAACCCAGACCTGGCAGCTGAGATCGAAGGCAAGATCATTCAGGCTTTATCGGAAGAAGCAGCCAATGCGTAATTGATTTTAAGATTTTTGTTAACGAAAAGGCTATCCGTTATTGGATAGCCTTTTTCGATATTGTACCCTGTGAAAGAGAGGGCTGGTCTGAGTATGGAAATGGATCCAGGTCTGGCAAACTAAGGGCATCTCATAAGCGGCTTGTGTACAGCCCAAAGGAACCATCTATTTCACTAGTTGCAGTAATGGCGAGGCTGATATGTCACCGGGTGCAACCATCGGCTCCTCAAGCGGAATGTTGTTGCCATATTGCAGCCGCAATTGCTCTTTTACCAAAGGATTCGATAAGTCGAAATCCCTCAGCTTGCGTGGTTCGCATAATTTTATGCCCATGCCTTTTTCGTAGAGTTTGTAAACCAACTCGCTGCAGTAAATCCTGTCGTCGCTCCAGTTAAAAGCATCGTCGTAGTTTTTGTGTTCATAATCTTTGAACACCTGTTTTAACTTAGCAATGTCGCTGGTTCCGGGCACTGTATTTTTCAGGCGCATGACCGTTCCATTCCCTCGCTTATTGAAATCGGCCAGGGATGTTTTTTTCACCGGTTGCACGGCTTCGTACACCACCCATTTGCCATTTTCGGAAAAGAGAATTCCGCAATGGTTGTAAGTGCTTTTGGTTGCCAGTTGGATCGCTTTTCCACGGTCGCCGGCCGTTGTTTGAAAAATGATGTCGCCATCGTGGTAAACCGTCGGTTGAGCACAGCCGCTGACAAAGAGCGCAAATACCGGCATCAACATAAAAATAAACTGTTTCATCGTAAATTAGTTAGGATAATAGTAGCGACTTTTGGCTAATTTGGTGACAAAAAAACACCCAAAAACTCTAAAAAT
>DAIUED010000460.1:0-2365 GCA_036845295.1 Bacteroidota bacterium
AACAAATAAGACTTAAAGGTATTTATGGCAATTTTTGAAGTTACAGGTGGCCGCCAACTCAAAGGAGACCTTATTCCGCAAGGAGCCAAGAACGAGGCGTTGCAAATTATCTGCGCCGTGCTGCTTACTCCCGAAAAAGTAACGATCGGCAATATTCCGGACATCGTTGACATCAATAAGCTGATCGACTTGCTGCGCGACCTTGGCGTGAAAGTCGAGAAAACGGGACACGAAGAATATACCTTTCAGGCTGACGATATTAAAGTCGATTACCTTGTATCTGACGAATTCCGTAAAAAGGGTGGGGGCCTGCGTGGCTCTACCATGATCATAGGCCCGATGCTGGCTCGGTTTGGCCGTGCTTACATGCCCAAACCAGGTGGCGATAAAATCGGCCGCCGGCGCATGGATACGCATTTCATCGGCTTCGAAAATCTCGGCGCCAAATTTGAGTACGACCACGAAACTGAGAATTTTAAAGTCAGCGCCTCTAAGCTAAAAGGTGCATACATGCTGCTCGATGAAGCATCGGTAACGGGAACCGCCAACATCGTTATGGCCGCAGTATTAGCCGAAGGCACCACAACAATATACAATGCCGCCTGTGAGCCTTACTTGCAACAACTTTGCAAAATGCTCAATGCCATGGGCGCCAAAATAGCGGGCGTGGGATCTAACCTGCTTACCATTGAAGGCGTAACCTCATTAAAAGGAACTTTACACCGCATGTTGCCCGACATGATCGAGATCGGTTCGTTTATCGGCTTGGCAGCCATGACGCAATCCGAAATCACCATCAAGGACGTTTCTTACGACAATCTGGGCTGCATTCCTAAAGTGTTTTCGCGTCTGGGCATCCAAATGGAGCGTCGCGGCGACGACATTTACATTCCTTCTCAGGAACACTACGAAATCGATACGTTCATCGACGGCTCCATGCTGACGGTTGCCGACGCTATCTGGCCTGGCTTTACGCCGGATTTATTGAGCATTATTCTCGTAACTGCCATTCAGGCACGCGGCAACATGCTTGTGCATCAGAAAATGTTCGAAAGCAGGCTGTTCTTCGTTGATAAACTCATTGAAATGGGAGCGCAGATCATTCTCTGCGACCCGCACCGTGCCACCGTTATGGGCCTCGACCGCAAAGTTCAGCTGCGCGCCATTCAAATGGCCTCGCCCGATATTCGTGCCGGCGTGGCACTCCTGATTGCTGCCATGAGTGCTAAAGGGAAAAGTACGATTTTCAATATCAACCAGATCGACCGCGGCTATCAGAAAATCGATACACGCCTCAACGCCATTGGTGCTGAAATTATCAGAAAAGAACGATAAGCTATGAAAACGTTATATTCCCATGTTGCCGTTGCAATGGCAGTGGCTTTGGCATTGTCGGCCTGTAAACACCCAAAAACACTTACACAGCATACCGAAACGCCAGGCCAAACGAGCCAACCAACCAATGGTAATGCGCAAACCGCAAACGGCACAGTGACTGTTGACGTCGTAGAAGGTCTGAACCTTGGTAACCGGGCGCCGGAAATAGAAATGGCCGACCCTTCTGGCAACATCCTGAAGCTATCGTCGCTTCGGGGAAAACTGGTGCTTGTCGATTTCTGGGCCAGTTGGTGCGGGCCTTGCCGCGCCGAGAACCCCACGGTTGTGTCTGTTTACAACAACTACCACCAAACCGAATTTGTTGCCGGAAAGGGCTTCGAAGTATTCAGTGTATCACTCGACAGCGATAAGACCCGCTGGATCAATGCCATCGAAAAAGACAAACTCTCCTGGCCGTATCACGTATGCGATATGAACATGTGGAACAATGCCGCTGCCGTAAAATACCGCGTAAACAGTATCCCAACAAATGTATTGATCGACCAAAATGGAATAATTATTGCTAAGAACCTGCGGGGAGGAGACCTTGCCGCAAAGATCCTCGCTCTCAAAAAATAAACTATGCGACTTTTTGTACTTTTTTCCTTTTTTACTACGATTTCCCTGAACTTGTTTTCTCAAAAGAATTCAACAGCACTTCAAGTAGGCGATAGCTGTCCTTCTATTATTGTTAATACATCCGGAAAATCTATCCAGAGTTTTGTATTTCCAAGGGCCGGAAAACTTACCATGATCCATTTCTGGTCATCATCCAACCCCGAATCGATGCAGGACTTTTACCGTTTCTCCGTTATTAATCAAAAATACACTGGCGAAGAATACAAATCTGCCGAAGGGTTCGACATGATCCTGGTAGCCTTACAAAACGATCTTGACGCCTGGAAAGCGGATCTGAAGAAATACAATCTGCTGGCAGCTACAAATGGCATTTGCCTTAAAGGCCTGGACGATTTTTACGTTAAAAACT
>DAIUED010000461.1:0-2353 GCA_036845295.1 Bacteroidota bacterium
TATTCTGCACATCGATCAGGCGGCGGTTTTTGAGATCGAAGTCGATCTCTGCCCGCAGAAACTCCTCCACCAGTACCGGCACATCGAATTTATTGGAATTGAAACCGGCAAGGTCACAATTGGCCAGAAACTGCGCCAGTTGAGGCGCCAGTTGTTTAAAGGTAGGCGCATCGGCAATGTCTTTGTCATAAATGCCGTGGATTTTCGATGAAAATTCCGGAATAGGAATGGTCGGGTTTACCCGTTTGGTGAGTATGTCAGTAGAGTTGTCGATGTTAACCCGCACGATGGAAATCTCCACAATGCGGTCGCTGCCTACGCTGATGCCTGTTGTTTCCAGGTCGAAAAAAGCCAGGGGTTTTGTTAGATTCAGTTGCATACTCAAATTTGGGAATGGTGTTTGTCATCAAAGAAAACTGCTCTTGCCCAAACTGGCTGGCACCGGAAGGATAAGACGGCCTCTTGCTTTCAAAAATAAGGATTATTATAGGAATTTTACGTTTACAGGCAACAAATCTACAGGGCTTCGAAGCTAGTGCAGCACCGCCAGTGTTTCCTCCAGCGGCTTTATGTTGGTATAAAAACTGTTGATTTTATGGATAACGCCTTCGATCACCGAATCGGGGCAGGAAGCACCGCTGGTTAGGATAATGCGTACCGGATTCTTAGCCGGTAAAAAGTCGCGTGTGCACAGGTGCTTTTTGTTCGGATAATCGAAGTGATGAATTGTTTGCGCGTCGCTGATCTCTTTTTCCGACGAGATAAAAAAGGTGCGGAATTTCCGTTCGCACAGTTCTACCAGGTGCGAGGTATTGCTGCTGTTGTAGCCGCCCACCACAATGGCCAGGTCGGCATCTGTTTCCAGCAAACCGTATGTGGCGTCCTGGTTTTCGTTGGTGGCATAACACAGGGTGTCGCGTGTATCGGCAAAATGTTCTGCAATCGCCTCAGAACCATACAATTCTATCATCACCGATTTGAAAAAGTCGGCAATTTCCTGCGTTTCCGTTGCCAACATGGTTGTTTGGTTAATCACGCCCACGCGTCGCATGTCTTTCCCGAGTTCGAAACCCGGCGAATACTTATCTTTGAAATCGAGAGCGAACTGGCTTTCGGGTTTCCGGCCCCGCATGTATTCGGCCAGCAGTTTAGCTTCCGTCAGATCGCGTACAATGATGGCACGGCTGTGCTTGTCGCTGCGCGAAAAGGTGGAACGCGTTTCTTCATGGTTGTGTTTGCCATGAATGATGATGGTATAGTCGTCTTTGCCGATCGCTTCGGATTTCTTCCAAACGCGCTCTACAAAAGGGCATGTCGTATTATATGATGCCGTTTTAATACCTTTCGATTCGAGGATGTCGATAACGTCAAGTGGCGCACCGAATGCCGGAATAATTACCACATCGTCGGCACTGAGCGAGTCGAACGGAATGAGTTGCTTGCCGTGTGTGTCTTGCAGAAATTGCACGCCGCGGTTGCTCAGGTCGTCGTTCACATCAGGATTATGGATCATCTGGCTCAGTAAAAAAATGCGCTTTCCCGGATTTTCTTCCAGGGCTTTGAACGATATTTCAATTGCATTTTCCACACCGTAGCAAAAGCCAAAATGCCGGGCAATAAGGTATTGCACCGGGCCGAAATCGAGCAGGGTAGGCGAGTTGTCTTTCTTGCGCGGGTCCTGCAGCTTCCGGTATTGTTTTATCTTGCTAATGATCGGACTCCTGTAAAATTCCGGTACATTGAATGTTTTCATAACGTAGGACTGTTCTATGAGTTAATCCTTATTTCAGGTTTATGTTATTTGAGCACCAGCTCTCGTATCAGGCGTTTGCCCACAAAGGTATTTACCTTCTGGATGATCTCGTCTTTCATGTACGTGGCTTCGTTTCTTACCACGGCCGAATCTATGGATACGAACAAAATACCGGCCGCATAGTTTATCTGCGTGGTGTGTTTCGCGAGCAAGGTTCCCACCAGCTTTTCCCACTCGTTGCGTATGGCAAAAATGCTGTATTTCTCATCCAGCTTTTCCTCTTTGAAGATCTGGGAAATGGCATCTCCCAATTTGATCAGGTTATGGTTCTTGCGCATGTAAGATTATTTCTCCGTTATCAACTTTATAAATCCGGTGTTCGGCTTTTTGTTGTTCAAATAATTCGTGGATGCGCTGTGGATGCGTATCGGTAATAAATACCTGACCGAAGGTGTCGTTGCTTACCAATTCGATCAGTTTACGGAAACGTGTTTCATCCAGCTTATCATAAATATCATCGAGCAACAACAAAGGCTTCGTGTTTTTTTTGTCTTTGATGAATTCAAATTGGGCCAGCTTCAGGGCCAGCAGGTACGATTT
>DAIUED010000462.1:0-2352 GCA_036845295.1 Bacteroidota bacterium
TTTTTCGAGTTTGTACCGTTTACTGAAGAAAACTTTGACGGCGACGGCAACATCAATCCCAACGCCAAAGCGATCACGATCAAAGATGCCGAGCTCGGCAAAGATTATGCATTGCTGATGTCCACTTGCGCCGGCGCCTGGCGTTACCTCATTGGCGATACCATCCGGTTTACCAACCTGGAGCGCGCTGAGATTGTTATTACCGGTCGTACCAAGCATTACCTGAGCTTATGCGGCGAACATCTTTCGGTAGAGAACATGAGCCGCGCCATTAAAATGACGGCCGATGATCTCAAAATTGAGATCAATGAGTTTGCCGTGGCCGGTGTGCCTCACGGTAGCTTGTTTGCGCATCAATGGTATGTGGGTTCTGATGCCAAGGCTTCAGAAGACGATATCCGGCAGCGCCTGGATTTCCATTTGAAGGAAATCAACGACGATTACCGCGTCGAGCGGACCTCGGCCTTGAAAGATGTGTATGTAAAAGTCCTTCCCGACGATGCGTTCATTGATTTTATGGCTACCCGCGGCAAGCTGGGTTCAGCACATAAATTTCCGAGGGTGCTCAAAGGAAGCCTGCTGAACGACTGGCAGGCATTTATTTCAAATTATAAGAAAGCGTTTTGATTTTAAGTTTAATATACCAGGCAGTTATTCTCATTCTCCTGCTCACCTTTTCCTTCGGGCCGGCGTTCTTTGCGCTCATTAATACGGGAATTAAATTTGGCTATCACACCGGGTCTTTTTTAGCTCTTGGTGTGGTTCTCAGCGATTTGTTCGTGTGCATCCTGGTTAGTCTGCTGGTGTATTTTGGCATGTCGAATCTGCTCGACTCGCAAAATGCCCAAACTGCCTTTGCTACCATTGGCGGTGGTATCCTGATCGTATTTGGCTTTTTCTTTTTCAAAAAGCACGAAGTAAAAACCGACGAGACCATCGATATTCAAAACCAACTTCCAAGTCCGCGTTTGATGGTACTCAAAGGGTTTTTCCTGAACCTGTTCAATCCTTCCGTATGGTTACTTTGGCTCACCAATGTAACCGTTGCCAATAAAAACGTTGATAACTCCATCGTGAAGATGCTCTTGTTTTTCGTAGTGGTGTTGAGTGCCGTGTTGGGCATCGAACTGTTTAAAGTAAAGCTCTCCGGAAAAATTAAGCATTACCTTACCGATAGGGTAATGAATATTGTGAACTACATTACCGGTACTGCACTGATCATATTTGGTGTAGTTCTGATCTATAACCACTACTTTAAATAATACAACAAAGCCATGGCAGCAGGAACTTTTGATGAGCTGAAGAAAAAACTGGAAGAAACGATCACCACCTTTCCGCACATTTACATGTTTAAATTCATCATTAAATCGGATAACCGCACCATGGCAATGGTGGAGGCTATTTTTGATAATGATGCTGATATTATCCAGAAGCAATCGGCAAAAGGAAATTACCTGAGTATTACCGTAAAACAAGTGGTAATGAGCATTGACGAGATTATAACTATTTATGAAAAGGCTGCCGCTATCGAAGGGGTTATGTCTTTATAAACATGAGCCGGTATAGTTTATCCAATAGCCAACTGGAAATCAGTGTTGATGCATTGGGCGCGGAAATTTGCTCGGTACGCTCAAAAGCCGATGGGCTTGAGTATATCTGGCAGGCCGATCCAAACTTATGGGCCAGGCATGCGCCGCACCTGTTTCCAGTTGTTGGTAAATTGCGCAACAACAGCTTTACGCACGAAGGGAAAGCATACACGCTTTCGCAACACGGCTTCGCACGCGATCAGGAGTTTGTGTGTATTGCCCAGTCCAAAGATCACCTGGCGTTTGAACTGACAGCCAGCGAACGGAGCCTCGCACAATTCCCATTTCACTTCAGCTTGCAGGTGAGTTATACTCTTCAGGGCAATACGCTAGCCACGGCATATACTGTATTCAATCCCGATCATAAAGACTTGTATATGTCGCTTGGCGCACACCCGGCATTTATTTGTCCGCTAAAAGCGCACGAAACATTTGAAGACTATGAACTACAGTTCGATGGCTTAAATGCGTTAACGGTAAATAAGCTCCACGATGGACTTATTACCGACGATACTAAAGTGCTACATCTCTCCGATCATAAACTTCATCTGGCGGCCTCGCTGTTTGAAAAAGACGCATTGGTGATGAAAGGCGGCCAAGTGGGGCATGTTCGCTTATCCAGCACACAAAGTGGCCGCGGTGTAGAGCTGCATTGCGAGGGCTGGCCTTATTTTGGTATATGGACAAAGCCTCACACTTCGCAATTTCTCTGCCTCGAACCATGGTATGGCATTGCTGATACGGAACAGGCGAGTGGGCATCT
>DAIUED010000463.1:0-2333 GCA_036845295.1 Bacteroidota bacterium
CGAAAGCATGAAGACTGCCACAGTGTACAAAGGGCTGTCCTGATTTTTTTTGTACAAAAACTTCCCATACCGGGCCTTGCGTGTCTGCCATAGTCGTTATTCGTCTATTGATTTAAATATTAAAACCGGCGGATTAAGCCGCCTCGTAGATTTCTTTTTTCTTTTTTGCGTAAGCCTGAGCGGCGGCACGCACCCATTCGCCGTCTTTGTGCGATTTATTGCGTGACGCCAACCGTTCTTTATTACACGGCCCATTGCCGCTGATCACCTGTTTGAACTCTACCCAATTCGGCTCGGTAAAATCGTAACCTTTTTTCTCTTCGTTCCATTTCAGGTTTTCATCTGGCACGGTAAGTCCCAGGTATTCTACCTGCGGCACCGTTTGGTTAACAAATTTCTGCCGGAGTTGGTCGTTGGTTTCGCGTTTGATGCGCCATTTCATGGCATTTTCGCTGTTAGGCGACTCCACATCAGGCGGCCCGAACATCATCATGGTAGGATACCACCAGCGGTTAAGAGCGTCCTGAGCCATCGCTTTCTGATCAGGTGTACCAAATGCCAAGCGCGTCATTACTTCAAAGCCCTGACGCTGGTGAAAGCTCTCTTCCTTGCAAATACGGATCATGGCCCGACTGTATGGCCCGTATGAGGTACGCTGAAGCATTACCTGGTTCATGATAGCCGCACCATCTACCAACCAACCCACTGCACCAATATCGGCCCAGGTGAGTGTCGGGTAATTGAAAATAGAAGAATATTTAGCTTTACCTGTATGCAGATTATCGAGCAGTTCATCGCGGCTAATGCCAAGGGTTTCGGCTGCTGTATATAAGTAAAGGCCGTGTCCGCCTTCATCTTGCACCTTAGCCAGCAACACGACTTTGGAGCGCAGGCTTGGGGCGCGTGTGATCCAATTTCCTTCCGGCAACATGCCTACAATCTCCGAGTGGGCGTGCTGTGAGATCTGGCGGATCAGATGTTTTCTGTAATTATCGGGCATCCAGTCTTTTGGCTCAATGACCTCGTTTCTGGAAAGTTTACCTTCAAATACGGCTTCATATCCTGTTTGGTCCATCATTTTTGGGTTTTAAATTATACAAATATAGGCTTTTAAGCGCTTTTTTTCAAAACGTTTTATCAGCATTTTGCCATTGTTTGCATGATAAAAATCAGCTCATGCATGCCATATTCAGCCTTATTTGGTTTTTTATAACTATTTTTACGCTTTCAATTTTATCATGGCAAGATTTCACACCCTCAAAATAAAAGATATTCGCCGCGAAACGGCTGACGCGGTTTCCATCGCATTTGACATCCCTCCGCAGGCTCAACCCGAATTCCAATTCAAACAAGGCCAGTACATTACCATTAAACTTAACGTTAATGGTGAAGAGCTTCGCCGTTCTTACAGTATTTGCACCAGCCCCTACAGCGAAAAAGAATTGCGTGTGGCGGTGAAAGAGGTGAAAGACGGCCGTGCTTCGACCATGATGAACCGCCAGTGGAAAGTGGGCGACATGGTAGAAGTAATGACACCGATGGGGAATTTCCATTCGGTATTGTCGGGCAATAACAAAAAGCATTACGTGCTGTTTGCCGGAGGCAGTGGCATTACGCCGATGATGAGTATCCTGAAAAGTGTGCTGTACATTGAAAAACAAAGTACGGTAACGCTGGTATATGCCAACAGGGATGAAGACGCGGTAATTTTCGGTTCCGAGATCGAAACAATTGCGGCGAACCATGCCGATCGCCTGCAGGTGGTAACTATTTTTGACACACCGAAACACAACGTGCCTGATCTTCAGAAAGGGCTTTTAAGTGTGGACCGCGTGAAAGCGATTGTAGATGCTTACCAGTGCGGCGGTGCCGATGAGTATTTTATTTGTGGCCCTGGCCCAATGATGGAAAACATCAAACAGGCGCTGGAAAACTTAAACATTGCAAAAGAAAA
Source organism: Bacteroidota bacterium (assembly GCA_036845295.1). Taxonomy (GTDB): domain Bacteria; phylum Bacteroidota; class Bacteroidia; order B-17B0; family Aurantibacillaceae; genus UBA4416. The sequence goes on from DAIUED010000463.1 coordinate 1,955, forward strand.
AGTGCACATCGAATATTTCAGTGCTGTTGCCGACGCTGTGGCAAAAGCCGAAAATACGGGTGCTGTGGTAGGCGGCTCCGTTACCAGCAACATTACGGTAATCCAATATGGTTTCGAAACCCAGATGACATTGAACACCGAAGGCCTGAGTATTCTCGATGCATCGATCGAAGCGGGTGTTGACGCTCCTTTTAGCTGCAAAGGCGCCGTGTGCTGTACTTGCCGCGCCAAGGTGCTGGAAGGAAAAGTAAAAATGGACAATAACTTTGCCCTGACGGAAGCCGAGGTGGAAGAGGGCTTCGTGCTCACCTGCCAGGCGCATCCATTGACGGAACGGGTAGTAATTGATTTTGACGCGATTTAATACACATCACCGATC
>DAIUED010000464.1:0-2320 GCA_036845295.1 Bacteroidota bacterium
CCGCGTTGGAATGTGTCGGCCGGAAACGGTTGTGGTTAATAAGGGCACGGACTTAAAGTGGTGGCCGATGTGGATATTCCGTTCGAGATATCAGCTGATTATTTCAGTTTGGTAAACTTTGCGAAGATCGACCTTACCAGCATCAACGAACTTGACAATGTCAACAATTGTGAAATGATTCTCCAGGCAAGGAACAACTATCCGTTCAGGGCACAGATACAAGGCTACATGGTAGATACGCAGGGGCAGGTGGTGGATTCGATGTTTACCTGGGACAATAACACGATACAGGCCGCTATTACAGATAATGCCAATAACGTGCTTCATTATACCGATACCCGCCTGGTGGCTTATTTCAACCAGGCCAAAACGCAACACTTGAAACAATGCAGCCAGGTTAAGTTTGTAACGTATCTGTACCTGCCCAACCAACCAACCCCCATCCGGATTAAAGATAGCAGTTACCTCGATTTGATATTGAGCGCCAACGTTAATTACCACGTAAAAACCAAATAGGAATGAAAAGAGGCTTGGCGGGTTTATTGGTAACATTATGTTTGACGGCGTCGGCGCAGTACAATTCCGAATTTCTGAACTTTGAAAAAACCGGCCGGAGCATATCGTTGAATGGCGAGTACGAACTCGGATCCAACGGCATTTACAATGCCTTTCTCAATAAATTCATCGTTGGCGGCTACATCGATCAGTCGTTGAAAGACGCGTCGGGCAACCACATGAAAGAGCTGAATGTGCTGGGAGCTAATTTTAACTACGACGTGGCCGCATTTTTTGGAAAGAATCCCCGCTATTCGTACCTCGTTGGAATTAAAGACCAGCAGATATTCAATGCCTCCTACACCAAAGACTTTTATCAACTCGCGTTTTATGGCAACCGCCCATACCTCGACGAAACCAAAAATTTCAGTGGTTCCAGTATCAATTCCCTGCGGTTCCAGGAGCTAAAGCTCGGCTTCATCTGGCATAAGATCGACACTACCGCCAAAGTCGGCGTATCGGTATCGTTCCTCAAAGGGCAGCAGCTTTTTTACATCCGGGCATTCGAGGGTTCTTCGCTATACACGAATGCCGATGGCACAGAACTCATTTTCAATTCGAATTTTGTGATGGCCGAAAGCGACACTACCGGTATTTCGAACCCGCTACGTTATGCCGGAGTAGGAGCGAGTGCCGATATTTTCTTCGAAACCCCTTATCAGAGCCGTTTTGGAAAAAGCAGCGTACTTACCGTAAACGCCAACAACATTGGTTTTCTTCACTGGTTCGATAACAGCGTGCAATACAGCAGCGACTCCAGTTTTCATTTCTCGGGTTATCATGTCGATAACTTACTCGATCTACAGGACTCGACCTTGTCGGCCATTAACCAGGATACCATTATCCGCAATACCACCAATGCCCGAAAAGAGTCCTTTAACGTGAATATCCCTACCAATTTGCTGATCATTAATAAGATCATTTTCACCGACCGCTTCACGCTAAGTACCGGATTCCGCTATCTTTTCAATTCCAATTTCAAGCCTTATTTTTTCATGGATGCCGAGTATAACTGGACTTCTCATTTCAGTACCTCGCTTCATGTGGGGTACGGTGGATATGCCAGGCTGGGTGTAGGCCTAACCGTTCAATACAATGCGCCTGGCTTTTATATCAAACTGGGCAGCAATAGTTTACAGGGGTACATCTCACCAAAAAATACATACGGCCAGGGTGCTTTTGTGAGTATTGCCAAAAAGTTTAGAAACTAATATGAACTAATGCCAGAAACAGCCATGCGCTTAACCCATCATCAATACCTTTTCTGTTTCATCGCCTTTCTTTTAAGTTGTGCGATAAAGGCGCAGGCGCCACGTAAATTTTACATGCGTTTTGGCGGCAATGGTTACGACGTAGGCTACGATGTTAAACAAACCCTCGACAATGGTTACATCATCACCGGGTCAACAAGTAGTTTCGGACAAGGAAATACCGATTTGTACCTGGTTCGGCTCGACAGCATGGGCCGCCGCAAATTCGAAAAGTCGTTCGGCAGTTACAACAACGAAATCGGTAAGAGTGTCATCCAGCTAACGGATTCAGGTTTTGTAGCTATCGGTTATACCAATTCCTCGGGCTTTGGTGGCTATGACATCTACCTGTTACGTACCGACAAAAATGGAAATTTGCTCTGGCAAAAAAACATCGGCGGTTCGGATTGGGACTTTGCTTACAGTCTTCAGGAAACCTTTGATGGCGGTTTTGTTATTGCCGGAACTACATATAGTTACGGGCGTGGTAACGCCGATGGTTATGTGGTAAAAAC
>DAIUED010000465.1:0-2295 GCA_036845295.1 Bacteroidota bacterium
GGCTCGCGGATGGTGTAAGATCCTGGTACTGCCATCGCTGCAAGCGCCTGCACAATGATATCACGACGGTCAACAACGAGCCGGTGCGAATGCGATGAAAATTGTTTTCCGGGTTGTTCGCCATTATCGAGCACATCGCATAATTGCGCTATTTGCCTTGGGCGGAAATGCTTTTGGTATAGCCACTCAAACAACAACGTTTCTTTAAAAGGCTCGTTTTTGAGGAGGCCGATGTTGATGCGGAGCAAGCCATTTTCCGCGGAGCAAATGGAAGCGTAACGGCTTTGCGCATAAGCCTGGACAATCTGTGCCGACTGCCTGAAAAATGTGGTAGATGTGCAAATAGTTTCATCCAGCGCCGGATTAAGGGTTTGCAGTGCAGGAACTACCCGGTGGCGGATAAAATTGCGCTTATATTTAACTTCGGCATTGCTACCGTCTTCGCGATAGGGCAATTTCTGCTTGTCTGCATAAGTCCTGATCTCCTCTTTTGTAGCAAATAACAGGGGCCTTACTATCCGTTGCTGCTGCGCAGGAATACCTGACATGCCTTTGATGCCGGTACCTCTTACCAGGTTTATTAAAATGGTTTCTGTATTATCGCTGGCATGATGCGCGGTGGCAATGCGGTCGAAACCCTGCACATCACATAAGTCCTGAAACCAATCGTAGCGGAGCTTACGGGCAGCCATCTGTACCGACAGTTTATGCTCTTGAGCATAAGCCGTTGTATCAAAATAGTTAGTAAAAAAACGAAGGCCAAGGCGCTGCGCAAATTCAGCCGTAAAGGCTGTATCTTTTTCAGCTTCCTGCCCGCGCAGTTGAAAATTACAATGCGCAAGGGTAACGTTGAAACCGCCTTCATGCAGCAGGTGAGCCAGTACTACCGAGTCCACGCCGCCACTAAATGCCAGCAATACACGGTCTTCTTTGCCGAATAGGCCATTTTTCTGTATGTTTGCTTCCAGCTGTTTAAGCATCCTCAAATCTACATTTATTTATGGCAAAAGTAAAGCACAACCCGGATGCGCCCCGTCTTATCGAAGAAGGGATCAACAGCCTGGAACCCTTTGCGCGCGACATTTGCCAGCGTTTGCGGCAGATCATCCTGAGTGCCGACCCGGAGCTGATCGAAGACTGGAAATGGGGGCCAAACTATTACCTCAATGGCATGGTTTGCGGTTTCTGGGGATTCAAAAAACATGTGAACCTTGTATTTTTCCAGGGCGCCTTGCTTAAAGACCCGAAGAAGCTCCTGCTTGCCAATGAGGGTACGCAGCACAACCGCCACCTGAAATTTACGCACATCGGGCAGGTAAACGACGAAGATATTCTGGAGTTATTGTTTGAAGCGATCGATAATGCCAGGCAAGGATTAAAATTGGCGCTCCCGGCTAAAGATACGCCAACAGACATTCCGGCAGATGTGGAGTTGGCTTTTAAGAAGGCGAACGTGTTACCGGGTTTCGAAAAGATGTCGTATTCGCACCGGAAAGAATACTTGCTGTGGATCAATTCCGCCAAAAAAGAAGAAACGAGGCAAAACCGTATTCAGAAAGCCATTACCATGTTGGGAGAACGAAAAACCTTATTCGATCAATACAAAAAATAGTTTGCTGCATGCGGCTTTCGTATGCCGCATACGATCTTTGGAATAATTTTGTAACTTGCTTATTTCAACCTAAACATTAGCCACATGAGTGAACAACAACCGGTTTTTTATGCCAAAGACGATCTTGAAATGAAAAAGGCTTTTCAGAAAGCCCAACAGAATTTCCGCTATTTTTGGCGCGAACTGTCGTGGGAACGTCGCCGCATTGTTCCCGGGCTAGACGTTGCCTGTGTGAAAATTGCCTTCACACAAGTGGTGGAAGGGCAGGAACCGCTCGTTGAGCACATGTGGGTAAACGACGTGGTGTTTGACGGGGAAACGATCCGGGGCGTGCTGCTCAACGAACCGAATCACGTAACTCATGTACAATCTGGCCAAACCGTGGTTGTGCCTTTATCACACGTAAGCGATTGGCTGTTTGCCCGTGAAGGCAAAACCTTTGGCGGCTTCTCTATTCAAGCCATGCGAAAGGAAATGAGCCATGAAGAACGCGAAGCGCACGACGATGCCTGGGGCTTCGATTTCGGCGATTACAACCAGGTTTTGGTTGCCGCCGGGCAAAACGAACATCCCGAATACCTGGAAGAACATCCGATGAGTGTGAACATGCGCGAAAAAGTGTCTGAGTTCGTGAAGCAATACCCTAACGAAGTAAACCTGGCTGATGAGGCGGGAAATACGGT
>DAIUED010000466.1:0-2275 GCA_036845295.1 Bacteroidota bacterium
CGGTTGTGTGGTAATCACCAGGAATGTCTTTTTTGCAGGATTGGGAACGTGGGCTGCATCGTAACTGTAATGAACGGTTGCCTGCCCTAAATACGGCTGTGCCGATTCCGGATAAGGCTCCGTGGCTGTGTTGTAATAAATTGCCTCTGACTGTCCGGTAAACACGGTCGAAAAATCTTTGGTTATGACGTGTTGCGGAAAGGCAAAATTAACCGTGGCGGCGGTAGCTGAGCTGGTATCCTGCAAGCGGGCCCGCCAAACCATGTGAGGTGTGGCATTGGGCTGCGTGTTGTAGTGATTGGTGTAAGATAAAACGATCAGGCTATCGCCTTTACGAACCACCTCGGTATAAGCCCGGCTTTTTCCTTTAACGACTTCCGAGAAGCGATAATAGGCCTGCGTGGGCGTTTCCGAAACGCTGTCGGCGAGGAAATAAGACACACGGTGCATCCCGTTGAATGAACCGCCGTTGCGAAAAGCAACGCGTAAATGATTGTTGTATTTCGCTACAAAAAACGACATGTGAATATCGTTAAGTGTATCCAGTTCATTTTTGGCAGATATTTGGCTGGGCGCCACAGGCCTGAAATCCACGATCCATTCGGGATAGCCGCCCAGCGGTGTGGTAGATGTAACAGGACCATTCCAAATGCCTTTCACGCGGTTCAATACACCAAAGCCGGTAATGGCTGCCGTGTCGCCTGCCGGCCCAGCGCCTGTGGTAACCGGCGGCATTTCCTCTTCTTCTGTTTTTTTATCTTTACAGGATTTACAAGCAGTTAACGCTACTGTAAGAACAGCCAATAAAAAAAGGGAAAACCATTTCATGGCGCGACATGTTTACCGGGTTATTTTTTGCGGATATAAATGCGGCTTTTCGCAAGGCCCAGCTTATTGAAAAAGTGGGTAAACGAAACGCCCAGTACACCGAGGCCGTATTTCATACTACGTCTGAAATTGATAGAACTGGCTTCCGGGAAATATTTTGTGGGGCAAGTGATTTCTGCAATCTCGAAGCCGGCGTAAAATATCTGTGAGATCATTTGGTTATCAAATACAAAATCATCGGAATTCTCATGATAGCTAATGGTTTCGAGAATTTCGCGGTTAAAGGCGCGATAGCCGGTATGGTACTCGCTCAGCTTCTGGTTAATGAGTACGTTTTGGGTAAAGGTAAGGCAACGGTTGAAAATATATTTGTACATAGGCATGCCACCTTTGAGAGCGCCTTTGCCGAGAATCCTTGATCCAAAAACCGAAGGATAAAGTTCGTTAGCGATCATGTAGCTCATGCTCTGGATGAGCTTAGGGGTGTACTGGTAATCAGGGTGAAGCATGATCACAATATCGGCCCCGATGGAAAGTGCAGTGTCGTAGCAGGTTTTTTGGTTGCCGCCATAACCTTTGTTCTGTTCGTGGCGTATCACGTGTTTGATCCCAAGCTGGCGCCCAACCTCTGAGGTGTTGTCTTTACTGTGATCATCAACCAAAACCACATCATCCACAATATCAAAAGGAATCTCGTCGTAAGTTCGCTTCAGGGTAAGTGCTGCATTATAGGCAGGCAATACTACTACAATCTTTTTTCCGTTAATCATAACCACACAAAAATAGCAAAGTTTAGATAATTTGGCTATAATGATTGAAAAATATCCGTTATTTTAGGGCTTTCGTTTCGGGCCCCGATTGCCAGTAAAACCGGCAAATTGACTGAAATCAGCTTTATTATCAGATATACCGCCAAGAGAACATTTTAACTATAGAAGCCCTGAAACTAAAAGTTTTACATAGTTACCTTCTAAAGTCTTACCTGCCGCCTTTTTTTCTGACTCTTTTCATCGGTGTGTTCGTGTTTTTCCTTATCCATGTGTTTACGTACATGGACGATATTATTGGTAAAGGCATGACGTTTTGGGTGCTTACCAAGTTCTTTTCATACTCCTTTATCACGTTTATTCCGGTGGCTATGCCATTGGCTGTTTTGCTGTCGTCGATCATGACGTTCGGTAACCTGGCCGAAAACTACGAGCTGGCTGCCATGAAATCATCGGGTCTGTCGCTGTTCCGCATTCTGCGACCACTATTTGCCTTTATTGTATTCCTGGCAGGTGTTACCTTTGTGTTCAACAACTTCGTTCTACCCCAAATCACGCTTACTTCAGCCCGCTTGCTATGGGACATCCGCCAGGCTAAGCCAACGCTTAGCATCAAGGAAGGTATTTACTACAATCAACTGAAAGGTTACAGCATCAAAACCGCAAAAAAGAACAAAGAC
>DAIUED010000467.1:0-2236 GCA_036845295.1 Bacteroidota bacterium
GCGTGTCGTAGGCTTTCCAGCCTGCATAGTTGATTTCAAGGGCGAGGTCGAGGCGATCGTTGGGCTTATAGCCGAAACCCAGCGTGCCGATGTCCGGTAGTGGAAGACTGGCTTTGAATTTGCCATCGGGGAAATTATCTTTCACGGCAGCGGGCACAACAAAGCTGGCTTGCCCGTTCTTTACTTCCATGTTTACTTTAGAACGGTAGGTGAGTCCAATCGAAAGTTTTTCAACAGGTTTGTAGTAGATGCCGACGTTGAAGCCGAAGCCATTGGCTTTTCCACTTAACCCTGCATGGCCGTATTGGCCATTCGCATCCATCAATGGAATGTCTTTTTGAAGATTGACTTTTCCGTAGCTATAGACAAAGCCTGCGCCAATACCCCATTTTGAATTGACCTGGTAACTGATGGTTGGTTGAAAAAAAATGGCTTGCAGTTGCAAACGGGTCAGCGCAAAACGCCCTGCCCAATTATCTTCCCATTGCACGGTGCTGCCGAACGGTGTGTACACGGCAAGTCCCGCTTTGAGATTGTTGCTGTCTTTGAGGGCAAACAGGCCGTAAGCAGCAAAGGGCGTACTTACCGGCGATTTGGTTTCGTAAGTAAGGTAGGTGCGCTCGTCGAGAAACGCGGCTTTGGCAATGGTTGGCGTAACACCTACGTTGACGGCTGATCCTGCAACAAAAGCCGCACCGCCCGGATTAAAAAACAACGCGGCTGCGTCCTGGATGCAGGCAGTACCAGCGCCACCCATCCCTTGTTGCTTTTGGCCCTGGAGATTAACCTGGTAGCCCTGGGCGTTTGCCAGGAACGGAAACGCGCAGAGGCAAAGCCATTGAAACGTTTTGATAGACATAACGGTTGAATGTAAAGATTTTGTCAAATTTTTATGATGTAATTAAAAATACATAAAAAATATGAGGATCAAAATCAAGAGAACCTCCGGCATATCATTTCGGTGCCGAAACGGGTAGTTTTACGTCACAGGTAATCTGTTGCAGCGGAACGTTCACCTGGCGTTTAAACGCCAGGTTCAAATAAAGGGATCTGCGATGCGGCGTCTGATAAATAGCTGCGGTAACGGATAAGCTCCTGTGCGCGTTCCTCGTCGGTAAGGCGCGCCGGGGCGAACGAGATGAAGGGTGGCAGCACCGTCATACCAAGAAAGTAGAAGATGCCGTGATGGATCGGGTAGAGAATGGTGTCGAGGTTGCCGTTCTTTCCGTTATCGCCGTAAGCAATGGCGGGTCCGCCGGTTGTGAAGCAAAGAAACGCGGTCTTACCTTTAAAAGCCCCGTTTTCGTAAACACCTTTTCCGGCGCCATACGCAAAACCCATCGCCAGGACACGGTCGGCCCAGCCCTTGAGTATTGCTGGCAGGCCGAACCACCATATCGGGAAATGAAAGATGAGCGTATCACACCACTCGAGTTTTTCCATTTCTGCTTTGAGCAAAGGCTCGAAAGAGTCCTTTTTCCAGGCGTTAACCTGTTCGGCCTGGTATTTAAAATAGCTTGGATTCTCAGCTTCCTGAAAATCGTGGCGGTTGCCAACCGGGTTGAAGTTCATGCCATACAGGTCTGAAACTTTTACTTCGGCTTGTTGTTTGCTGAAATAGCTGATCGTTTCATCTTTAAGACGGCTGCAAAAAGAGTTACGCTCGGGATGCGCGTGGATCAAAAGAATTTTTTTCATGTCTGTCAGCGTTTACAGTGTTTTTTGATCAGCGTATCAACTTCGTCGCCGTAATTGTGCCTGAATCCGTATGACTCTGCATAATGCAGCGCCTCACAGGCTTCGGTTGTTTTTGAGGTGGCGAGGTAAACGAGTGCCAGATTTCGGTAGGCGTAAGAATTGCTAGGGTACAGGCTAATGGAGTGATTGATGTCTTGTAATGCCGCTTTGTAGTTGGCTTGTTTATAATACACGTAGCCCCGGTTATTGTAGCTTATTCCGTCATCTGGATCAATGTTCAGGGCTTTATCAAAATAATTTAAGGCGAGTGTGAGGCTATCCATCGACGAATAGATGAAGCCCAGGTTGACGTATGCACCGATAAATGTTGGGTCGAGTGTTACAATCTTTTTGAGGTAAGAAATGCCCGGTGCAGGATTGCCTAAACGGGAATACACGGCCGCAATGTTGTTGAGTGTGGCAATATTATTGGGGTCGAACTTAAGGGATGTTTCATAATCGGCCAGGGCGCCTTCGAAATCGCGAGACATTCCCTTTG
>DAIUED010000468.1:0-2215 GCA_036845295.1 Bacteroidota bacterium
AGTTCAAAACGCTCTGGCAGGTTGTAATCGACCTGAATGGTTCCCAGTTGCCATTTGCGGCCCAAGGCATCTTTCACCATAAAGTCGAGTTTAGGCCCGTAAAACGCCGCTTCGCCCAATTCCGTTACCGTTTTCAATCCTTTTTCGGCGGCCGACTCGATGATCGCCTGTTCGGCCAGCGCCCAGTTTTCGTCAGTACCAATGTATTTGGCTTTGTTTTCAGGGTCGCGCAATGAGATTTGTGCCGTATATTCTTTAAAATCCAGTGCATTGAATACGTGTAGAACGAGGTCGATCACTTTCAGGAACTCTTCTTTCACCTGGTCAGGACGTACAAACAAGTGCGCATCGTCCTGGGTAAAGCCACGCACACGTGTCAGGCCATGCAATTCTCCTTTTTGCTCGTAACGATATACAGTACCAAACTCGGCATAGCGCACCGGTAGGTCTTTGTACGATTTTGGTGATGATTTGTAGATCTCGCAGTGGTGCGGACAGTTCATCGGTTTCAGGAAAAACTCTTCGCCTTCGTGTGGCGTTTTGATAGGCTGAAACGAGTCGGCACCGTATTTTTCGTAATGCCCGGAACACACGTATAAATCTTTATTGGCAATATGCGGCGTTACCACCGGTACATAGCCCGCTTTGGTTTGCGCTTTTTGCATGAAGTTAATAAGACGCTCACGCAGCATAGCGCCTTTCGGCAGCCACAGCGGCAAACCAAGACCTACCTTTTCAGAAAAAGTGAACAATTCCAGCTCTTTGCCAAGTTTGCGGTGATCCCGCTTTTTAGCTTCTTCCAATAATACGAGGTAATCCTTTAATTCCTTGTCTTTCGGGAATGCGATACCATAGATGCGTGTGAGCATGCGATTGTTCTCATCACCTTTCCAGTATGCGCCTGCTACATTAAGCACTTTAACGGCCTTAATGAAACCCGTATGCGGAATGTGCGGCCCACGGCACAAGTCAGTGAAGTTGCCTTGCGTGTACAAAGATATATTTCCGTCTTCGAGACGTTCAAGAAGATCGAGTTTATACTGATCGCCTTTGTCGGTAAAGTATTGAATGGCGTCGGCTTTGCTGATATCTTTGCGGATAAATTCGCTGTTTTTGCGGGCAAGTTCGAGCATTTTGGCCTCTATCTTTTCGAAATCGGCTGGCGTGAGCGGCTGTCCGTCCATGTCCACGTCGTAATAGAAACCGTTTTCGAGCGGCGGGCCTACCCAGAATTTCACGCCAGGATAGAGCGCTTCAAGGGCTTCGGCCAGCAGGTGTGCCGATGAGTGCCACAAGGTATTCTTGCCTTCGGCGTCGTTCCAGGTCAGTAAACTAAGGCTGCTGTCCTCGTTAATGGATTTGTTGGCGTCAACAACTACATTGTTGACTTTTGCTGCCAGCACATTGCGTGCGAGGCCTTCGCTGATGCTCTGTGCAACCTGCATAGAGGTGGTTCCTTTTTCATATTCGCGGATAGAACCATCGGGTAAGGTAATTTTTATCATAATGTGTTTCCCACCTACAACATGGGTTTGAATTTGGGGAGCAAAGATAACAGATTTTGCCAATAATGTGTAGTTGCCGGACGAAAAGATAGGCTTCGTCGAAAATCAAATGGGCTTATTTGCAACAACTTAACAAATATTTTGAATTTAAAGTTGAAACAATAGTTGTTGCAACATATATTTGTGCTCTCAATTTTAAAACTTTAAAACAATCAACCATGAAACAAACTTTCACAACTTTAGTAGCTGTTGCGGCATTTACTTTTGCCGCCAAGGCACAATCCAACTGGAATGTTGATGCATCACACAGTAAATTAGGTTTTGCCGTTACCCACATGATGGTGAGCGAAACCGAAGGAAAATTCAAAGTATATGAAGGAAAAGTAACTTCTGTAAAACCGGAGGCCGACTTTACCGATGCCAAGATCGAATTTTCGGTAGATGCAGCCAGCATCAATACAGATGACGAAAAACGCGACGGACACCTGAAAAGCCCTGACTTTTTCGACGTAGAAAAATATCCGAAAATCACTTTCGTGAGTACTTCCATGAAACCAGGAAAAGTGAAAGGCACTTACACGCTCGTTGGTAACTTAACAATGCACGGCGTAACCAAGCCTGTAACCCTTACAGCAATCGGCGCTTCTAAAATCGTGAAAGACCCATACGGTATGGAGCGTTATGCTTTCAAAGTTACCGGTAACATCAAC
>DAIUED010000469.1:0-2181 GCA_036845295.1 Bacteroidota bacterium
CGCGCGAACAGGCACTCGACTTTTTTAAACGCGGAAAGGTACGTGCCCTGGTGGCTACAGATCTCATTGCCCGTGGTATCGACATCGAAAACCTGCCGTTTGTGATCAATTACGAGCTACCACGCTCACCCAAAGATTATATTCACCGCATTGGCCGCACAGGCCGCGCTGGAACAACTGGCGAAGCTATTTCGCTGATAAGCCCGGAAGAAGAACACCATTTTAAGGTGATCCAGAAAAAAATGAAAAAGCATGTAACCCAGTCAGATGGAAATGCGCTCGACCTGAAAGGGTTTTAGGTAAACGTTACGGTTCAGCGAAAGCGATTGTAAAGCGCCTGGCAATTGCGGCTTCAGGACGGTCAATAAGCCAGTTTCTTCAATTTAGCTTTTACAGTATCGTTTGGTTCCACCAGCGGAAGGCGCACAGCAGGGCCGGTGATTTTTTTCAACGAAAGCAAGTATTTGACTCCTCCCGGATTACCGTCAGCAAACAGCTGTTCGGTAATTTCCATGAGCTTGTAATGCAATTTCTGCGCTGTTTTGAGGTCGTGGATGAGCGCGTGACGCACCATGTCACTAAAATCGGCAGGATACGCATTGGCAATCACGGAAATAACGCCGTCGCCGCCACTGGCTATCAGTGGCAGTGTAAGGTTATCGTCGCCGCTGATGATGAGAAAATTGTCCGGCCGGTATTTAATGATCTTCATGCACTGCTCTACATTTCCACTGGCTTCTTTGATGGCAACAATGTTCTTGAAGTCGTTAGCCAAACGAATCGTTGTATCCCAGGCGATGTTCGATGAAGTGCGCCCCGGAACATTATATAAAATAATGGGCAGCGGGCTTGCCTTGGCAATGGCTTTATAATGCTGGTAAATACCTTCCTGCGAAGGCTTATTGTAGTATGGCGACACCGAAAGAATTGCCGAAAAATCCGACAAGTCATCTTTTTTCAGCGTTTCCACAATTTCGGCAGTGTTATTTCCACCAACACCCAATACCAGCGGCAAACGTTTCTTATTCACTTTCACCACATGATCGATCACGGCCTTTTTTTCTTCTTTCGAAAGTGTTGCCGATTCGCCGGTAGTACCCATTACTACCAGGTATTCAACACGGCCTTTGATGAGGTGCTCTACCAGTTTGGTCAATGCCGGAAAATCGACGGCTCCTTTGCTGGTAAATGGCGTAACGATGGCGACACCAGTGCCGGTAAAATTGAGTGATTGTTTCATACGGTTGTGCTTGGGTTAATCATGTTCAAATATACAACTACTTGCTTTAAGTATTCGGAAATGTGCAGGTTTTTATCGCTGTCGATGCTCAGGTCGAAGATGGCATCCTGGAAACTGCTTACCTTGCATTTGGCGGGCAAGAGTTTACTGAGGGCGAGGGCTTTTAGTTGCGTAGCGCTCCCAAGGTTGATCAACACGTCATAGGAGGTGCCACTCAATTGACTGAGGCAAGCCTCCGTTGGCAAGCCCAGAAAACTAAACTGTTTTTTATCCAAGATCACGTGGTCGAAATGAGGCTTCGGCGCATGCTCTGCTTTGCCCTGGTATAAAATAGCTACCATCACACGGATAGAATCCTGCTTGCAGCGGTTAACAAACTCAACAATGTCGGCCAGCTGATTGTCGTGGGCAATCACCAAGACGTGTTTTACCTGTTTCCAGTTCAGAAATTCTTTCCGGCCACCAGGCATGGGTTTACCGGAAATCAGTTTTAATGCAATATGATGAACGATAGACACGTGTTGTTATGTTAATTGTGCTTTATCCCGGAAAAAAAAATTGAGTGTATTGTTTTGAACCACCAAAGTACCCGATACTACCAGCGGAAACCTTGTTTGTCGGATGATAGTACTCGGCCTAACTTCCGTTTCGCTCGTGCTGCTTGGCTTCGTTCCAAAAGACATCCATGTCTTCAAGGCTCGAATCCGCCAGGCTTTTTCCCTGTTCTTTTATTTTGGATTCCATGTAATTGAATCGGGAAATGAATTTTTTATTGGTGCGCTCGAGCGCGTCTTCTGGGTTTATTTTCAAATAACGGGCGTAGTTGATCAGGGAAAATAACACATCCCCAAATTCGGCTTCTAGTTTTTCACGATCACCGGTTTCCACTTCCTGCTTAAACTCCGTGAGTTCCTCCTGTACTTTTTCCCAAACCTGCTCGG
>DAIUED010000470.1:0-2176 GCA_036845295.1 Bacteroidota bacterium
CGCAATTAGGCGTGGCTGATGGGATCGCGCTTGGCAACAAATTACGTAACGACAAAAAAGTGACCGTGGTTTTCAGCGGCGACGGCGGCGCCAGCGAAGGTGATTTTCATGAAAGCCTTAACACGGCTGCCGTATGGGATTTACCGGTTATTTTTGTGATCGAAAACAATGGTTATGGCCTTTCGACGCCAAGCAGTGAACAATTCCGTTGCAAATCCTTTGCCGATAAAGCTATTGGCTATGGCATGGAAGGCGTAACGGTTGACGGCAACAACGTTTTGAAAGTGTATGAAACCGTGAAAAACCTCGCGGAATCTATTCGCGAAAATCCGCGACCGGTATTGCTCGAGTGCATTACCTTCCGCATGCGTGGGCATGAGGAAGCATCCGGCACTAAATACGTTCCAAAAGAATTGTTCGACGTGTGGGGACGAAAAGATCCGGTAAACAACTTCGAAAAATTCCTGATCGACGAAGGCGTGCTTACCGAGGACATGATTGAGCAACTCCGTGCCGGGATCAAAACAGACATTGAAAAAGGCCTTGAAATTACCTTTGCGGAAACATTGCCTCCACCGGATACGCAAAAAGAACTGAACGACATGTACGCGCCTTATACTGCTAACGACACCGTGGCAGAAGCTGGCTCCAAAACAAACAAACGTTTTATCGATGCTGTTTCAGACGGCTTGCGCCTGGCCATGCGCAAACACGAGAATCTGGTACTAATGGGCCAGGATATTGCCGATTACGGCGGTGTTTTCAAAATCACGGAAGGCTTTGTAGAAGAGTTTGGTAAAGCACGCGTTAGAAACACGCCCTTATGCGAATCTGCTATTTTGGGCGCCGGCTTTGGCCTGTCGATCAATAAACACAAGGCTATGGTGGAGATGCAATTTGCCGATTTTGTGAGTGAAGGCATGACACAAATTGTCAATAATCTCGCTAAATCACATTACCGCTGGGGACAAAACGCCGATGTGGTGGTTCGTATGCCAACCGGCGCGGGCGTTGCGGCAGGGCCATTCCATAGCCAAAGCAACGAAGCCTGGTTTTTTAAAACGCCGGGGCTTAAAATCGCTTATCCTGCGTTCCCGGCCGATGCGAAAGGCTTGTTACTTACTGCTTTTGAAGATCCTAATCCAGTCATGTTCTTCGAACACAAAGCCTTGTACCGCAGCGTGAGCGAAGATGTACCGGACGACTACTACACCATTCCGTTTGGTAAAGCCAGGCTGGTTAAAGAAGGTTCCGACGTTACCATCGTTACCTACGGTCTGGGCGTGCATTGGGCGCTTGAATTGTTGAACGCACATCCCGACATTTCTGCCGACCTCATCGATTTGCGCACACTGGCACCGCTTGATACAGAAACGATTTATGCATCGGTGAAAAAAACGGGGCGTGTACTCGTTTTACACGAAGATACTCTTACCGGTGGCATCGGCGGAGAACTCAGCGCCCTGATTACAGAGCATTGCTTCCAATACCTTGATGCGCCGGTAATGCGCGAGGGCAGCCTCGACACACCTGTACCAATGAATGCCGATCTTGAGATCAATTTCCTTCCAAAAGAAAGGTTCAAAGAGAAGCTCCTGAAGCTGATGGCTTACTAAGCCTCCATTTAAAAGTAATTTGGCGCCACTTGTGAAGTAAGGGCTACCATTTATTAAATTACCGGTAGCTGAAAACGGACAGACCATGTATCATTGAAGCATAAAACACTAACTTATGCTTAAAACATTGTTTACATCCCTGGCCATTGCTTTCAGTTCGCAAGGCCTCTGGGCTCAACTTCCCTGGATACCAACGGCAAGCCCGCAGGTGTCTCGCTACGACGATATGTACTTTATATCGCCGGACACAGGTTGGGCAGTGGGCACATTGAATACGCAAGGCTACATTTACCGCACCAACAATGGCGGCGCCACCTGGCAGCTGCAACTGATGCTGAATACTTACATGCGCAGCATCGAGTTTGCCGATAAAAACATCGGCTATGCAGGTGCACTAAGTCAAAACGGAAGTAATGTACTTTTTAAAACCACCGATGGCGGCGCAAACTGGACCAACATTTCGAGTGTCATCACCGGCACTACTCGTGGCATTTGCGGCATCTGTTGCGTAAATACGAGTATCACTTATGCTGTTGGTGTGTGGTCTTCACCCTCTTATG
>DAIUED010000471.1:0-2152 GCA_036845295.1 Bacteroidota bacterium
ATGCAGCCGAATACGTATTCCGGCAGGCCATACAGTTTGGGAACGACTATAAGATTGAAATGGGTTTGGTGAGGCCGGATGGTTCGATACGGTATGTTTATTCGCAGGCTGTGGCGGATAAAGATATCACCGGCAGACCCGTTCGCCTGAGAGGCATATCATTCGATATTACCGATCGAAAGTTAGCCGAGGAAGAGCGGCGAATGCAGGACGAGCGTTACCAGAATATTCTGAACTCCGTGATGGAAGGCTTGCAGATCATTGATCCTGACTTCAGGTATATTTACCTCAATCCGGCAGCTATAGCCCAAAGCCATTACACCGCCGAGCAAATTATCGGGCGTACGATGATGGAACTTTATCCGGGCATTGAGCATACCGAACTTTTCAGTGTGTTGCGTGAGTGCCTGGCTAGCCGTTCGGTACGTTATCTGGAAAACGAATTTGTATATCCGGATAAAAGCCGTGGTTGGTTCGAACTTCGCATTCAGCCGTCTGATGAAGGCCTTTTGATTTTGTCGGTTGACATTACAGAGCGCAAGCAGGCGGAGGAAAATCGCCGGCGTGCCGAAATCCGTTACAAAGCCCTTGTCGAAAACAGTTCGGAAGGCATTACGTTGCTGGATAAAACTTTTCATGTGGTGTATCGGAGCCCATCCAATTCTAAAATCACCGGTTGGAGTGAGGAAGAGCTTTCACAAAAAGAGTCTTTGCAGGATGTGCATCCCGATGACAGGCAAGCCATGCGCGATGCTGTAAGCGGCGCCATTCAAAACCGGACAGCAGCCGTTCCGTTTCAATTCAGGGTAAGGCATAAGCAGGGACACTACATCTGGCTCGAAGGAACCATGACCAATATGCTTGATAAGCCTGGTGTGGAAGCAGTGGTGTTGAATTTCAGGGACATCACTGAACGAAAGAACAGCGAGGAAAAGATCCGGCAAATGAACGATGAGCTGGAACAGAAAGTAACTGAACGCACGGCACAGTATGAAGCCGTTAATAAAGAGTTGGAAGCCTTTAGCTACTCGGTGTCGCATGACCTCAGGGCTCCACTGCGGGCCATCGACGGTTATGCCAATATGGTGGAAGAAGATTACGAGAAGCTGCTCGACGACGAAGGCCGGCGCCTGCTTGGGAATATCCGGCAAAACGCAAAGAAAATGAGTACACTCATCGACGACCTGCTGGCATTTTCGAGGCTTGGCAAAAAAGTCATCCAAAAAAAGCAACTTGATATGAATGAGTTGCTGGAGGGTGTTCTTATTGACCTTGGTAAATCGCAAAATCACCATGCCAGCATTACCGTTATTAATCTGCTGCCGGCCGCGGGCGATTACAGCCTGATCCATCAGGTGATGATTAACCTTGTGTCGAATGCGGTGAAATATTCTTCGAAAAAAGAAAAACCACAAGTACAGGTTTCATCGAAACGCGAGAATGGTACTATTGTTTACACTGTGCAGGACAATGGCGTAGGATTTGATATGAAATACGCACATAAACTATTTGGTGTGTTTCAGCGGCTGCACACCATGGAAGAATTTGAAGGAACCGGCGTTGGCCTTGCCATTGTGCAACGCATCGTTACCCGGCACGGCGGTCATGTGTGGGCAGAGTCGGAAATAGACAAGGGGTCTGCCTTTCACTTTAGCTTACCTGAACACTAATGTTGGCCTATGGAAAATGAAATTGAGATTCTGTTGGTAGAAGACAATCCCAACGATGCTGAGATGACTCTCAGGGCATTAAAGAAAAATCACCTGGCTAACCGCATCATTCACCTGAAAGATGGGGCAGAAGCGCTGGATTTTTTTCACGGCACCGGTAACTTTTCCGGTCGCGATATCACTTCCGTGCCTAAAGTAGTTCTGCTCGATCTAAAGATGCCGAAGGTTGACGGTATTGAGGTGCTGCGCAATTTGAAGTCGTCGCCTAACACCAGAAGTATTCCGGTGGTTGTACTCACCTCGTCCAAAGAAGACCCTGATATAAAAATTTGCTACGAACTGGGCGTTAACAGCTATATCGTAAAACCGGTAGGCTTCGAAAATTTTCTTAAAGCCATTTCCGAACTCGGATTCTACTGGCTGCTTCTCAACCAAAGTCCCAGGTAAAAACCGGGCGTGTTCTCTGTACTATGAATGATCCG
>DAIUED010000472.1:0-2146 GCA_036845295.1 Bacteroidota bacterium
TATTCCTGAAATTCTCGGTACAAATAAATTCGCCGAAAATTTCGGCTTTCTGCTTGCATTTATCCACCGCGCCCGGGTTCAGAAACAGGAAGCCAAAGCCACGTTCAAGAATTTCGCTACGGGTGTAGCCAAAAAGATTTTCGCTGTGTTCGGTCTGAAAAACGATCTCGTCTTTCTCATTGAGGACATACACATGCTCGAGGAAATTATTGACGATTTTATTGACAAAAGCCTTACTCAGCATGACACTTGTTTAAGCTAAGTTATCACTTTATTTGACATAAAAAAATGCCGTGACAGGCTTTAACATTTCAGATACACTTGAAATAATCAAAAGGCTCCAGACAATCCTGGCATTGATACAGGGCTTTACAGGCCGTGCTGCCGAACTGGGAGATGAGGCGCGTGTTGGCAGAGCGACAGCGCGGGCATTTCACTGTTTTTTCTTTTCCGGTGAGCCAGCTTTTGTCTTCGGTGGTGTGTTCTGGAGGAGCGATGCCGTAGGCCCTCAGTCGCTCTTTAGCCGCGGCATTTATCCAATCGGTGGTCCAGGGCGGCGAGTAAATGGTATGGATGGTGATGTCGCTAAAGCCCAGGCTCTGTAACTTTTTGCGTACATCGGATTCTATTTGCTGCATGGCCGGGCAACCGCTGTAAGTAGGTGTGATTTTCAGTTCGATAGCCGTTTCGGACTGCAGCTCGATGTTGCGGATAACACCAAGATCAGTAATAGAAATCACAGGGATCTCGGGATCCGGTATTTCGGAAAGCGCCTCGTAAATATGTTCTTTGCTAAAGGGCATGTTATTAAATAACAGGCCGGGGGCCGGTTAGTTTATAAAATAAAGATCGCTGCTACGATCATGATGAGGATGATGACAATGTACTGCCAGATATCCACAAAATAGGGTGATATTTTTTTCCAATCGTCCTTAAATCCCATCACTGAATAATAAATACATAGCCTTTTTTTCGTTCTTCCTTGCAGTTGTATTGGATATTCTCGATCACAAACTTCTCTCCCGGCTTCAATGCCGACACGATCGTTTTGATGGTTTCGGCAATCTCGCCATTCTTCACATCCATCGACTTCACGGTGTTGCCAAGGTTGGCATAAAAATGATAGCTGGTGATGCTGCAGGCACCAAGCGTATCCGGGATAAGCGCCGAAACCTCTGTGGCCTTTGCAACCCTGGCTGCCGATATGCGGATTTTATCAATCTGTTTGGGCTGTGAACATAGCGGCAGGCTCGCCAGCAAACCAAGGATCGCGATATACGTTTTCATATTACCATTTTGCCGTAGGGTACATGCGCGGCAAAGCCTGCATTTCAGCCAAAATATAAGCCAGGTGCTCGGTATGTATGCCTTTGCGGCTACCTGTATGCATAAATACATTTTCAGGCTTGCTGAGGGTGGCGCGTTCCATAAGATCGTTCATATACGCTTCCCATTTGGTTTTGATTATGTTGAGATCTACCCCAATGCCTTCACGGATAAGCAGCGCGTCCACCTCGTCCATCTCAAATAACTCGCCCGTGTAAGCCCAAAGTTCATTGATGGCGGTCTGCGCGCGCTGATGGCTTTCCTCAGTACCATCACCAAAACGCTCGACCCAGGACGATGTATGCCGAAGGTGATACGTTGCTTCTTTGATGGACTTTTGCGCAATACCTGCGAGGGTTTCGTCTTTACTTTTGGCCAATTCCTGGTAGAAATAAAAATCGAAGCAATCCATGATGACTTGCCGAACGATGGTTTTGGCATAATCGCCGTTTGGCTGCTCTGTTAGCTGAAGGTTCAGGTATTGCCTGTCGTTACGGAAATAGGCCAGGTCGTCTTCCGTTCTGCCTTTACCTTCGGTTTTTGCGGCATATTCAAGGAGTGACTTAGCGGTTCCGATGATATCGAGGGCAATATTGGTGAGCGCCAGGTCTTCCTCCAGGAAAGGGCCATGCCCGGTCCACTCGCTCAGGCGTTGTCCTAAAATGAGGTTGGTGTCACCCAGGCGCAACGTATAAATAAATAATGCTTCTTCTGTTGTCATAAGGTTATCTTACACATTGCGGCCAGCGCAATGCTATGTTGTACTCGTTACATGTGCCCAATGGCATCCGGTATCTGATAGAACGTCGGATGACGGTAC
>DAIUED010000473.1:0-2118 GCA_036845295.1 Bacteroidota bacterium
GGCCTCGCGCCTACCGGAGATCGAAAAGCTGGTTACGGGCTACGGAATTGGCACATTTATTGAAAATCACGATCCGGAGCACATTGCCCTGCAAATTGAAACTTTTCTGCAATCGGAAGAATACGCTGCGTGCCGGAGCCGCACCCGCCAGGCAGCAGCCGAAAATAATTGGTTGCAGGAAAAACAAAAATTAATGGCCGTATTTCGTGAACTGGGTCTGTTATAGTCTTCTGTTATATGGCTTGATGGTTATGGCAACCACTCAGGCACAGCCCACATTTTCCTCCATCGACACCTTGCTTGTGAAAAATTTTGAAGCTGTCGATGCCCGCGATTCCGTTTACTACCTGTCTCTGCTTCATGTGAAGAAAATAATTCCGGCGAAAGGTGTCAAAAACCATACGGATTCACTGAAATACCTCAAACCCTTTTTTGACCGTTTTTCTGAAATGGTCGCAGAATTGCAGGATCTCGCCGGCAGCACGGAAGTGGAAGTGAAATACGAAAGCTATACATCCGGAAACACGCCCGAATACAATGCCAGGTTAAACGGCAAGTTACTTCTGCAGGTAACATTACTCATCAACAATACTTTTACCGTTAACGTACCGATGGTGATCGTGGCCCAAAACGGCATCTACACCATCGAATATCCGATGATGGTGATGTTTGCTGATTGAGAATAACAGTTTGGACTTACATGACCTGGGCGTCTCCCGGGATCATTTACGTTCGCCGATTTGTTGCCGCCACATGGCGTAGTACAAGCCTTTTTTCTCAAGCAGATCGTCGTGTTTGCCTTGTTCGATGATATGGCCTTTCTCGAGCACATAGATCTTATCGGCATGCATGATCGTGGACAGGCGGTGGGCAATGAGTACTGTAATCTGGTTTTGTTTCGAAGAAATGTCGCGGATGGTTTTCGTGATTTCTTCTTCCGTGATCGAGTCGAGGGCCGAAGTCGCTTCGTCGAAGATCAGCAGGTTAGGATTACGGAGTAAAGCCCTCGCAATAGACAGTCGTTGCTTTTCGCCGCCACTCAGTTTAATGCCGCCTTCGCCAATGGTTGTGTAGATGCCGTCGGCCGCGCGGCTCAGCAAACTGTTGCAAGCCGCTTTGGTAAGCACACCGATGACTTCTTCGTCGGTAGCATCCGGTTTTGTGAAAAGCAGATTGTCTTTGATGGTGCCGCTAAACAGCTGCGAATCCTGGGATACAAGCCCTAGCTGGCGGCGTAGCTCCGTGAGGTCGATGTCGGTCGATTCGATGTTGTTGTACAGCACTTTCCCTTCGTTCGGCTTATACAAACCCAGAAGCAATTTCACCAATGTGGTTTTGCCGCTTCCGCTTGGTCCTACAAAAGCAACGGTTTCGCCACTGTTGATGTGGATGTTGATATTCTGGACAGCATAGCCGTTCTTTTCATTATGCCCAAACGAGACGTTCTCATAATGCACATCTTTTATTTCTCCCAGCCTCGACGGCGATACCGGTATTTCTTCCGACGGCGATGTGATCAGTTTTTCGAAATTATCCATGCTCACTTTCGTTTCGTTGTACACCGCAATCATATTGCCCAATTCCTGCAACGGATTGAAAATGAAGAACGAGAAAAACATCAGTGTGATGAGATCGCCTACTTTAATAATGCCATTGAATACAAAGCAATAGAGCGTGAAGATAAGCGCGCTGCGTACCAGGTGCACGGTGGTTCCCTGGATAAAGCTGAGGGAGCGTATAAAACGCACTTTTTTCAGTTCGAGCCCCAATATTTTAAGCGTGGTGGCATTCAGCCGTTTCTCTTCCTGTTCGATCAGGCCGAGGCTTTTCACCAATTCAATGTTTCGGAGCGATTCGGTAGTAGCGCCGGCAAGGGCTGTAGTTTCGCCCAGTATCTCTTTCGATATCTTTTTGATCTTTTTGCCTAAAAAGGAACTGACCGCAGCAATGATCGGAACGGTGCATAGGTACAGTGGGCCCAGCAGCCAGTGAATATTGATGGCATATACGAAAACAAACACAATGCCGACGATGGATTGAAAAACAAGCGAAATAAAGAGGTTCACAAATTTTTCGGTATCCGACTTTACTTTTTGGAGTTTGCCAAGTGTTTCGCCG
>DAIUED010000474.1:0-2117 GCA_036845295.1 Bacteroidota bacterium
TTAGATGCCGTAGTGATTACCTCAATACGCGACTGTTCTTTATGCTTCGATTCATTGATCAGGCGACGTAAAATACCTGTCTCAAAAAATTTGATGTGCTTTTCACTGTTCTTGTTCTGGATCTCATGGTCGGCAAAACTGCCTTTATCCACCGCTCCGCCAATAATAATTAATTTGCCTTTTGGGATCATGATTCAACTACATTTTGCTTCAATCCTGTAAAAATACTCTTTACGGTAACATTGAAGACAGTTAATTTTCACAATTTTCTAATAATATGGTTAAAACCATTCGATTGTTTGAGGCATTCGATCTTAAAAAAAAGGGTGGCTTTCTCCGATGCTTCGCGTGAACTCATGCCCTGACGGAAACGCCAGAGCAAGTACATCAGCTTCGATTTCAGCCTGAGATGGGTGCGGATATTCCAGGCCACAAAACCACGGAAATACTTGAAGGGAAAGGGATACAGCAACACTGCCAGGTGATAGTCGATGCCAAAACGCCGTCCGCCGCTGATCTTCTCGAGCTTCAATCCGTTGATATTACAATAGTATTCGATGCCTTTGAAAGACAGGTGATTGTAGGAAATTTCATGAAAACACTCCATAAATGCGCTGTACCCCACAAACAAGCCGCCTTTTTTGAGTACGCGCGATACTTCGCGAAAAGCTGCACCAACATCTTCCACATGTTCCATCACCGAATTCATGATCGCGATATCGAAACTCTCATCTTCGAAGGGCAGATTTTCGGCACTACCCACAACGGTATGCGAACCTCCCTCGAATGGCTCTACCCCAACCCAAATACCTCCGGCATTTTCTACGTCTTTTTTATTGCGCCCGTAACCACAGCCAATGTCCACCACACGCTTTCCGCCGGCAGCCAATTTTCCAATGTCGTATAAAGGATCGTTCACGTAGATCTCGCAATCAGGCTTCTGATCATAGATGGTAATGTGGCGGACTCCCTTCGCCAGCGGAATGTGCGGTTCGGCCATCGCAACAGGTCTTACAATTGTTTATCCAGGTCCTTCAGCTCTTTTACCTTTTCAGCATAACCCATTTTATCAAAGGAATAGATGAGGTTATTGAGGATACGCTTAATGATATCGAGGTTTGAGCAAGGCAGGTAATATTTGGTTTCAGGCTCTATTTTCAATTGTTTGATGAAGGAGTCGATGTCGGATTGATTGAAGATCAGCCCTTTACTGAAAGGGTTCACATAAAACAGAATGTTGTCTGACAAGGTTTTATGGGAAGGATCGAATAAATTGGCCAGATCGTTGACATAGGCCAAAACGAAATGCTGCGGAAGGTTTACACCATACACAGGAATTTGCAATTCTTTGCAGATCAGTGCATAAATTACACTCAGCATCACCGGATTTCCTTTCTTGGTTTCCAACACCACATTGATAAAGGAATTTTGTGGCGCATGGTAATTGGTAATGTTTCCGCCAAACTGATGCACTTCGAATAAAATGTGGTTAATGATCTTTACCTTTTCGAGTGCCGTGAGGTCGTCATGCAATTCCAGCCACACGTCCTGTTTGATCTGGCTGAGCTGCTTTCTCATTTTATTCTCGTCGAGATCAGGATATTGATAGCGGGCAATGATGCTGCAGCCTTTAAATAAGTCGTCCTGCTCATTTTCTGCCCAGTATTTCAGGGCATTTTGCAGGGCTTTGAACTGAATGGTGTGAATGATGCCTTCAATGCGTTTTTGCATCAGCGCATCGAAGCTATTTTCCCAGGCTGTTTCCAGGTGTGGGATGGCCGGCGGGCCGAGAACGATGAACCTGTTTTTTACCTCCGAATAAATTCCGTCGTCCGGATCGTCCAGCAAAGTAATGAGGGCTATCACCTCTTTCAAGTTCATTTCATTTTTCTTGGCTCGCATACTATAAACAAAAATAGCCCCGAAAAGGGGCCATTTTGAGGTGTTAATTAGATTTTCTTAACAATCAGGCTGTTAATCGTTGTAAACTTTCCTCTATTAATATCTCAACACTGCGGGTATAGTCGCTTGTAAATTCTTTGCGTACGCGGTTAGCAATAATCACACAGGCCGTTAAGCAACGGTGGTTTAATAGTTTCCCAAGACCATAAAGCGCC
>DAIUED010000475.1:0-2111 GCA_036845295.1 Bacteroidota bacterium
CCACCACATGTACCTTTTTCACCGAACTTCCTTTTGGAATGCCGGCGCCATAAAAAATAACCGGCACGTGGGTATCATAGCTATAAGAAGCGCCATGCGTCGTGCCCTTGCTCATGTATTCCATCCAGGCAGGATTGTATGCAAACGCCACGTTCCCGCTCCTTACATGGTTATAGCCCTTTTGGATAAGGTATTTGAAAGAGTTATCCGGAAAGCCCTCGTACTTCAACACGTCTGAGGGATAAGCCTCTGCTACGCCTTTCACACCAAGCAGGTAGTCGGCCAACTGATGCTCAATAGCCGCTTTATCAAGTTTTAATGCAGCCATCTTACTTTCATTCAAAAATACCTGCTGGTTTTCGACCGCCAGGATGAGACTGTCGCCAAACTTACCCTGGCAATAGGTTTTGAGCGATTTCTGCAAATCGCTTTCATTCACATAACCACCGGGGATTTTCAGGTCGAGCAAATGCGACGGCACATCGCAGGCACCATGATCCGCAGTAAGAAACACCAGGTAATTTCCGGTACCGACGGTTTCTTCAAGGGTTTTCAGTAAGTCTTCAAGGTCTTTATCGAGGCGCAGGTAAACATCTTCCACTTCCACACTTCGTGGTCCGTAATAATGGCCCACATAATCTGTCGATGAAAAGCTGATGCAAAGCATATCGGTTTGCGCTCCCTTACCGAGTTGTTCCGCCTTCAGGCACGCGATGGCGAGGTCTTTGGTAATGGTGTTACCATACGGCGTGGATTTGAGGATTTCGTAGTCGTTTTTTGCCAATTGCTGGCTGTATTCATACGGAAAAACGGCGCTGTCTTTTTTGTTCGGGGCTTTCTCGTAATTGTTCTTGTCGGCAATGCTTTCAACGTAGGTGGCGATCGGATACAAGGTATTCCATCCGTTGAGCAGGTATTCGCGGGCAAGTTGACGGTTGTTGAACTCCTGCAGCCAGGCAGGAAGTTGGTTCAGGTAGTGCGAACTGGAAATAAATTTACCGATGCTCCCGTCGAACCAAAAAGCAGCGTTGGCACTATGACCAGCCGGCAAAATGGAACTACGGTCTTTCAGCGAAACACCAAAAACCTTGGCCCTTTGGCCGGTTGCGAGCTTCAGTTCGTCGCCAATGGTGGTTACGAGCATATTTTTAGGCGACATCTGACCGGCTTTACTTTCTGTTCCCACCGGCTTTGCCGTCTTATCGTCGGTGCAATACATCAGTTGCCCGGTTTCTTTCGAATACCAATCGTTGGCAATAATGCCGTGCGTAGCCGGGCTTGTGCCCGTGTATATAGAGGCGTGACCAGGACCTGTATAGGTTGGT
Organism: Bacteroidota bacterium; assembly: GCA_036845295.1. GTDB lineage: Bacteria > Bacteroidota > Bacteroidia > B-17B0 > Aurantibacillaceae > UBA4416. Next base: position 1,326 of record DAIUED010000475.1, read on the forward strand.
ACATAATTATAGTGTGCATTCCTGAAAAAATATCCGTTATTCACGAGTTTTTTGAAACCGCCATTCCCGAATTTATTCCAATACCGGTAGATGTAATCGTGCCGCATCTGATCGACCACAATACCAACAACCAATTTGGGCTGGTTGGTCTCCCGGGCGACAGTTTGTTTTTTCTGGGCTGACACCAGGTGAGAAATAAACAGAAGGATCAGGAGCTTTTTCATCATCATAGAGCAATTGGCAGATTAATCTTTGTCGAGGTTTTCGAAAACAGAATTGTTACTCAGAAATTCCGGAACGATGTCTTTCATTTTCGCAACAATACGCTCATTGTTCTGGGTAGCAAACAGTTGGATGAGTTCAGTGATAAATTGCTTCACTTCATCGAATTCATATTCACGCACTTTTCCAACGAGGATCTGGCGGTGATGGGTCGGCAGTGAGTTTTCAGAGCTTGCCAACAATTCTTCATATAGTTTTTCGCCAGGGCGTAACCCGGTGTAGGTTATTTTAATATCGGTATCTTCTTTGAGACCAGAGAGGCGGATCATCTTACGGGCAAGGTCCACGATCTTCACCGATTTTCCCATATCGAATAAAAATATTTCGCCGCCATTCCCCATGCAACCGGCTTCCAATACCAACTGGCAAGACTCCGGGATCGTCATGAAAAAGCGTGTGATATCTGGATGTGTGATCGTTACCGGTCCACCCTGCTCGATCTGTTTTTTGAACCGTGGTATCACCGAGCCATTGGAGCCAAGCACATTGCCAAAACGCGTGGTG
>DAIUED010000476.1:0-2034 GCA_036845295.1 Bacteroidota bacterium
TATTAGGATCTACCATGATGCGGCCACAGTGTTCGCATACCAGGATCTTTTTATTCATGCGGATATCGAGCTGCTTTTGAGGCGGGATTTTGTTGAAGCATCCGCCGCAGGCATCACGCTCAACCGGAACCACTGCCAGGCCGTTGCGGGTGTTGGCGCGCACACGTTTGTAGGCATTTACCAGGCGCTCTTCGATAGCAGAAGATGCTTTTTCAGAGGCTTTCATCAGGTCTTTTTCTTCCTTCTCAGTTTCAGCAATGATCTCGTCGAGCTCGCTCTTTTTCAGTTTAAGATCTTTTTTACGCTCGTTGAACTCGGCTTGCGATTTCTCTACAATTTCCGTTTTCGACTCGATGTTGTATTTATATTCTTTCAGGCGTTTTTCCGCCAATTGGATCTCCAGATTCTGGAACTCGATTTCTTTAGTAATCGCATCGTACTCACGGTTGTTGCGAACTTTGGCTTGTTGGGCTTCGTATTTTTTAATGTTCGCTTTAAAATCCTTAATAGACTGCGTTTTTTCATTCACCTGGTCTTCCAGGCCTTTCAGTTCATCAGTAAGATTGTTTACACGGGTTTCCAAACCAGCAACACTGTCCTCCAGATCCTGTACTTCCAAAGGAAGTTCTCCACGGATCGTGCGAATACGGTCTATTTTAGAATCGATTAATTGTAATTCGTATAAAGCGCGAAGTTTCCCTTCGATCGATGCATCAATTTTTTCTTTGATTTTTGCGCACATAGTTAAAAATAGTTTACCGGGTTAGTGTTTGTTGCCGTTAAATAGGTTGCAAAATTAGGAAATTTTTTTGATATTATCTCATAAAATATTTCGGGCGTAAATTGCTCTGTTTCAAAGTGTCCGATGTCTGCAACCACGATCTTTCCTTCGGCATCAAAATACTCATGGTACTTAAAATCTGCACTTACATAAACGTCTGAATGAGAGCGTATTGCGTTTTTTAGCAAAAAGCTGCCGCTGCCTCCACACAATGCTACCTTCTTTACCGGCTGATGGCGCAACGCTGTGTGTTTTAAAAATTTAACGTTAAAAACCTGCTTAAGCAGCGTCAGGAATTCCATTTCCGGCATTGCCTGCTCCAATTCACCCGTCATACCAGATCCAACATCCTGGTAGCCATTTTCGAGCAGATACACGTCGTAAGCAATTTCCTCATAAGGATGATTTTTTCTCAACGCTGATAAAATATCTGTTTGTCTGCCGGATTCAAAAATCAATTCGAGTCGTATTTCCGGTTCAAGGCTCAACTTACCACGTTCCCCCAGTACCGGATTTGAAAATTCATTTCCCCGAAAACTGCCTGTACCCTCCAGTGTAAAGCTACAGTGGTCGTAGTTGCCGATATTCCCGGCGCCGGCATCAAACAGTGCCCGCCGCAGGTTTTCCAGGTGCTGTGCCGGAACAAAGGTCACCAGCTTTTTCAATAAGCCGGTCTTAGGTGCCAGAATTTGAAGGTTCACCAGTCCAAGTTTTTCGGCAATTTTCCGGTTTACGCCCAGCTTTACATTATCGAGGTTTGTATGGCAGGCATAAATGGCAATCTGGTGGCGGATCGCCAGGATCACTGTTCGTTCTACATAATTGGAGCCGTTAAGGCGCTTAAGTCCACCAAAAATAATGGGATGATGCGCAACGATGAGGTTACAACCCCTGGCAATAGCTTCGTGCACGACAGCTTCGGTGCAATCGAGGCTCAGAATAGCGCCGGTAATGTCCTGGTCGGGCTCGCCCGTTAAAAGTCCGCAGTTATCATAAGATTCCTGGTAAGCGAGCGGCGCAAAGCGTTCCAGTTCCCGGGTGATTTCATAAAGTTTCGGCATGGCAAAGTAAAACGGTGATGTATAAATTTAAAGCCTAAATTTACGATAAAAACAACGCTTATGATGCCACTGATTGTCCTTTTACTTGTTGCGGTCGGCGTTGTGTTGTATTTCAGATCAGGGCCGTCTGCGGGGCGGAATCAATCATTCGAATTTGGCCCGGCACATCGACAGATTCTGGAGGAAAAAGTC
>DAIUED010000477.1:0-2028 GCA_036845295.1 Bacteroidota bacterium
TGTTTTGCACATGGTTTTTCTTTGCCCAGGGCCAGTAGATCGGCCAGCGACCGCAAGCCTTTCACGGGGTCGATGGAAAAGATCTCGCGGATGGACGAACCTTCGGCACAAGGCTTTATTTTCTGGTACATGGCTTCGTTCGACACAAAAAAATATTTAATGTCGGCATCCGAAATGATGTGCCTGAGGTCGTGTTCGCTGATCGTGGGGTAGAGCGGCGTGTTGATGGCGCCTGTTTGCAGACAGGCATAGTCAATGAAATTCCATTCGGGCCGGTTGTTGGAGATAAGGCCGATCTTATCGCCGGGTTTAATGCCGGCGTCAAGGAACGCATAACTCAGCTTGTTTACCGTGTCGATGTATTCTTCGGTACTATACGTTTTCCATGCGCCATTTTCTTTCGCTGCCAATGCATCTTTTTTCAATGGCATGGTAAGAAGGTTGTGTAAAAGATCGAATAATCGCAGGTGTTCCATGGTTTCCATGATCTCTAATTTTTTGGGTAAAACAATTGCCTAAAAACTCTTATGCATGCATAAAAATAGCATATATTTGCAATAAACCAAAGAAAAGGTCTGCATTTTAATATCATTTTAATTTTTTAAGTGATGAAAACAGTTAACAGTCTTCCCTCGTTATTAAGTATTGAGTTTCCGTTGGTTATGGCGCCGATGTTCCTGGTAAGTAACGTCGCGATGATACGTGCCGGGATGGAAGCCGGTGTCATGGCTACTTTTCCCACGCTCAATTTCCGGAAGGATGGGGAGCTGGCGGCTGTGTTGGACGAAGTGAACGCCGCCAGGAACGGCATGCCCGGCAATTATGGGGTGAACCTGATCGTGCAACAATCGAACCCATTGTACCGAAAACACCTAGCCGTGTGTATCGAGAAAAAAGTGCCTTTTTACATTACCTCTCTCGGCAGTCCGAAAGAGGTGATCGAGGCAGCGCGTTCGTATGGTGCAAAAGTGTTTTGTGATGTCACCAATATAGCCCATGCGCAGAAGTGCTACGACCTCGGCTGCGACGGCTTCATTGCCGTAGGGCAGGGAGCAGGCGGACACGCCGGACCGCACCCGTTGCATATTTTGGTGCCGGCACTCCGTAAGAAATTCCCATCTAAGCCGGTAATTGCTGCCGGCGGCATCGTTTCCGGTGAAGGCTTGTTATCGGTGCGTGTGCTCGGGGCCGAGGGCGTATCGGTAGGAACACGTTTTATTGTAAGCAAAGAGTGCGCGGTAAACAAAGAGTATAAAGATGCGATCATTCGTTCAGGGATGGACGACATTGTAATGACGACTAAATTATCCGGTACGCCTTGTACCATTATCGATACGCCGGAAGCCAAGAAAATGGGCTATGAACAGTCGTGGTTTGAGCGGATGATGAGCAACAATCCGCGCACGAAAAAATGGTTCAAGATGTTTGTGCAAGTGCGTGGTATGAAAAAGCTGGAGGAATCGGTTTTACCCAATAATTATAAGCGCCTGTGGTGTGCGGGAAAATCGTCGGAACTCATTACTGCAGAACTCAGCTGCAAAGAGATTATTGAGCAGCTGAAGGCGGAATATGCAGAAGCATTGGGAGAGGTGAAGCAGATACGTCTTTGAGATAACAGCTTTTCTAAAACTGAATTTGCTGATTTTGTATATCTTTAGGCGTTCATTTTTCCCTCGAAAAAACACTAATTTATGGCAAAATTATTTTTAAGCCTTTTGATCGGGCTTTTATTTGTGGTCCAAGGTTGGAGCCAGGTCAAGTCTGCCCCACCAATTTGGGCCGATTATATTGATATAAACCAAATTCCCGAGGTAAATAAAAAGCAAGTTAAAAATGGGTATTACTACCTATTGTCAGATGAGCAAAACAATACAACTGCTAGGCAAACGTATTTTCATTATGCGCTTACAGCCGTAAGCGAGGAGGGACTTACTCAAGTCTCTCAGCTAGAATTTACCTTTGATCCGCAGTATCAAAGGGGTTTTGTACATTCTGTCGCTGTGCATAGAGGCGGTAAAGTAATTGATA
>DAIUED010000478.1:0-2002 GCA_036845295.1 Bacteroidota bacterium
GGTTGAAGAAAAGAAATTCGGCGGAAAAATTGTAGCCGCTTTCTCAGTGACGCCCCGCATACACAAGTTGGCCGAACTTTACCAATTGCCGATCGTGATTACCCAGATCAGCTTTAAGCACATTGCCGGATATATGATTAACGAAGATGTGATCATGGGAGGCGAAGAAAGCGGTGGCATTGCCATCAAAGGCCATATCCCGGAGCGCGATGGCATTTGGATGGGCCTTACCATCTGGGAATACATGGCCAAATCAGGCAAAAGCCTCGAACAGCTCATTGCCGATCTTTACAAATTAACCGGTGCTTTCGTGTACGAACGTAACGATTTGCACCTGACAGAAGATGTAAAACAACGCGTCATCAAAAGCTGTAAAGAAGACGCTTTCAAAGCGTTCGGACCGTATAAGGTAGAACGTGTGGAAACGATCGACGGCTGGAAATACCATTTTGAAAACGGCCAATGGCTCATGATACGCGCCAGTGGCACTGAACCGGTACTGCGCTTATATGGCGAAAGCGACACATTAGAAAATACCCGCAAACTTTTAAAAGCAGCCCAGGATACATTATTGGCCTGAAAATTTGCAAATCCGGGCTTCAGTATCAACAACGTTAAATAACCTGATACACCTCTATGAAACGGGACTGGCCTAGCCAGTTCCGTTTCAGCAATCTTAGCCGATATGAAACCATTGATCGTGTTTTTTTGTGTCGCAGTCATTTCAACAACTGTGGTAGCGCAGGGTTTAAAGCCCGAAATCAAAACAGGGAATAGCGGCACCACCTATACATTCTTTAAAAAGCAAGGCTATAAACTGGAATTTACAGACAAGCGTCCTGATATAGCCGATGCCTCAGTGATGCTCTGCATACCGGCAGCCTTTACCAACGTTGGCAATAACCGCGTTGATGGCATTTATGCCGTGAGTGGCACAATTGCTCATCCGGTTGTGATTAACAAAACGCTTGGCGGTATCTGTTATATTGAAAAAGGAAATTGTCGTATTTTTCAGTCTGCCCAGGGTCGTCTTTTCGGAGATAGCCTTTACCATGCCGTAAAAATGGCCAAAGCCTCTTTCTTTCAGCAAATTCAATGCATTGAGCACGGCAAAGCCGCAGGCTTTAAAGACAAAAAACTATTTCAGCGCCGTGGCATTGCCATTTTAAAAGACCATTCGATAGCTGTTATTGAAAGCCAGGAGCCCATCACCTTGAAAGTATTTGCCGAAGACCTTGTAGAACTTGGCGTAATAGACCTCATTTACACAGATATGGGCGCATGGGACGAGGGCTGGTACCGCCCAACGGAAAAAGCGAGCCCCAAAACCCTCGGCACAGATTTATCCCAAACCGCCCGCCAAAGCAACTGGATTATTTACCGCAAATAAGCATCCCAAAAGAGCACCCTACGTTTTTATTGGCGCAGTTGCTCTACTCTTTCCGCACAGTCCGTTAATTTTACCTAATTTCTTCATCTTTTGCGAAATTTCATTATGTTTGTAATCTGTCAATGTCACTAGAAGACAACATCAAAGCCGCCATCAGGGATATTCCTGACTTTCCAAAACCGGGCATTCTGTTTAAGGATATTACGCCTGTATTTGAAAACCAAGCTTTGTGTAACGACATTGTCGATGGCTTTATCGACCGCATGGAGAAAAGGCCCGACGCGATCGTGGGTATCGAAAGCCGTGGTTTTTTATTCGGGATTCTGCTTGCCAATAAACTCAATATTCCCTTTGTGCTTGTGCGAAAAGCCGGCAAGTTACCCTACAAAACCATCAGCTACGAATATGCGTTGGAGTATGGTACCTCTAAAGTGGAAATGCACATTGGCAGTATTCAGCCAGGATGGAACGTGATGATCCACGACGATTTACTGGCTACCGGAGGAACCGCTGCCGCCGCTAACCTGGTAGAACAGCAGGGAGCGAGCGTCAGCGCCTTCAGCTTTGTCATCGAACTGGCTTTTTTAAATGGAAAACAAAAACTAAATATAC
>DAIUED010000479.1:0-1989 GCA_036845295.1 Bacteroidota bacterium
CGGTTCCTGTTTGGGCGCAACCAAACATCTCGTATGCCGTCTGCTGCTGGAAAAAAAAAAGATGTTGTATGGGGGAAGGCGTTTCATAGCCTTTTTTATCGAGCGCTTTAATCAGCGGATCGATCAGGTTAAGTTCTTTAAATGTCATGAATGATTTACTGTTTCCGGTAGTTGCCGTCGTTTGCATCTTTTGCAGTTTCCGGCGGTTACTTTAGGGGATGCAAATATACATAATTATCCGTTACAGTCTGAATCCAAGAATGAGCACGTCGTCCACCTGGTCGAGATCACCTTTCCAGCTCACAAAAGTTCGCTCCAGCGCATCCTGCTGTTGCTTCATGGTATTATCCTGCATCAGCAGCAGTTTTTGCTGCAATTGCCTGTATTTGAATTTCCTTCCGCCGGCCTTACCTCCAGGCAGATCTTCGCCGCCAAACTGATCGGCAAAACCGTCGGTAAAAAGATACAATGTTGTACCGCGGTTCAGCAGCAACTGATGTGTTGTAAACTGTTTTGGTTGCTCACTGTAACCAATGGGTTGTTTATCGGCTTTCAGTTCACGCAACACGGCCCGTTCGCCAGCCGATGGTGGCGAGATGATCCAAAGCGGATTGTAGGCACCGGCCCAGGCAACGCTCACATAAGGCTGATTGCTGCGCAAACTGCTTAGCGGGATGCTGCAAAGACTAATGTCCATGCCATCTTTCACGTCTTTACCACTTTTGCCAAATGTTTCGAGCACCAGCACGCGGGCGCGGTCCAATATCTCGCCGGGGTCGGTTAACGCAAACTCTTTTACACAACGCGTCAGGGCATTGGCACAAACCACACTCACGAGCGCACCCGGAATACCGTGACCGGTGCAATCGGCTGCAGCGTAAAACACATGGCTGTCGGTTGCTTCAAAAAAATAAAAATCACCTGCTACAATGTGTTTGGGCTTGTAAAGCAGAAAACTGTCGGCAAAATAACGCAGTATATCGGCTTCGTCAGACATGATGGCCGATTGAATGCGTTTGGCGTAATTGATGCTGTCAATAATCTCTTTTTGTGCATCCTCTACCCGCTCTTTCTGTCTTACGAGCTGGTTTTTGTATTCATTGAGTTTTTCGAAGGAGCGTTGCTTGATGCGGTACCGGTTTACAGATAACAAAATAACAACACCGAAAAAAAACGACGATAAAACCAATACCCAGGTAACAGTTTGTTTGGACTTTAGGTTTTTTTCGGCTTCCAATTCTTTGATGCGGATCTGGGTTTCGGAGCTTTCCCGGTCGAACAGGCTCTTCTGATCGGCCAGAGCCATTTTCAGCTCATTGCTCGTGGTATTCTCTTTGCCCTCGTAGTGCATTTTTAGATACTCATTGGCCTGTTTATAATCGCCCAGTGCTTCATAGTAGCTGGCATAAATGTAATAGATCTCATTCAGATCGGCACTCGAACCCTGCGATGTCGCCAGGCGTGTGGCCAAGGTCAGGTAATAGCTGCACTCCTTGTACTTACCTGCCTTCAGATAACTATCGGCCATGTTTTGATACGGAATGATGAGGCTGGCCGGTTCATTGGCCAAACGGATGTTTTCGATCTCAAGTTCGTAATACCGGATGGCTTCTTTATAATTTCCTTTGCGGTTTTGCTCGGCTCCGTATGAATTGTAGCAACTGGCAAGCCCCGAATAATCGTTGATCTTTTTATAATGTGCAAACGCGATATCGGTGTAAAACAAGGCCGAATCGTGCATGTCGAGGTTATCGAACGGAATGGAAAGGTTGAAGGTCGTATTCGCTATTTGCTGAACATCTTTGAGTTCTGAGAGCATTTTCAGCGCCTCTTTGTACATTTCAATGGAAGCCTCGTTGTTTCCGGCCAGTGAGTAGATCACAGCCATGTTGTTCAGGCCATATGCCGTCAGCGAGACGTCGTTGTTACTCTTGGCAAGCTGCAGCGAACGCTTGCAAATGCTAAACGCCGAATCGAGCATATTCTTTT
>DAIUED010000480.1:0-1965 GCA_036845295.1 Bacteroidota bacterium
CGGCGGCCTGGCGTTCGATTACAACACCAATTTATGGGTATCGTCCAGCCTCAACAACAACTTCCTGAGTGTGATGAAAAAAGGCGGCGCCTGGCTGAATTTCGATTTTAGCCTTTTCTTTTCCAACAACCCTAACGCCGGTAAATTACTGGTGGACAAAAACAACCAAGTGTGGATTCAGTTGGCACGCGGCATTGGCCTGATGGTGTACAAACCGGGCGACACATTTACGGCTCCTAACAACAGCAATACCAAGGTATTTACAACGGCCAAAGGATCGGGAGCCTTACCTTCTACCGATATTTACTCGATGGCAGAAGACCTCGACGGGCATATTTGGGTAGGTACGGCTAAAGGTGTAACTATTTTTTACAATCCTGAATCAATTTTTGGCGGCTCTAACTGGGACAGTCAACAAATTCTGATTGAACAGGATGGCAACGTGCAGATCCTTCTTGAAAAAGATGGCATTACCACCATTGCCATTGATGGTGCCAACCGCAAATGGATAGGCACGGAAAGTTCGGGTGTGTACTGCCTTTCATCCGACGGGCAAACGCAGATTCATCACTTTACAGTCGAAGACAGTCCGCTATATTCGAACGCCATTCGCGATATTGCTGTTGATGGCACCACCGGCGATGTGTTTATCGCTTCCGAAAAAGGTATCCAATCGTTCCGCACATCGGTGGTAAATGGTTTCGACGCTTATACCAATGTGCACGCTTTTCCTAACCCTGTGCGGCCAGGTTACGGCGGCAACGTTTACATTACCGGCCTGGTGGACGAAACCGTGCTGAAGATTACGGATTTAGCTGGGAATGTGGTGTGGGAAACCAAATCGCAAGGCGGTCAGGTAGAATGGAATCTGCGCACGATCAACGGTTCCCGCGTGGTATCGGGCGTTTATATGGCGTATTGCGCTACTGCCGATGGTGAACAAAAAGCGGTGACCAAAATACTGGTGGTAAATTAATGCGTGTCGCAACGAGTGGCATAGTGCTTCATAATGTGAAGTATGCCGATACAAAGATCATATCCCGGATTTACACGAAAGATTTCGGCTTGCTAAGCCTGAATATCCATGTGAGCAATGCTGGCAAAGCCAAGATAAAGCCAGCACTGGTGCAGCCTCTGTCGCAGCTGGAGCTCGTGTTTTCACTCAAAGAGAACAAAGAAATCCATCAATTAATGGAGGCCCGGCCGAGTTACATTTACCAGGGCCTCAACCAGCATTTTGCCAAATTGTGCATTGCTCAGTTCATCAACGAAGTGTTGCACAAATGCTTAAAAGAGCAAAGCCGGAATGAAGCCCTGTACGAATTTGTGATACATGTGTTTCAGTGGCTCGACATGCATGACGAGGGGTTTTATGACTTACACATTTACGTGCTCTTTGAGCTGACCAAATACCTGGGCTTCTATCCGCACAACAACCTGAGCGTAGCCGAAAAGTACTTTGATACACGTGAGGGTCGTTATCATGCCTACTCGCAGAGTTTTCCTTTGAGCTTCGACGAAGATCAATCAAAACTGTTTGCCAGGTTGTTCGATTACCGGCTGAGCAATCAGCATGTATTTTCGCGTACCGAACGGCTCAATATCCTGGATTGCCTGATGGCCTATTATAAAATGCACATTCCGGGCCTCCACGAATTCAAGTCGTTCGCCGTCCTGCAGGAAACGCTCAATGGTTGATGCATTGGGTTTATGCCTCAATCCTATTCTTTCTTAAATCTTACCGGCACGCAATACCATATTGGAAAACGATGCTTGTTGCAGTCGCGTGTGATCCATTTCGGCATCTCATTTACCAACCGCAGCACCTCGCTGTTTGCCAGGCTATCGATACCACGTTGCACCTGTGCATTGCTAACACTGCCGTCTTCTGCGATAAGAAACCTAACATACACCGTACCCTCTTTATGCCAATCAGGAGCGGGCCAACGAAGGTTCTTCAGAATG
>DAIUED010000481.1:0-1960 GCA_036845295.1 Bacteroidota bacterium
ACCTGGCCATCATCAACGCCTCCCGGGCACGCATCGAGTTCCTGCTCCAGCGCATGGAGTGTTGGGGTATCAAAAGCCCGGATGATGAATTTCAACTCTACCTGTTCGAGGCCGCCCTGGATGGAAACCGGGTGCATAAACGGCTCTTTTTTCTCAGTTGTTTCCGGGGTTTTATCTTTCGGGATGCGGCTAACGATATCGGCGGCAATTTTAATGGAGTGCTCCATTTTATTTTTTGCAAAGCCTGGATGGGTCGGGATGCCTTTCACCAGAACCGTGACACCATCGGCGCTGAACGTTTCGTTTTCGAGATGCCCGAGACTTTCGCCATCCATGGTATAGCCGTACTGCGCGCCGAGTTTCTTCATATCAACTTTGTCGGTACCACGACCAATTTCTTCGTCGGGTGTAAACAAAATGCGTATTGCCCCGTGCTTCACTTCCGGATGTTGCATCAGGTAAGCCGCCGCGTCCATGATCTCCGCCAGACCCGATTTGTTATCGGCACCAAGCAGCGTGGTTCCATCGGTAGTAATAATGTCATTGCCAATCTGCGCGGCCAGATCCGGATGTTCGGCAAATTTAATGATCTGTGTTTTGTCATTCGGTAAGACAATGTCTTTACCGTCGTACTTGCTATGAATAACGGGATTCACGTTCTCGCCGCTGCAATCAGGCGATGTATCCATGTGAGAGCAAAAACAAATTACCGGCACTTGCTTATCGGTGTTCGACGGAATGGTGGCATACACATACCCGTGCTCGTCGAGTTCGGCGTCGCTGATGCCCATAGCCAGAAGTTCTTCCACCAGCAGCTTGCCCAGGTTTTTCTGCTTCATGGTGCTTGGGCAGGTCGGTGAGTTCGGATCCGATTGTGTGTCGATTTTTGCGTAGCGAATGAAGCGCTCGGTTACGGTGTGTTTGTATGTTGTGAAGTCCATATTAGCTTAGTTTTTTTGAACCATATAAGACATTTACGATATATAAGGATTTGTTTTTGCAGCCGCGGAGATCACGGAGGAGAGGTCAAGCCGTCTCTTTAATCCCTCAGTCAAATGGTCTTTTTCGTTTTTTATAAATTCTCAATAAAGTAATCGGTGATCTTTTCCATTAAGTGCGAGCGGTCTTTTCCTAGCACATTGTGTTCGTGGCCTGGGTACACATAGTAATCGAGTTGCACGTTTTTGTCCACCGCTTTTTTCTGGTACAGGATGCTATGCTGCCAAACCACTACCGGATCTTGTGCGCCATGAATCATCAGGAGCTTGCCTTTCAGCTGATCAACATAGTTGAGCAGGTTGTTTTTATCATAGCCTTCTTTGTTATCCTGCGGCGAATCCATGTAGCGTTCGGTGTACATGATCTCGTAATATGTCCAGTCTATTACCGGGCCACCGGCAGCCGCTACTTTAAAGACACCCGGATGACGCGTCATGAGCGATGTGGTCATAAAGCCACCGAAGCTCCAGCCGTGGACGCCGATGCGACCGGCATCTACATAAGGCAATGATTTGAGGTAGTCAACACCTTTCAGCTGATCTTCCATTTCCCTGGTGCCCAACTGGCGATGGGTTGCTTGTTCGAAAGCCTTGCCCCGGTAAGAGGTCCCTCGGCCATCCAGTGTAAACACGATGAAGCCTTTTTGCGCCATGTATTGATACCAAAGTTCGCCGCCGGCCATCCAGGTGTTGGTTACCATCTGCGAGTGTGGCCCATTGTACAGGTAAACCAACACGGGGTATTTTTTGGTAGAATCGAAATTCACCGGCTTGAACAGTCGGCAATACAAATCAGTGCCTTCGGCGTTCTTGATGGTAAACAGGTTCCACGTGCCGAGCTTGTAGTCTTTCACCGGATTTTCGGCTTTGTAAATGTTCGTTGCTTTTTTGGTGTTGGTGTTGATGATGTTGTATTCTCTTGGAATGTGGCTGCTCGTGAAGTTGTCGATGAGGTAGTTTCC
>DAIUED010000482.1:0-1927 GCA_036845295.1 Bacteroidota bacterium
CGTTGAGTTCCTGTGTAAAATAATCACGCATCCACAAATCATGATTTCCGGTGAAAAAATGAACGGGAATGCCACTATCGGTCAATTCGGCAATTTTACCCAGCAGGCGGGTTTGTCCTTTGGGAATGGTGTATTTATATTCCCACCAGAAGTCGAATATATCGCCCACGAGGTAGATCTCTTCGGCTGTTGCCTTGATCGAATCGAGCCAGCGGACGATTTTCTTTTCACGCGCCAGGCTCAGCTCAAAAGTAGGAACTCCGAGATGAAAGTCAGATGCGAAATATATGTTTTTGCCCGGTGTCATTGCAGGAAACCCGAAATAAATTCGTGTGGTTTTATGAGATGCAAATTTAATGTAAATCGCACGGTATCAAAAAATTTGTCTTTCCCAATTGCTTTTAGGTTTGTTCTGATATCGCTGCTGTACACCAACGGAACGTAGAACTCAAGGATATTTTTCCAGATGCTGATGTTTAGGCCCGCATCATACAATACCCGTTGGTTAAGCAGGCTCTCGTTGAACTCGCTTGCGCCAACATCCACGAAAAGCCTCAGTGGAATATTTTTTACTTTAGGCGATTTTAAATTGAGTGCCACCAACCATTTGGACGACTGCCCAAGATAGGTAAACGTTTTGAAGCCGCCATCGCCCTCTACAAACTGGGCCGACGAAAAGCCGGTAGTCTCGTTTCGGCCGATGTAATTGTAATCGTAAAGGTAGTCGCGCGAGCCATCGAAACCACTCATCCGGAAACGGTAGTCGTTTGTAAATGCAGCCGATTTGTACGCAAAGGTACCTGCAAAAAAGCGGATGTTGAGGTTATTACCTTTTGAAAACGTGAGGGCATAATGGAGTTCTGCTGACAGTTTCAGAAAGCGGTCGTTGTGCTGTGCACTGAACAATGCCAGGAACGGATTGATCACGCGCTTGTTTTCGAGGCGGTAATACAGATTATTGACGATCGTTGTCTGCAATGCGTTTGTCACCACAATCGAGGAAGGCTTCAGTTCGGTGCCGATGCCGTCGTTCATCAGTACATTACTGGTATAACCTATGTGCTGAGAAATTTTACTGATCGGGTTTTTCTTTTTCAGTTCGACATCAACCGTACCGGCCAGTTTATAGTAATTCAGGTCTTGAGCGTCGAAGTGCGTGCCATAAGTATCGTTCAGGTACGAAGGATCGTAGCGGTTGTAAGCAAAGCTCTTAGCCTTTCCACTCAGGGTTATCTGGCGGATAAATGTTTTTTTAGGCAATAGATTCCAGGCAATTTCCGCAAAACCGGTTGGGCTATGTGTGCCAAAAGCATACATCGGCGCCACCGTAAACTCTAGCCGCTTTTGGAGAAAAGTGTAGTTGTAAAAAGCACAGCCCAGCATGAACTTATTGTACACATTATAACCTGCAATCGGAAGGTAACTTAACTGGTTATAATGCGGGTCGTCGATCTTACCCACAAAATTCAGTTGAAGCGGTTCGGCTTTTTTAAAAAGCCCTTTGGTGCGAATGGAATTGTTTTTACGGTTGATTTCGGGAATGTATTCGCCGTAATCTATCCTGAACTCATCTACCTCCGAAGGAGGAAATTCAATGACGCGCTTGGACTTATTGGGAATGCCATTGTACCAAACCGTTCCTACCAGCCGCCCGTCTTTAATACCCGAAACAGAAACAGGTGCCGATACTTTTTTTACATTTTTAATGACGATGGCGTGGCTCCTGTCTTCGAACTGTTTATGTGCGACGATTTTGTAATCGATCTTCTTTTTCGTCACCAGCATGTCGGCTACGAACCAGTTCAGGTCTGCATTAAAATAGTACTGCAGTGTTTTGATCAGGTCTTCCGGATAAGGATGCTTGAATTTCCACTGTTCGTAATAAAATTTCATGGCCTCATCAAATTTTTCTTTACCCACATATTGC
>DAIUED010000483.1:0-1832 GCA_036845295.1 Bacteroidota bacterium
CAAAGCGGCACGAGCATGAGGTCGTAGGTTTGGTAAAACTCAACAGAGCTTTTGAGATGATTGATGACCTGCAGCGAGTTATTTGCCAGGCGCATGAATTTATCGGGCATGTTTTTCCCGGCAAGCACCAATTTTACGTCCGGAAGTTGCCGATGCACTTCGGGCCATACCTTTTCCATCAGCCAACTCACGGCCTCCTCATTTGGCATCCAGTCCATCGACGCAAAATGGAATAGGGTACCCGCCTCTGTTGGCTTGAGTGCGGGAGCATAAGCATCAAGCCGGATGCCCGTCAGGCAGGTATAAAGCGCTTTGCCCGGCACGAACTTTTGGATATTACTCTTGTCATCGTCGGTGATCGTTACAATCGCATCCGCTTTCGAAAACGCTTCCAATTCAAAGCGTTTGAGTCGGCGGTTCTGAAGTCCGAGGTACCATTTTTTCAGCAGGTTTTTTTCGTGGGCCAGGTGACGGTCCCAAATCTGATGCTCCACATTGTGTGCCCTGATGGCAATCAAAGCCTGTGCGTGCTGCCTTATGAGCGGAATATAGGTTGCCAGGAATACGCCTTCGAGCTGCACCACATCAAACCTGTGGGCTTTCAATATTTGGACGATTTTTTCGCCAAATTCCCTGAAGTAGAACCGGCTTACAAAATACGATTGCGCCGAAAACAAGTTTGCGAGCGCACCACTTACCGACGTATTGGTATTGCGATACACCGAAGCATAGTGGCTTTTATCTTGAAAAGTTTGTGGTACGCCGCTGTCGGGTTTATAATGTTTTTTAGTATTAATAGTAAGCAGGTGAAGGTTTGCACCGTTATCCGCCAGGCCTTCAGCCAAAGTGTATATAGCAATGGAGCTACCGTCGTTGGCCGGGTAGGGCGCCTTATTGCTGATTTGGAGAATCCGCATACTTCGCTTTTTTGAACCGCTTGAAAAATTGCTTTACTGGTTCCGTGTACCGGCTTGCATCAAACAACGCCGAATCTTTGGCCGCCTTGTAAGTAAGGAATATACCAAGTGGCAGAAACAGGCAAAGCGGAAACCACGCGCCAAACACCACATTGTAAATGCCTTCGTCAACCATGCGTTCATAGATGATATTGACGATGTAGTAAAGCAGGAAAAACAGCACGGCCACTACCACCGGAAGCCCCATGCCGCCTTTACGGATGATAGCGCCCAGCGAAGCACCTACGAAGAATAACACAATGCAGGCAAACGAAATATTGATCTTTTTGTGCCAGCCCAATTCATAGTCGGTGCGTCTGTAGCGAAGCCCCGATAATTCTTCATTGACGGAGTCAACAAAGCCGCTCGAATTACGCGCCAGGTTTTGCGCGTTTTCCACAGCCCGCCGGAAATCGTCTTTGTTTAGCGACGCATAAAACGCTTTCAGGTTCTCGTGTTTCACATCCATAGAGGACGTGTGATAGGTTCTGGTAAAAAAATAATTAGTGAACTGGTTTTTCAGGTAACGGTATTTGGAAAAGATGGTGATGTTGAAGGTGTCGATCTCCCGGTCGATCTGCCACACATTCATCATTTCGTGATGGCCTTTGAAAAGTTCCTCTTCCGTGTTCTTCATCTTGAAGTCACTCATGTCAACATTCACATTCAGTTGCTTGAAAAACAACTGCATCAGTGGCCTGCTCGTTTTCTGCTCTTCCTCTTTGATGGCATCATCATAACGCACACCGTCGTTGAGCCGTATCTGCAGGTAGTTAGTGTCGGCCGAAGGTTGCATGTAGCCACTATCTGCATACAGTTGAATGTTGTTGCCAATGCCTTCGTGGTGGTCGTAGATCGAGAGGTTGTAAAGCGTTT
>DAIUED010000484.1:0-1697 GCA_036845295.1 Bacteroidota bacterium
TACATCTTTCGTGATAACAGATTGCGGCTAGTTTCGATCGTTCTCCGGTTGATTTCGCGTGGCGACGCGTTCTATTATCTACTTTTTCTTTAAATAGTACAAGGTAGAACAATTTGTTTTCCGCAGCAACGTCGCTGCTTGTTCCCTGATCTGTTCTGCGGTTACGCGGTTGTAATTTTCAATTTCCTCGTTAATCAGATTGGCGTCACCCAACAACTCCGAAATAGCCAGGTTTGTTGCTTTATTAAGCACATCGGTTTCACTGTAAGTTACCGTTGATTCGATTTTGTTTTTGCATTTCTGCAACTCATCGGCAGGCACCAATTCAGTTTGTAGCTTTTCTATTTCGGCATCTATGCCTGCTTCAGCTTGTTCCATGCTCACGCCTTCGTTAAGTTTACCGGAGATCACAAATAGACCTTTATCGAAATCGCCCATCACGTAGGCATTCAGGTCGGAAAAAAGCTGCTTGTCTTTGATGAGTGTTTTATAAAGTCGCGACGAATTGCCACGCGACAAAATATCGGAGATTAAATCGATGGTGTGGTATTCCGGATCCTTGCGCGAGCACATGCGATAAGCCCTGTAGATAGAATTGATCGGCACATCGCGTTCCACCGTCAGGCTACGGTATTCGGTTTGCTCGGGTTCCACCGGCAAACGGCGCTGCGGCTTAATACCGGCGTCGATAGGTTCAAACCACTTTTCCGCCAGTTTTTTCACATGATCCAATTCCACATCACCAGCCACTACCAATACGGCGTTGCTTGGGTTATAATGTGTTTTGAAAAAGGACTTCACATCGTCCATCGTCGCGTCTTCAATGTGCTTGATCTCTTTGCCGATGGTAGCCCATTTGTAAGGATGTACTTTGTAAACCAACGGCCGGAGCAGCAACCATACATCACCATAAGGCTGGTTCAGGTAACGCTGTTTGAATTCTTCGATCACCACATTGCGTTGCACTTCGAGGCTTTTGGTATCGAAGGCAAGGCTCAGCATGCGGTCGCTTTCGAGCCAAAAAGCGGTTTCCAGATTTTCGGATGGTACGGTGCAGTAGTAGTTGGTAATATCGTTGGTCGTAAAGGCATTGTTCTCGCCACCCACCATCTGCAGGGGCTCATCGTAATTAGGAATATTGATGCTACCACCAAACATAAGATGTTCGAAAAGGTGCGCAAAACCCGTCTTGCTTTCGTCCTCATCGCGCGCGCCAACATCATAAATAATGTTCAGGCAGGCCATCGGCGTACTTTTATCCTGGTGAACAATGACGGTAAGGTTATTTTTTAATTTGAATTTTTGAAACTGGATCATAAATGGTTTATTGCACTAAATTATCTTTATAAAGATACTAAAAATGCCCAAACCAAATGTGCTTTGCATAAGCCTTCACCAAAAAACAGCTTTTTACAGGCGGGGCCATCTGGGGGCGCCCGGGCGGGCTGTCGCTACTCGCTCCTGGCCTGCCCTCCGGAGGCAAGCCAGGGAGCTCAAACAGGCGCTCCATCCCTGGCGCAGCAGATCACAACGATTGACAACCTCTGGCTTCGAGAGCCTCAGCCACCGGTTTCCATGCATGATCCAAACTCCATCCCGTTTCCGGGAGCCTCAGCCACCGGTTTCATGCATGATCCAAACCCAATCCCCGTTTCGCGAGCCTCAGTCACCGGTTTCCATGCATGAGCCAAACCCAA
>DAIUED010000485.1:0-1677 GCA_036845295.1 Bacteroidota bacterium
TCCTCAATACATTCATTCCTGGGCGCAATGCGACCGCTATGCCTTGGCCTTAGGATTTTTAACTAATGGTGGAGACCTTTTTCATCCGGAGACTTTTGTAATGAATAACCAATTCCCCGGAGAGTTCATGATCCCGCGCACCACAAGCATTACGTCGGTCGATTTTCCGGTTCATGATTACATCGTGTCATGGGTCATGCGTTTATCTCATTCTACAGAACCCTGGACATTCAGATTATACACCTTGTTGTATAGCCTGGTTGGTTTGTTTTTTCTTTACAAGCTCGCTGCTTTATTCACCAATAGCTTCAGCCGAAAACTCCTGGTTGTATTGTTTGCCATGAGTTCGCCTGTGTTTCTGTACTACCAGGCTGGTTTCTTGCCCACCATTCCCTCTTTGGCTAACAGCATCATTGGTTTATACTATTACATCCGTTTTCTTAAAACCAGCGGCCGGCGTTTCTTTTTCTTATCGGTGGCTTTTGTTACACTTGCTGCTCTCGCCCGTTTGCCTTTTTCGATTCTGCTCGTAGCGATGATGTGCTACGAACTCTGGATGCTGTTCAAGCGTCGGCGCCCGGCGTATGATAAAACGATTGGTTTTTTGATCGCGGTTTTGCTCATTGCCCTGTATTACCGTTACAATGCATTCCTGCGGGAGCACTACGGTTCTCTCTTTCTCAATTACCTGATCCCAGCCACATCTTTTCAGGATTTCGGCGAGTTTACGAAGGCAGCACTCAGTCGCTGGGGATTTGATTATTTCACGGAGCCGGCCTGGTTACTTTTTGCAGTACTTGGCATTGTTGGTCTGTATTTGGCGTGGCGTAACCGGCGTTTGGCTGATCCTTTGCAACATCAATTTTTGTTTTTAACGCTTATCTTTCTTTCAGGTTGCTGTTTATATTATTTGTTGATGTGCTACCAGTTCGTTAACCACGATTATTATTTCCTCGATACCTTTTACCTGCCACTGGTTTGTTTATTCCTCTTTTTTGTGTTGCAGTGGCCTGTATTTCACGTGCGGTTTTACCTTAGCCTTGCACCGTTGTTGTTATTTTTGCCCGCATTTGTGTTGGCTCACAAGCACATAAACGACCGGATCGCCTTGTTCGGTAGCAACGAAAGATCTTCTGCGGTGATCTACAAGAATGCTTCTGCTTTGCTTGATTCGCTTGGCGTAGCTCCAAATGCCAACGTGCTGGTCTTAGGATCCGATGGCAGCAACAATACCTTTATTTTGCTGAAACGGAAAGGTTTCGTGATTATCGACCCGGAGAAAGAAAAAGTTGAGCGGGCATTGAACTGGCCCTGGGATGTGGTTGTAACAGACCGTTCAACAATGATCACATCGATTTACCGGCACAATCCCCGGGTTATAGAACAACTTCAGGAACTGGGTAGCAGAGGCTTGATTTTAGTATATATCCGACGCGCATCTAAGACGAATGCCATCGATACCACGAAATTTTTTGCGCTCGCGAAAGTTCCGGCCTTTTGTACTGTCAGCGGCGTGCCTGGCGCAGACACCACAGCAACTGTATTACCCGCAGGGGCGGATAATCTAAGTGCAGCGAGGTACACCCAGCTAAGTCCCGATCAGGAATATGGTAAACCGCTGTATGTGAAGGATTGTAAAGCGTTAAAGCGGCCATGGAGTGTGTTGAAAGTGAGTTG
>DAIUED010000486.1:0-1663 GCA_036845295.1 Bacteroidota bacterium
AGCAGGTGATCGCGCAGGTCAGGATTGCGGCGTTGCGGATCTTCTGTCCAGGGCACGTCTTTATTGCAAATAAGGTAAAGATCGTAGTCGTTGGCGCGTATTGAAGAAGAAATCAGATCTGATATTTTATTGAACTGGTAAACAGACCATATTTTGATAGTAATAAGCGTAGTGTCGCAGATGAGTATCCGGTTGGCCTGCGGGAGCATTGTTCGTTCCAGTTCCAATTGGCCGCGTGCAATCACATCCAGGTCTTCGATCCCGTAATGGTTAATGTCGTGTACATTAAAGTAATCGCGCGCATATTCGTGTACCCAGGCAGTGTGGTAGTGATCGGCTAGTTGTTTGCACAATTCGCTTTTCCCGGTGCTTTCAGCACCCAGTATGGCAATTTTTTTTACTGGCGGTGTTGTTGTTTTTTCCATGCATAAAATCCATAAGCGGCCATGAGGGTAAAAAAGGAATACAGTATAGCATAGGTAGGCATTTCTTTGATAATATACAAAAAAACATAGGCGACATCTACAAACACCCAAAGCAGCCAGTTTTCTACCCATTTGCGCGTCATCAGGTAAGTGCCGGTAAAACTGCAAGCCGTAAGGATCGAATCGAAAAGCACCTGGTCGGAACGGAAATAAGTGAGGATGTAATAATACGCTACACTTTGAATCAGGATCGAAAGAATAATATGCGGCAGGTATTTCAGTGGCAGGGATGAAACACGAAATGCTTCTTTGTGATGCGTACCCCAATAATACCAACCGTAAACACCGCTGAAAAAATAGAACACATTAAGGCTCATATCGCCAAACAGGCGTTGGTTGTAAAAGGTAACGGTAGAAATAACCACCGAGGTCAGCGCCATCGGCCAGCACCAAATGTTTTCGAGTACGGTAAGTATTACGCCAAGTACGCCGGTAATCAGTGCAACGATGTCCCAGAACTCCATTTACTCGACCGGAATATTTTTATCTTTACAAAACTTAATGAATTCGAGGTATCTCGTGTAAGGTGCCGTGCTTTTCCAGAGATGGCCATAGAGCGCCACACCGTAAAATCCGAGCTGATGGGCTTTTTCTACGCTTTTCTCGTTGATACCGCCACGGGCAATGATTTTCATATTCGATTTACGGATAGCTGCTTCTACCACTTCCGGATAAAAACTGCTGTACAATTCGCCCGACACATTGTGAAACATTGTGCCCAGAAAACAATAATCGGTTTTTACCTGCTTAGGAAGGTATAAATCCGTTGCCCGGCGAAACGAAATGCTCTTGATGAGATGCGGTTTGCGCAGGTAGATGAGTTTGGTGTTGAGCCACAGCCTGAATTTCCGCTTGAGGTGTGTAGAAGTAAAATGGAAGCCTTTAAGGTCGTACTTCAATGCCAGTTTATGATGGGAGTGAATGATCAGGCGGTTATGAAAGTGAGCCGGTATCTGGTTGATATAGGCATCCAACTCTTTGGTTGAAAAACGGTTTTTGCGGACGTGAAGCGTATCGAGGCCTGCTTCAAACATCTGAATGACGGCGGCAATCTCATTGTCGCTTTTTCCGGAAGGCGTGATCACAACTACTTTCATAAAAAGGCTCGGGGGGAAATAACCCGGATGCCAAAAACATTAAAAATAATAAAATTACCGGCGCTTGGTTCTCATCAGGCG
>DAIUED010000487.1:0-1635 GCA_036845295.1 Bacteroidota bacterium
TTCGCCGCTGCGTTGGTCCTCGAAATCCTTATACGGTAGCGACAGCGCTTTTTTAATGCCATCCGTGTACATGCGTGCGCCGGTGCGCTGAATGATGATATTGGTGAAATAATCCTGGAAATTTTTGGCAACGCGGGAGAGCAGGGCAGCACCAATGGAAAGGCCGATGAATACGATCAGGTTGCTCATGAATTCGTTTTGTGTGGCACCAATACGCCAATACCAGGTGCTACCCGGCTCATCATGTGCCGCACTGAATTTGTTAATGAGTTTTCCGGTAATGATCGAGTCGCACAGAGAAAAACATTGATTGATGGTCGCGAGAACCAGGGCTAAAAACAGAAGATTTTTGTACTCTTTGATATAAGTATAGAGAATTTTCATAGAAACGGGCAAAAATGGAATAATGTGGAAAAACACCAAAATTACGCTTATTGTTTAAGATAACGAATTAATAATGGGCGGTGAATAACTATGTTGCCGTGGCAGGTTAAGCTACCGGGCAAAGCCTTACATTTATGCCCGATGAGTTTTGGAATCTGTTCCCTAAGTATCGTTCCCTGCCGCAGAGAGCCTGCCAGCGCCAGCGAAATGGTTACACAGTTGCTATTTGGCGAAACCTACGAGGTCGTCGAAGAACGGGAAGACTGGATTTCCATCGTTACATCATACGACCGTTATCCGTGCTGGATCAGCGCGAAGCAACACACGGCTCTGGCAGACCAGCCTCCGGAAATCCAGCAGGCCGGTATGCTTAGTTCAGAGCTGATTCAGGTAATTTCCAACCGGGATACGCAGGCTGTATTTCCGCTCACCATCGGCGCCGTTTTGCCAGGCTTTACTAACCATGTCTGCCACCTGGGTGAAATCAGTTTTCTGTTTGAAGGACATGTGACGGATGCAGCGATCCGTAAGCCTGTAAAAGACCTGATTGATACAGCTTACCTGTTTTTGAATGCACCATATTTATGGGGCGGCCGCAGCCCTTTTGGGATCGATTGCTCGGGTTTTGTGCAATTGGTGTATAAACTCAATGGCTATCAACTCCCGCGGGATGCAAGCCAGCAAGTGGAACTCGGCATGCCGCTTAGCTTCGTGGAAGAAGCCGAAGCCGGCGACCTGGCGTTTTTTGATAATGAGCAGGGAAGTATCGTGCATGTGGGTATTGTACTTGATAATCAGCGGATTATCCATGCCAGCGGAAGTGTTCGTGTCGATCGTTTCGACCATTACGGTATTTTTCATTCAGATACCAAAAAGTACTCGCACATGCTTCGGGTCATCAAAAAGATCATTTAATTTTATTACTTTTGTCGCAAATTTAACACACGCAAATTTTTACAACACACATGAAAGATATCTTCGAAAAGATCAAGCAAAACATGGGGCCAATCGGTGAGCACTCCAAGGAGTCGCACGGTTACTTTACATTCCCTAAACTGGAGGGCGATGTGGGGCCGCACATGAAATTCAGGGGTAAGGAGCTGCTTAACTGGAGCTTAAACAATTACCTCGGACTGGCCAACCATCCGGAAGTACGCCAGGCCGACGCCGAGGGCGCTGCTAAATTTGGTCTTGCCCTGCCAATGGGCGCGCGGATGATGAGCGGTAACTCCGATTTGCATGAAGAACTTG
>DAIUED010000488.1:0-1623 GCA_036845295.1 Bacteroidota bacterium
GGCAAGGTGCTCAGGAAATAAGCGTGCAATATTCCCGACGACTTTCGCACTTTCCCATTTGATGCGCGGCGCCTTTTCGGTCAGCGCTTGACTTACAAAATCCAACACATCACGATCGGCAAGGCTCACGTCCTGCCTGGTAGCGTACTCGATCGCTTCGATACAGCTTGCCTTGGCAGGATCTTTTTGCCCGGAGGCAAACGCCAGCAGCTCGTCTAACGGCAGCGCCCTGCTAACAAGCCAGGTGCTGATCAGCTCAGTCTTTTCTTTTGGTTTTTTGCTCTTGTCTTTTATCAGCTCTTCGATCTGCATCCTGTTCTGTTTTTTATGAATTATAAGGCGACTTGTTTCAACTAAATGGGAAAAGCTATTCCGTTCCGGCAAACAATTTCCTGGTATAGTCGAGCAGCGCTGTATTGCCGCAAGCGCCATGCCCTGGCACCACGACCTTTACTTCCGGGTAGGCTTGTTTCACGCGCACAATCGTCGCCGGCCAGGCCTGGACGTTGGCGTCACCCAAATACCCTTTTCCGGCACCCAGCTCTTTCACCAGGCAGCCGCCAAACAGCACCTTATCGGTCGGAAAATAAGCCACCACATTGTCTTTAGTGTGTCCTTCGCCGAAAAACTTAACCTGTACAGGCTCGCCACCTACCGATAAGCGAACCGAATCCTGGAAGCTATGGCGTGGAACACTGTAGTGCTGAAGGGCAGCCAGCTCACAGGTTTCGTTGTTGGCATACGACGCAATGCCATGCGCGTGAAAGATGGCAAGCCCGCCCAGGCAGTCGCCATGAAAATGCGTAGGCACAATGCCTTTGATGCGTGCATGCAACGATTGCTCGGCCCAACGGATAAGCTCTTCCGTAGAAATGCTATCGGTAGGCGTATCGAACACGAGGGCTTCGCTGCCGTAGCACACCAAAAGCCCATTGCACGGCACATTGCCAAAGTCCTGGGTTTGTAAAAACGAAGTGTGCAGATAAGAATGTTCTGCAATTTGAGTGATCGTAAGCGTCTTCGACTTATACACTTTTTTAGCTTTGAAGGCGTTTTGCGCCTGGCAAGCGATGATCGTTCCGGTAAAGATGATGCAGGCCCAAAACAGGCGCAGAATGTAGTTTGACATGAGGCTTGAAACTAAAACGTAGCGGCAAACTTACTCATTTTAGAGAAACCTTTTCTTACCGCTTAACGATTCTTTTCGTAGAAACGCGTACACAGTACATCCAAAAAAAGCCTCATTCCACAGCTTGTTAAAATTTACCAAACCCTTTGCCGACGAGGGTTTCAGTGAATGGTATAGTTTTGTAATCTGGATTTATACATTCATAAATCAGTAGAAATCATGAAAGCAATCTTCATTTTTTTAGTTGCGTTCTCCATGCACTCCCATAGGCTCCTCGCGAGCCGCCAGGTTGATCCTGAAAATCCGGAAAAAAACACCAAGTCATGGGTTAAGGCCCAAAAAGGCATGTGGCAGGGCGGTTATAAACTGTGGTATAAAGTTGACCCGAAAAATAAAACCGTAAAGTACTCGCACAACCGCCGCAACTGGAAAGCCGCCGAAAATGCCGCCTGGCAAGACAAACAGGGCAATTGGCTTTTTATTTACCAGGATAA
>DAIUED010000489.1:0-1621 GCA_036845295.1 Bacteroidota bacterium
CACCGCAATGGTTTTGCAACCGCTCGCTTTGGCCTGTAAGTAGCCGTAGTAAAGGTTCTCGGTGCTGTGCTGTGCCAGCGTGTCTATCAGAATTTGTGTACTGTCGATGCCCAGCTGCCTTGCCATAAGCGCCATCGACGGGCCTTCCATCCAGGGTGTGTACACGGCATCGCCTGAGTACAGCACGTGTTTCACGTAACCTTTTTTCACCAGGAATTCCGACCAGAGCATACGCGTTTTCAGTAGCGTGTCCCATTGCCCTTGTTTGAGCGGCAGGCCCGGAACGATAGCCACATCAATGGGTTGTATGTCATGGATCCGCTGTAAGCGTTTCTTCGGCGAGGGACCTAGAAAAAAACACGACTGGCAGATTAACAGAAGGCCTAGCAAACACACGGTGGTTCTCATTTAGGTTCCTTTTGTTTTTTAAAAACGAAGTTATACTGTACACCCAAACTGAACAAGAACACCGGGCTGAAATTGGCATAGCGCAGATCGATCTCGCTGGCCAACGGAATAATGACCTGTCCCTGGATTACCGCACTCAAGTTATTCTTCCCCACTTTATTAATAAGACAGGGCTCCAGGATCATGATTCCTTTGTTACTGTAATTGCGGTTAACGAGGTAAGGATTTGGGCTGTTCACCAACAGGCTGTCGCGGCTCAGCTCGCGGTACTCATAGGTCTTGAAATCGAGGTAGCTGGCGCGGCACGACAGAGCCAGGCAATATTTCAACTTGTACATGTCGATGGTGGAAAAGAAACCCGCCGCGGGTTGTATAAATGCTTTGTTATAGATCGAATACGTTTCGTAGCGGATATTGGTTCTCCTGACTTTGGAAATGAAGGCATTGTTTTGTTCGGAAAAATTAGATGTATAACCGCCGCCACCCTGCAATTCGAAGCGCCATTGACGTTTGGAACCAGCATAACCATACATGCCCAGGTAGCCTTCGTAAATAGACAAACCGGAGCCATAGTTCACACTCATTCCCATCGCAAAGCGATTCACCGGGTTGTGCGCCAGCTGGATCTGCGCCGTGTTGGTTCCTACATAGGCATTCGCCTGTATCTGCTTCTTATCGTCGAAAAGCATCACGTTTTGCGTGGCCGGCACATACACCGAACGCACCGCACAGGCGCCTAGAAACAGTAGCGGAAATATGAGCAAGACCAGGCGTGGCATCAGGCCTCCTCTTTTCCGGCCAGCACCACCACGATCTCGCCCTTTACGGTTTTGGCTTTGAAATGGGCAATCAGCTCATCCACCGTGCCTCGTGCGTTTTCTTCATACAGCTTCGAAAGCTCGCGCGATACCGAAACCTGCCGGCTGCCATCGAGGTATTCTTTAAATTCTTCCAGCAATTTAACCAGCCTGAACGGCGATTCGTAAAAGATCATTGTGCGTGTTTCTTCTGTCAGCGAAAGCAACTTGGTATGCCGTCCTTTTTTTTGTGGCAGAAATCCATAAAACACAAAGGTGTCGCAGGGAAGCCCGCTGTTGACAAGTGCCGGCACAAAGGCCGTAGCGCCGGGCAAAGTTTCTACCGCCACATTGTGACGAATGCATGCGCGCACGAGCAAAAATCCAGGATCGGAAATAGCAGGCGTTCCGGCATC
>DAIUED010000490.1:0-1547 GCA_036845295.1 Bacteroidota bacterium
TACGCATCGGGCCCCACAACCATATCAACCAGCTTTTCCTGCTCCAAAAACTGATGTTTCAGGCGTTCGGCCATACAACCAAGCACGCCAATGAGGAGTTCTTTGTTTTTCTTTTTTACCTTTTTATAGTCGTGGAGGCGTTGCCTCACCCGCGATTCTGCATTTTCGCGAATGGCACAAGTGTTCACAAAGATCAAGTCAGCTTCCTTGTAATCAGTGGTCGTCGTATAGCCTTTATCGATGAGAATCGATGCCACGATCTCACTGTCTGCAAAATTCATCTGACAGCCGTAACTCTCCAAAAACAGTTTTTTCCCTCCCGTTTGAGGCGTATCCCTCACCAGTGCTTCTCCCTGTTTCGACTCGTCTATTATTTTATTTTCCATGTATTATGCTAGTAAACAGCAAAGATAAGGCATTGTTCTGACAATTTGACACTAAGTTAACGTCCGTTTATTTAAAAATTGAATCCACCAAAAACCAATAGGGTAACGACTTTACATGGAGACTATCTTCCTTTTAGAGCCAACACCAGGTATTTCTTTTTGGGCGTCCGGCGCCAGCGATTGCAACGGAAATCCTTTTGTGCCGGCTGAGGCTCTCGAGGCCAGGTAAAAGATTGCAGCAAAGAGTCCGCACAGATACCCAGCCCCACACTTGCTAAGCAGATGTTAGCTTATTTCCTGATAATGGCCAAAGCCTTGGGTTCAAGCAATAACCCAAAACCAATCACACTCATGTTGTTTTGGTACCGCAGGTTATAATAATCGGGGCCAAAATAGAGCCTGGCAAAAATTGAAATATCCGAAATGCGGGGCAATGGCCGGTAACTGATATAGGTATCGCTGGCATAACAAGGCTTAAACCCGTCGCGGCCAAACATAGCTGAAACACCTGTGGCGACGGTAATCCGCTGAAACACGAGGAGACGCAACTCGAGGCTGATCTTCTCAAAATAATAGGTATTATACATACTGTCTTCGCGGTTGAGGCCCAGGTGGTGTTCAAAGGCCAGACGACCGCTGATAAGGTCAACATGCTTATGAATCGTATCGCCCGATAAAAAGCTGGTTGCCACTTCGGTATAATCCGTTGCAAAATTGCCGTCCTTGTAATTAATGTTACGCGTTCCGGGCTCAAAGTAAGGTCCATTTTGCCCATTGGAATGGTGCCCATATTTATATGTATTATAAAATGTAGGCTTTACTTTTAGAAAAGGTTTAAATACATTATAGTGTTTCAAAAACGGAAACTTTACCCGGTGATAAATAAGTAAAAATGGCATATAACTGGGTGTTTTCACAGGGTAACTGTATTCATTGAACATCCTGAATACAATCTTAGGACAAAGCGCGAAACCAAACGGCACCCGCCGGCGAAATTGCAAGGAAAACAATGGCGCCATCTGTCCTTCAAATAAAATGGGTTCCAGCTTTTTTACACCGCCTGGCGTAACACGGTTTCCAAAGCCTTGCCCAAACGTGATGTACGTTTGGTCCGCAAACCACACGTTGGCCGAATTGCCGGTCAGTGCCTGGGCGCCGGCT
>DAIUED010000491.1:0-1535 GCA_036845295.1 Bacteroidota bacterium
AGGAAGGTGTCTTCCAGTTGCTGTTTTTGCTGGTCCATCGGGAGTTCGACCAGGCTACGGATGGTTTTTTGGAGGTTGGTACGCGGGAACTGCTTACCAAAAGTGTACTCAACCGCGCTGTGGTGCATTGCTTGCCCGTGCCAGTGTGGGCTAATACAACGTGTTAAGATTGGAGGTACATTTCTACCAGGCCTTCGGGCGAGTCGAACGCGATGGTTTTCTCGTCGTCGTCAATTTCAATAATAAAGTCGTCGTTAAATGGCAGAATGATCTCGGCCCCGCTGGGATGCACGACTTTAATGATCACATTGTCGGTTTTTTCATCCACTTCCGTTATGGTACCGATATTTCCCAGACGTGTGTCGATAATTGCATACCCTACAAACTCGCTCAGCGATTCTTCGTCTTCCAGAACGAATTCTTCGAGCGCAAACACCTTTTTTCCGATCAGTTTTTTAGAGGTGTCAACGTTGTCGAGGGTTTCCAGTTTCAGGATATAGCCATTGTTGGCCAGGCGGCACTCTTCGATGAAATACGGAACCTGTGAACCATTCAGCTCTACAAATACCGAACGGATATCTTCTGCATCGATATCCAGGTGGGGCGCCACTTTCAAGATCACGTGTCCTTTTAGTCCGTGTGTTTTGCTGATGTAGCCAATTTCTTTCGTTTCCATATCAATCTATCGTCCTATTGCCCGCGTCAAATTTTGGAAGGGCCAGTTTATATTTTACCGCCAGTACCCTGAAAATGATGATCACACTCATGCAAACCGGGGCGGCGATGTCGGGGTTTATGTGCAGGTAGAGCATCGAGGTATAAAGCACGGCGCCGGTAAGACAGGCGGTAGCATAAATTTCTTTGGCAAAGATCAATGGGATCTCGTTAATGAGCGTGTCGCGGATAACGCCACCAAACACAGCAGAAATAAGACCTAAAATAACTGCTGCAAATGGATTAACGTGGTACTGAAGGCTTTTTTCGACGCCCAAAATAGTGTAAATCCCTACACCAATCGTATCGAAAAGAAAGAGCGTGCGGCGTAGCCGAACGATCGCGTTTTTGAACAAGAGCGTCGCCAAAAAGGCGATGATGATAGAAATGAGAATATTACGATCGCTTAACCAGGAGATCGGATAAGCTCCCAGCATCATATCGCGCAGGGTACCACCGCCGATGGCTGTGAGAAAGCCGGTGAAGAACACCCCGAAATAGTCATGATAATGCTTTTTGTCGCGCGCAGCCAGCGAACCGGAGATGGTAAAAAAGAAAATACCGATAAGATTAAGCCAGTAAAACAACATCGCTTTTTTGTTTTTTCTGCCCGGTAATACCTGCCGTTTTTTGTTTGCTTACAAGTTGTCGGAACTTCATGGCAATGGTCCGGAACGGGCACAAAGGTAGCGAAATCCGACTGATTGTATAGCCTGGCGTTAGTTAATTTGGATTGCTTTTAGGCTCTAGTTTTTCACCTTCCCATTTGGCAACCACGGCGCTGGCTACAGCATTGCCCAACACATTGGTCGCCGAACGTC
>DAIUED010000492.1:0-1529 GCA_036845295.1 Bacteroidota bacterium
GTATCAACGAGTTCCAAAACATTGATATCACGAAAATTTTGATTTGTTTTGCTTTTTATTTCCTTTTCGGGTATTTATTATATGCAGCCCTGTTTGCAGGAATTGGCTCGGCTGTGGATAGCGAAGCAGATACGCAGCAGTTCATACTGCCCGTCACGGTTCCGCTCATCGCCAGTTTTATCATTGCGCAGGCGGTAGCTACCGATCCGGATAGCGGCATGGCACAGTTCTTTTCTATTTTCCCGCTCACATCGCCCATAGTCATGATGGTGCGCCTGCCGTTTGATGTGCCGGTGTGGGAGTTGTTATTGTCCATGGTACTGCTAGTGCTGGGCTTCCTCTTTTTCACCTGGCTTGCCGGCAGAATCTACCGTACAGGCATTCTGATGTATGGCAAAAAAGCAGGTTGGAAAGAAATAGGGAAATGGCTTTTTTACAAAGGCTAAACTAGTATCGGCGAACTACGAAAAAATCGATGAAACCAGACTTTTAGCCAACCAAAAGACGTTGTTTTGAACCGCTAATTGTTATATTCGTCGTACAATTATGGAAAAAGAGATTTTGCTGGAGGTGAAGAACCTCGTCACTGAATTCAAATCGGACGGAGAGCCGATGAAAGCGGTGAACGACGTGTCGTTTACCTTGCACAAAGGCGAAACTATCGGCATTGTTGGCGAGAGTGGCTCCGGTAAATCGGTCACTTCGCTTTCCATCATGCAGCTTATTCCAAATCCGCCTGGCTATGTGTCGGGCGGCGAAATTTTATACCACTCCAAAGAAAAAGGAAAAGTAAACCTGCGCAACCTCGATGCCAAAGCCATGAGGTCTTTCAGGGGCAACGAGATCGCCATGATTTTCCAGGAGCCGATGACCAGTCTCAACCCGGTTTATACCTGTGGTTCGCAAGTGATGGAAGCTATTTTGCTCCATCAGAAAATTTCGCGCAAAGAGGCCCGTAAGAAAACCATTCGCCTGTTCGAACAGGTGCAACTTCCGGATCCTGAGCGGGTATTTAATGTGTATCCGCATCAGATTTCCGGCGGACAGAAGCAACGGGTGATGATTGCCATGGCCATGAGCTGCAATCCACGCATCCTGATTGCCGACGAACCAACCACGGCACTCGATGTGACAGTACAAAAAACCATTCTCGACCTCATGCTGCAGCTTCAACGCGAGCAAGACATGGGTATCATGTTCATTACACACGATCTGGGCGTGATTGCGGAACTTGCCGATACGGTGATGGTAATGTACAAGGGCAAAGTAGTTGAACAAGGGCCGGTGCTGGAAATTTTCAGCAATCCCCAACATCCCTATACCAAAAGTCTTCTGGCTTGCCGGCCACCGCTCGATCGGCGGGTGATGCGGCTTCCCGTATCTTCCGATTTTATGCGGATCGATTCCGACGGGTTGATGACCGAGATCCCAAAAACGGTTGGCGAGGCACTCAACAGTGTGATCATTACCAAAGAGCAGCGGGCAGAAGAACACCGTGAGCTATATAGCCGTTCGAAGATCCTGGAGAT
>DAIUED010000493.1:0-1518 GCA_036845295.1 Bacteroidota bacterium
TCGGCATCATGGCTTTTACCCTTATCCTCACGCTGATTATGGGCGGAAAAGGTGCAGTTACCCCTGGCATCGTATTGGGGATGTTTACGATCGAGATCCTCGGCGGCATCGCCATTGGCTTTGTGATGGGTTATATTGCGTATATCCTTCTTAAAACCATTGATCATTACCAAACCGAAGTGCTCATTACCTTGGCCGTAGTAACCGGCGGCTACAGCCTTGCCTCGTCCATCCATGCCTCGGGCCCGCTGGCCATGGTGGTTGCAGGCCTCATTATTGGGAACAAAGGAAAAGCCAATGCCATGTCGGATATAACCGCTGAGTATGTTGACAAATTTTGGGAGCTGATCGACGAGATATGCAACACGATCCTTTTTGTACTGATGGGACTTGAAATATTTCTGATCCCTTACGATAACACCTATATTCTCATTGGCGTTATATTGATTGGAATTACGCTTGCTGCCCGCTACATTTCGTTGCTTCCGGCCTTTTTTGTTTTCAACCGCCGGGAACCACGCAAAAGGCTTAACCTGGCAGTGCTTACCTGGGGTGGTCTCCGCGGCGGCATTTCCATTGCATTATCTTTATCGCTTGCCCACCGGGTTCGCGAAAGCGATCTCTTCCTGGTATGTACGTATTGTGTCGTGCTTTTTTCGGTTTTAGTTCAGGGCCTCACGATCAAGCACCTGCTAAAACGCTATTAATACTTGTACTTTTTTATAGACTAACCATTAAAATCAACTAAACGTGAGTATTCAGCATTTACTAAAAAACATCCTGGCATACCGGTTCAATCTCGATGAAGACAAAGCCAATGAAGAAGAAATTGTAGCAACGATGACGCGCAATGTAGAGTTCAGGGGTACAAACCTCTGGACACTCATCTTTGCCATATTTATTGCATCGATTGGCCTCAATACCAACTCGGCGGCCGTTATCATCGGTGCCATGCTTATTTCGCCACTCATGGGACCTATCGTGGGTGTTGGGCTTGGGGCAGGCATTTTCGATTTCAGCCTGATCCGCTTTTCGCTAAAAAATCTGTTCATCGCCGTGGTTATCAGTATCGCCACTTCTGCGCTGTATTTCTGGATCACGCCTATTCACACCGCCCAATCGGAATTACTGGCACGCACAAGCCCAACCCTATGGGATGCTCTCATTGCGTTTTTTGGCGGACTGGCTGGTATTATTGCCGGCTCACGCAAAAGCATTAGCAACGCTATTCCCGGCGTAGCCATTGCCACAGCGCTCATGCCGCCGCTATGCACTGCGGGTTACGGCATCGGCACCGGCAACTTCTATTACTTTGCAGGAGCTTTTTACCTGTTCCTCATCAACAGTGTTTTTATCAGTATCTCAACGTCTCTGATCGTAAGGTTCCTGAAATTTAAACCAAAACATTTTGTAGATAGCGCCACAGAAAAAAAGGTTCGGTTCTACATCTGGACCACTGCCTTACTCACCATTATTCCCAGCCTTTACATGGCTTACCGTTTTGTTAAGGAAGAGATT
>DAIUED010000494.1:0-1504 GCA_036845295.1 Bacteroidota bacterium
GGCATTTCGCCTTACCATTTCGGCATGGCGTTTACCGATGTGTCCTTGACCAACTACTCCAAATTTAATTTTAGACATGATTGTTATGATACTCGTTTTACCGTATTATTCTCTAATTTGTAAGTCTGTCCGCTTTCCTGGCATCGGGCAGTTCCTGATGCATCGAATTCAAGCCGGTGGCCGTATTCGCTCATCCAGCCGATTTGACGGGATGGATTTCCTACCACCAGTGCATAGGCAGGAATGGTTTTGGTAACAACGGCACCTGCACCGATAAAAGCGTATTCACCGATATCATGGCCGCAAACAATAGTGGCATTGGCACCAATGCTTGCGCCTTTGCCCACACGTGTTTTCGCGTATTCCGATTTCCGGTTTACCGCACTGCGCGGGTTGATAACGTTGGTAAACACCATCGACGGACCAAGAAATACATCGTCTTCGCAGGTAACACCTGTATAGATCGATACGTTATTTTGGATCTTCACGTTTTTTCCCAAAACAACGTCAGGAGAAATCACCACATTCTGTCCGATATTGCAATTTTCTCCTATCTTGCAATTAGGCATAATGTGACTGAAATGCCAGATCTTGGTGCCGTTTCCAATGCTGCAACCTTCGTCGATAAATGCAGAGGAATGTGCAAAATAGGGTTTTTCCATAGCGATGTTAAAAAGGGTACAAATTTAGCAAAATTAACCGGAACGCTGGCAAATTTTGTGCCGTTTTCAATTAAAAAAGATACATTGCCATCACAATTGTAAGATGAGTTTTAGGCTTCATATCAAGTATTATCTTGTACACCGTCTGGGCTTTACCAATAAGGAGGCTATCCGTGCCATCAACTCAGGAGATATGAGCGTGGACGGTAATGTGATCCGGGAAAACATTTTGTTCGATGAAACCTCTGAACTGCACTACAAAGAAGAATTATTGAAACCCGGGATGGCGTTCACTTACATTGCCTTGTATAAGCCGCGAGGTATTGAAACAACCCACAACGAAGCCATCAGTAATAACCTCAATACCATATTTCATTTCGACCGGCATTTGGGTTTTGCTGGCCGCCTCGATAAAGAGTCGGAAGGATTGCTGATCCTTACCAACGACGGTAAGTATATTCAGCGTATGTGTTCGCCGCTTCATCAAAAAGAAAAAGAATACCTTGTTACAGTGATACGCGAGATAAACGATGAGTTCATCGAAAAAATCCGTTCAGGTGTTGATATCATGATTGGCCATACCAGGCCTTGTTTTGCCGAGAAACTCACGGCATACGAATTCAGGATTGTATTAACAGAAGGCAAGAATCGCCAGATCCGTAGAATGTGCAAAGCACTCGGCAACAGCGTGAGCCGCCTTATCCGGATCCGCATAGATAGTATCGAACTGGGAGATCTGAAACCCGGAGAGTACAGGAAATTCGACCTTTGAGTATGAAAAAAGCCTTCCTGTGTTGCAGGAAGGCTTAAGCATGGTGGTGGTTGTATATTACTCCACGATC